>NZ_QLTJ01000007.1:123054-158410 GCF_003269145.1 Microvirgula sp. AG722 | reverse complement strand
GAGGGAGACAGATCATAGGCACGGCTGGCCTCGGCCACCGTGGTCTTGCCCTGGATGATATCCAGCACCAGCGCGCTCTTGCGCCTGGCCGTCCATCGTTTGATATCTTCTTCCCTCTTCACGCTCATCGTCTGTTTCCTTGATTATGGCGTGAGCAGGTTTTTACTGGGTCATTACAGTCTGCTGTTATCGATTTTTTGTTTTTTTACCTGATAACAGCGGAAATAACCGCAATCCGGTCCGGCTGCTGCCGGATGCTGCGGGACCCCTCAGGACAACAAAAAACCCGCAAAGCCTTGCGCCATGCGGGTTTGGTGGCTGTTGCCGGACTGCTGCGGACTTCAGTGTGGCGCCCCCGACAGGAATCGAACCTGTAACTGCCCCTTAGGAGGGGGCCGTTATATCCATTTAACTACGGAGACTCACGGGAAAACTCAGCTGGTGCGGTCGACGGCCTGATGCACCAGATCGCACAGTGCCTGACGGGCGTCGGTGTCGGGCAGGATCGAAATGGCATCCTGCGCGCGGTGCACGGCGGCCCAGGCCTGTTCGCGGGCATAGTCGAGCGCGCCGCTGGATTGTACCGCAGCCAGCACCGCATCGAAATGGTCACGGTTCGCCTGTTCCAGTGCCTGGCGCACGACGGCAGCCTGTTCCGGCGTGCCCTGGCGCATGACGTAGATCAGCGGCAGCGTCGGCTTGCCTTCGGCCAGGTCGTCGCCGAGGCTCTTGCCGATGGTGTCGGCGTCGCCCGAGTAGTCGAGCACGTCGTCGATGATCTGGAACGCGGTGCCGAGTTCGATGCCGTAGCGGGCCAGGGCTTCTTCCTGCTCCGGCGTGCCACGGGCGAGGATGGCGCCCAGCCGGCCGGCGGCCTCGAACAGTTTGGCGGTCTTGTACTGGATCACGCGCAGGTAGCCGGCTTCGTCGATACTGGTGTTGCCGATGTTCAGCAGCTGCAGCACTTCGCCCTCGGCGAGGACGTTGGTGGCGCCGGCCATGACTTCGAGCACGCGCATGCTGTCGGTGGCGACCATCATCTGGAACGCGCGGGTGTAGATGAAGTCGCCGACCAGCACGCTGGCGGCGTTGCCGAACATCGCGTTGGCGGTTTCGCGGCCACGGCGCAGGCTCGATTCGTCGACGACATCATCGTGCAGCAGCGTGGCGGTGTGGATGAATTCGATCATCGCCGCCTGCTCGTGCACACTGTCGCCGGACAGACCGAGCGCACGCGCGGCCAGCAGCACGACGGCGGGGCGCATGCGCTTGCCGCCAGCGTTGATGATGTAGTCGGCAACCTGCCGGATAAGCACTACATCAGAATGCAGGCGACGACGGATGACCTGGTCGACGGCTTGCATGTCGTCGGCAATCAGTTTTCGATACAACGGGTTAGGCACGGCAGACTCGACTCGGAAACGCGCGGAGAACGTTCGGATTGTAACAAAAAGCGCGGGACGCGTGATGCTGTCTGCGTAACGGGCTGGCTGGCGCGGCGAAGGGGGCAGAACGGGTCGGGAAAGTTGACGCCAATCAGCGACTTGCGTATCCTCTTGCCTCTTCCGCGAATGGTTCGTGGAAGTTTATTGGAGTTCAATGTCTATGTTCGCGGTCGTAAAAACCGGTGGCAAGCAATACAAAGTTGCCATTGGCGAAAAACTCAAAGTAGAACAGATACCGGCAGACATCGACAGCCAGATTGTACTGGACCAGGTACTGATGGTTGCTGATGGTGAGCAGGTTGAAGTCGGTGTCCCGCTGGTGGCTGGTGCCACTGTCAAGGCCACTGTGATTTCCCATGGTCGTGGCGACAAGATCCGCATCTTCAAGATGCGTCGTCGGAAACACTACCAAAAGCATCAAGGCCACCGCCAGAACTATACCGAAATTCGCATCGACGAAATTTCGAAGTAATCCAGGAGCAGAATCATGGCACACAAAAAAGCTGGCGGTAGTTCACGTAACGGCCGCGACTCACAGGCAAAACGCCTCGGCACCAAGGTGTTCGGCGGCGAGCTGATTCCGGCTGGTTCGATCATCATCCGTCAACGTGGCACCCGTTTCCACGCTGGCGAAAACGTCGGTTGCGGCAAGGATCACACCCTGTTCGCCAAAGTCGACGGCTATGTGAAGTTCGTGACCAAGGGCGCGCTCAAGCGCAAGACCGTCGTCGTCCTGCCGTACACCGGCGTGGAAGAAGCGGTAGCAGCCTGAGCCACAGGCAGCGCATGCCTGACTGCTGACAAGGTCGGGTCGCACCGGGCGCCCAGCGCCCCCCGTGGCAGGATTTGTCAGCAGTGGCCCTATCCTTGTGATAGGGCTTTCGTTTTTCAGGAGACGGCGCACTGGCGCCGTCCGGCTGCCCCGCCTGCGCGCGCGGCGCATCCCCACCGCGTACCGGAGACACCATGAAGTTTATTGACGAAGCGAAAATCGAAGTAGTCGGCGGCAGGGGCGGCAACGGCTCCGCCAGCATGCGGCGCGAAAAGTTCGTGCCCAAGGGGGGCCCGGACGGTGGCGACGGCGGTCGTGGCGGCAGCGTGATCGCTGTTGCCGACAAGGATATCAACACGCTGGTCGACTACCGCTTCGTCAAGAAGTACATCGCCCGGCATGGCGAAGGTGGCCGTGGCGCCGATTGCTACGGCAAGGGCGCGGACGACATCATCCTGCGCATGCCGGTCGGCACGGTCATTGTTGACCAGGTGACCGGCGAACTGGTCGCGGACCTGACCCACGATGGCCAGCAGGCCGTGCTGGCCAAGGGTGGCAAGGGCGGGCTGGGCAATATCCATTTCAAGAGTTCCACCAACCGCGCACCGCGTCAGACCACCAAGGGTGAAGAGGGCGAGGAGCGCGCGCTGAAGCTGGAACTGAAGGTGCTGGCCGACGTCGGCCTGCTCGGCATGCCGAACGCCGGCAAGTCGACCTTCATCACTGCCGTGTCGGCTGCGCGACCCAAGGTCGCCGATTACCCGTTCACCACCCTGCACCCGAACCTGGGCGTGGTTCGCATCGACGAGAACCGCAGCTTCGTCATCGCCGACATCCCGGGCCTGATCGAGGGTGCAGCCGAAGGCGCAGGCCTTGGTCACCGCTTTCTCAAGCACCTGCAGCGTACCGGTCTGCTGCTGCATATCGTCGACCTGTCGCCGTTCGACCCGGAAGTGGACCCGGTGGCCGAAGCGCGCGCCATTGTCGAGGAGCTGCGCAAGTACGACGAGCATCTGTACAACAAGCCGCGCTGGCTGGTGCTGAACAAGCTCGACATGCTCGACGAAGCCGACCGCATCGAAAAGACCCGGGCCTTCCTCGACGCCTATGGGGTCGACTTCACCGTCGACAAGCTGGCTGACTACGATCCGATGCAGCCGCGCCTGTTCACCATGTCGGCACTGACCGGCGAGGGAACGCGCGAACTGTGCTACGCGATCATGACCCATCTGGAACACGTGCGCGCCGCCGAACGCAGCGAGGAAGAACTCGCCGCCGCCGAGCAGCCGTACAACCCGGCCGCCTGATTCCGCGCATGCGCGACGATACGCTCGCCGATTTTCTGGCGCCGGGACTGTTTCCGGCCGACCTGCCGGCGCTGAGCGATCTGCTCGGCGCCCGGCAGGTGATCGATGCCCTGATCACGCTGTTTCGTGGCGGGGAGGACGAAGTGCTGGTCCGGCTGCTGGTGCTGCGCGAAATCGGCGCCCGCGCCGGCGCACCGCGCTGGACGCCGCAGGATCTGCAGCAGCGCTTTGCCTATCTGAACCCGACCAAGCTCGACACCGTGCTCAAGCGGCTGCGCGAGAACGGCCTGCTGCTGTGGCACGCCGACAGCGGCGACTACCAACTGGCCGAACATGCGCGCCGGGTTCTGGCGGCGCTGGCCACGCTGGTGCAGCTGGACGGCGACGATGCCGAACTCGGCTATCTGGCCGGACAGGTGGCTGCCGGTCAGGCGATGGGCGAAGTCAGCGGCGAAGCGCTGACCCATCTGCTGGCCCGGCTGAACGAACTGCATGCCGAGTTCGAGGAAGCCCTTGAATCGCAATCCGAATTCCGTATCCGTGCGGCCCAGGGCCGGCTGGAAGCGGTATGGCGCTGGGTGGCGCGCGGGACGGAAGTCGTGCGAGCCATCATCCGTGACGATACCCAGGACCTGAGCACACTGGCCGCCGCGCAGCAGGTGGCCTATGCCCAGGCACGCATGCTGCATCTGGCCGGCACTTTCCAGCGCCGGCTGGCGCAACTGGCGGTGCAGCGGGTCCATCTTGGCCAGAGCGGCCTGACCTCGACCGATATTGCCGGCTGGCTGCGCACGCAGAGTGCGCCGGCACTGGCCGGCCTGCTGGATGGCGTGCTGTCCCCGCCGCCGCTGGCGGCTTTCCTGTCCACGCCGGAACTGGCCGATGTGGCCGAATACGAACTGATTGCCCGCGAGCGGGTAGTGGCGGCGACCACCGGACTGCCGCCGTCGCGCGCGACCGACGATGCCGAGCCGCAGGCGGCCGAGCGGCAACAGGAGGCCGACGCCTTTCTCGAAGCGCTTGACGCGCTGCCGCCGGGCCGGATGGCGCCGATCGCCGGGGTCGTGCTGGCCGACAGCTATGCCGAGACTGCCTATCGCATGTCGCTGCTGGCGCTGCTGGGTGACCCCGAGCCGGGCGATGATGCCGGCGCGCTGTCGCGGCTGGCGACCGCGCCGTGGGCACTGGCCGGTGGCGAGGGCCTGACCCATCCCGATCACCCCGAAATCGCGTCGCTGTCCGACGCGCAACTGATTCCTTTTACTGATCGCTGAGCCGCATGGACGCTGACCTTGCAACGCTTTCCGCGCGACTGATCGCGCACCGCACGCTTCCCCGCAGCGACAAGCTGGTTCGCCGCGCGCTGATGGACGAGGTGTTCCGCCAGGCGCTGGACGAACGGCTGGCCCAGGTCGGGCTGTCCCTGGCCGACAACCCGTACGCGGCTGAAGTGGCGGTCTGCCTGCAGCCGGCGCAGCATGAGGCGGTGTTCGGTCAGGGCGAAACCTGGCAGAACAATACGCTGGAGCTGCCGCGCGACGCAGTGGCGCTGCTGGTGGTGCTGTGGGCGCTGATCGTGCTGCCGAAGCGCGAGCGCCAGCATGCGCGGGTCGAAGCCGGCCGCGAGTCGCAGCATGACATGTTCGGCGAAGGCAAGCCGATCGCCACTGGCGACGACGTGTCGGTCGGCGTCAACGAGGAGGCGATCTACGCCGACTTCGGCAATCTGCTTGGCGGTCGCACCAAGTTCAGTGCCAACCTTGGCCGGCTGGTGAACCTTGGCTTTATCGTTCGCCGGCAGAAGCTGCTGACCGAGGGGCCGCTGCTGGATACGCTGATCGACTACGGCCAGCTCGCACCGCGCATCCTCGAAGGCGCGCTGTCCGAAGTGCTGCTCAAGCGCCGGCAGGACGCCGGCCTCTGAACCCGGGGCTTGCCCCGCTCCCTGTCCTTACTGGAATCCGGTCCAACGCATGTTTCAACTCCGCGCCCTCGAAATGGTTCATTGGGATTACTGGCAGCGCCTGACCGTGCCGCTGGACGCCCAGATCGTCACCATCACCGGCCCGAACGGCTCCGGCAAGACCACGCTGCTCGATGCGCTGCGGACCCTGCTGGCGCTGCGTTGTTCCGGCAAGCGCGACTACAAGCGCTATGTGCGCAACAATCGTTCGCCATTCGCCTGGCTGCGCGGTGTGGTCGACAACCCGCGCCGGCTCGAATCGGGCCTGTACCCGACGCCGTTCTTCCCGCTGATGAGCGAACGCGTGACCCTGCTGTGCCGGGTCAGGAAACAGGGCGGCGACTGGGTACGCCATTACGCAATTCTGGAAGGCGATGTCCCGCTTGGCGACGAGCTGGAAGCCGGCGTCACCTGGCTGGGCGTGCATGAATACCGCCAGCGGCTGGAGGCCGCCGGCCTGACGCCGGCGATTGCCGAGGTGCTGGCGCTGGAGCAGGGCGATACCGACAAGCTGTGTGAATACTCGCCGCGTGCGCTGCTGGACCTGGTGTTCCAGGTGTTCGGCGACAAGGCGGTGCTCGATCACTATGCCGCCGCCCGCGATGAACAGGTGCAGACCGAGATCGAACTGGCCGAACTGGCCAAACGCCGCGATGTGCTGGCTGCGCGGGTGGAAAACGCCGTCGGTCGCGCCAATCGCTATGTCGAGTGGCGTGCGCTGCAGGAGGAGATCGCCCGGCTGGAAAGCGAAGTGCTGCCGACGCTCGGCTATATCGAGGGCCGGGGCAAGCTGCGCCAGCACTGGCGTGACGAACGCGCGGCGCGCGCGGCCTGGCGTCGCGAGTGCGAGGCGCAGACGCTGGATCAGGCCGATCTGGCCGGGCTGGCACGGGCCGAGGCGCAGGCTGATGCCCGTCGTGTCGCGGCCAGCGATCACTACCGGCAGGTGCTGGCCGAGTTCCAGTCGGTGCGCGAGGCATGCGCCGGGCTGGACGCGCAACTGAAAGAGCGTGACCGGCTGCAGGCGCTGTCCGGCAAGGACTGGGGCGATGACCAGGCCCGACTGGCCGCCCGGCATGAAATGCTGCGCCAGGAAGCCGCCGCGCTCGGCGCCAGTCTGAAGGCCCGGCGTGACGAGCGCGAACAGCTCGGGGTCGAACGTGCGGCGCTGTCCTCGGGTGGCCGGCGCGCACCGGACGAGGTGCGGGCGTTCCGCATCGCGCTGGAAGAGCAGGGCGTCGACCATGGGCTGCTGGCCGAGCGGGTCGAAGTCACCGATCCGGACTGGCAGATCGCCGTCGAGTCGCTGCTGAAACCGTATCGCCATCTGGTGCTGCTCGGCAATCCGTCCGACCGCGAAACCGCGTTCGCACTCGGACGCCGGCTGCGCTACCGGCACTTTATCGTGCCGGATGCCGAGCCGGCACCGCGTGCCAAACCGGGCAGTGTGCTGGAAGTGGTGCGCTTTGCTTCGGCCGTGCCGGGCTGGCTGGCGCGCATTCTGAATGACACCCGGCGGGTCGCCGACGAGCGCGAAGGCGAGGCACTGGGCGGCGAGTGGATCACGCCGGACGGTTATCTGCGCGAACGGCGCGGCGGCCGGCATATCGGCGTGGCCGCGCATGACCTCGCTTTTGGCGAGGCAGCGCGCCAGGCCCGGCTGTCCCAGGTCGAGGCCCGGCTGGAGCGGGTCAACCGTGACATCCTGGCCGAGGAAGAGCGGCAACTGGCACTGAATCGCGAAGCGCGCGAACTGGCCGAATACCTGGGCGGGGTCGATGCCATCCGCCTGCTGGAAGCGCGTGCCGACGAATATGCCGCACTGGAAGCCAGCCGCCGCGATCTCGCCGCGCGCGCCGCCGATATCGGCGCCGCCGTGGCGGCGGCGCAGGAGGCCGAGCGCCAGGCGCGTGACGAACACGACCAGGCCCGTCGCACGCACGAACGACGGGCGCTGAACCTGCAACAGCAGTCGCAGCGACTGTCAGCCCTGCAACTGGCCGCGGTCGAGGCGCGCCGCATGGTGCGCCGTGATCTGGCCAGTCTGCGCGATCTGGCCCGACGGCTCGACCCGCGCTGGCTGGATGCCGGGTATCTGGAAGCGCTGTCCGGTGAATTCGGTGATGCCGGGGATGCCGAGCACGCACTGCGCTATGCGCGTCAGCGGCTGGAACTGGGCGAGTGGGAGCGGGAAGAAACCGTACTGACCAGCCGTGACCTGCTGCGCGACGAACTGGTCACGCTTGACCTCGACATGCAGAAACGCGGCGCGGAAGTGGAGCGCGCCAGTGCGCTGACCGACGAGGCGCGCAGCGCCTATGTCGGCAAGCTGCGCGCCACGGTACGCGCCTATGGCCGCAACCTGAAACGGCTGGGCGAGCTGTCCGGCATTGCGGTCGAGGCCGACTTGCCCGAGTTCGGCGACGACGACAGCCGCCTGCTGCAGGCCGGGCTGACCGTACGCTTCAACTTCGACCACAAGGGCATGATGGGGCTGAATGACGGCGAGGCGTCCGGCGGGCAGCAGGTGATGAAATCACTGATCCTGCTGGTCGGGCTGATGATGGACGAGTCCCAGCCATCCGGCTTCGTGTTTATCGACGAACCGTTTGCCCACCTGGACATCTTCAATATTGACCGGGTGTCGAGCTTCCTGCGCGCGACCGAAGCCCAGTACCTGATCACCACCCCGAATACGCACAACATCAATATCTTTGCGCCGAGCGAGCTGACGCTGGCGACGCGCAAGAAGCGGGCGGGTGAAGCGTGGGCGCCGCCGTTGCTGCAGGTGCGGCGGAAGGGCAGTGCACCGGATACGCTGCCGGTTGACGAGCGCGCGGATCGTTGAGCGCCGGGAACCTCCGGGTGAAAAGCGCGGCCCCGGTTATTGCCGATCCTTGTGGGACTGCCGGTCGCGGACGACCAGCCAGCGCGGTGTCCGGAATTTGACAATGCGGCGGTACAGCCAGATGTAGGCGGCAATGAACAGCAGTGTGGACAACTGCAACAGCCGGGTGTTGTTCCAGAACAGTACTGCCGGTATTACGCCCAGCGATGACAGCAGCCACAGGTACGGCGAGGTCATCGAGTTGCGGAACAGCTTGTCGGCCGGGCGCGAACTGCCAACCGTCCATTTCATCAGCCGCTTGTAGATCAGCTGGTGCAGGTGGGCGGCATCCGGCATGCCCGGGTTCGAGCGCCGTGACGTCCGGCGCAGCACGGTGAATGTCATTTCGACGACCGGGTAGCTGACCAGCAGCAGCGCAAACCAGGGTGATACCTGAGGGTTGCGTGCGACCAGCAGGATATCGAGTGCGGCGATCAGGAAACCGAGCAGATAGGCACCGCCATCACCGAGAAAGATCAGCCCGCGCGGCCAGTTCCAGAGCAGGAAGCCCAGGCAGGCTCCGATGCCGGCTATTGCGCATGACCAGATCAGGTGGTCGCCGAGCAGGAAGGCGACATAGGCAATGCCACCCAGCATGATGGCCGCGACGGCTGTCGCCAGCCCGTTGTAGCCGTCGATGAAATTCATCGCATTTGTGACGCCGCAGATGGCGATCAGTGTCAGCGACAGGGAGACGGCCGGGTAGCGCAATGCTGCCTCCAGGACAGGGATGTCCAGCCGCGTAATCTGGACACCGAGCAGCCACCATCCCAGTCCCGCTGACAGCAGGATCCCCGCCATGCGCAGGCCCAGCCCGCCCTGTTTGGACATGTCTTCATACAGCCCGCTGAGGAAGGCCGGCAGCGTGACTGCCAGCAGCCCCAGGTAGGCGGTGTGAAGTGGCGAGTGCCGCAACCACAGTACCAGCCAGCCAGTGCCCAGTGCGATGAGCAACGCGACACCGCCGATGCGGGGCACCGGGGCAACATGGAATTTTTGCACGCCTGACAGGTCGGAGTCCGCACTGAGCCGGGCATGAAAGTGACTACTGCGTACCAGCCACAAGGTAAGCATAAAGCTGGTCAGTAGAGTGGATACGAAGAGAACCATACCGATATTCTAACGGATTGGGCTCTCCTGACGCGGAAAGCTGTAGATGAAAATCCGCGAAAAAACAGTGGGGTGGATCTGTTCTGATAAAAGGAGCTGTTTCCACCATGTGCATTATTACTGACTGATACTCTCGGCCGAAGTTGGGCGGGCTTGGCGCAATCTGGAATTTTCCAGCTCAGCGAGCATGGTAAATATCTGGCAAGCAGCAGTATGGATATTCACTCCGGATAGTTACCCATTTCGCTCAATAACCGTGAGGATTGTCGCATTGCCATCGCCATGTATCCGCACACATGGCATCCAGTCCGCGTGTCGCTTTCCAGCCCAGTTCCCTTTCTGCCCGAGCGGGATCGGCATAGCAGGTAGCCACGTCGCCCGGACGACGGGCAGCAAGGACATGCGGGACCTTGCGACCGCTGACTCGCTCGAAAGCATGTACGACATCCAGTACTGAATACCCGCGCCCGGTGCCCAGGTTGCAGGTGTGCAGCTGTCCGGCGGGGGCGTTGCCCAGTGCCTCAATGGCCATCGCGTGGCCAACCGCCAGATCGACCACATGCAGATAGTCACGCACGCCGGTCCCATCCGCTGTCGGGTAGTCATTGCCGTATACAGACAAGAATTCCCGCTTTCCGACGGCGACCTGTGCAATAAACGGCATCAGATTATTGGGAATACCCTGCGGGTCTTCCCCGATCAGCCCGCTCTCGTGCGCCCCTACCGGATTGAAATAGCGCAGGATCATGATCGACCAGTCCGGCTCTGCGCGGTGCAGGTCGCGCAGCATGTCTTCGACGATCAGCTTGCTGCGGCCGTAGGGGTTGGTCGCGGACAGCGGAAAGTCTTCGGTGATCGGTACCTGATGCGGGTCGCCATAGACCGCGGCGGTAGAGCTGAACAACAGGGATTTCACGCCATGGCTGCGCATGGCCGTCAGCAGGGTGAGTGTGCCGCCGATGTTGTTGTCGTAATAGCTCAGTGGCGCTGACACTGACTCGCCCAGAACTTTCAGTCCGGCAAAATGGACGACGGTGTCAATGGTGTACCGGGCAAACAGCTGCTTCAGCGTGCCGGCGTGACGGATATCACCCTCCACGAAGATCAGCGGCTTGCCGGTGATTCGTTCCACCCGGTGCAAGGCTTCCCGGCTGCTGTTGCACAGATTGTCCAGCACGACCAGCTCGTAGCCAGCCTCAAGCAGTTCGACACAGGTGTGGCTGCCTACATAACCGGCGCCACCGGTAACAAGAAGGGTGGTCATGGCGGTGTGATGGCATTTTAAAATGGTTGGATGGCGGAAGGAGCCGGCAGGCCCCTTCCGCCAGGCACAGCATCAGAACAGCTGTTCCTTCACGTTCTCTACTGCATCGCGCGCCGAGTCCGGCGGCGGCGTGCTCGGGCTGGCTGCCGGGTCGGCTTCATTGCTTTCCACCGAGCGGCTGGCCTGGTTGTTGAGGCCGAGCTCCGGACTGGTCTGCAGGAATTCCTGATAGTAATACTCGGGCTGTCCGTGCAGGCCGGCACCCGGCTTGACCACGATGCCGCTGGGCACCGGCAGCTCGACTTCCGGTACGCTCTTCAGCGCGTGGCGCATGTACGAGATCCAGATCGGCAGCGCGGCGCCGCCCCCGGTTTCCCCGCCGCCCAGCGATTTGTTGTTGTCGAAGCCGACCCAGGCGATGCCGACCAGCTCGCCGGGGGCGAAGCCGGCGAACCAGGCATCCCGCGAATCGTTGGTGGTGCCGGTCTTGCCGGCCAGGTCGCTGCGGCCGAGCGACAGCGCGCTGCGACCGGTGCCGAACTTGACCACGTCCTGCATCAGGTTGGTCATGATGAACGCGTTGCGCGGGTCGATGACCTGCCTGGCATTCTGGCCGGCCACGATCGGGGCGGTCTTGGCCAGCACATGGCCCAGACTGTCCTCGATGCGGTCGATAAAGTACGGCTTGACCTGCCAGCCGCCGTTGGCGAACACGCTGTAGCCCTCGGCCATGCCGAGCGGCGTCACCATGCCGGCGCCGAGCGCCATGGTCAGGTAGGCCGGATGCTGCTTGGGGCCGAAGTCGAAACGCTGCAGATACTGCTGGGTGTAGTCGGTGCCGGTGGCCATCAGCACCCGGATCGACACCAGGTTCTTCGACAGGGTCAGACCACGGCGCAGCGTCATCATGCCGGCGTAGCGGCCGTCATAGTTCTTCGGTTCCCAGCGCTGGCCGCCGATGGTCTGCGGGTCGATGACCAGCGGAGCATCATTGACCAGCGTGCTCGGGGTGAAGCCGCGTTCGAGGCCGGCCGAATAGATGAACGGCTTGAAGCTCGACCCCGGCTGGCGCCAGGCCATGGTCACGCGGTTGAAGTGGTTGCGGTTGAAGTCGAAGCCGCCGACCAGCGACTGGATCGCACCGGTCTTCGGGTCGACGGCGACGAATGCCCCTTCGACCTTCGGCATCTGGGTGATCGACCAGCCACCGTCCTCATCCTTGGTAATGCGGATGATGGAACCGGGGCGGATGCGTTGCGCCGGCGTCAGTTTCGGCGACAGGAAACGCTGGGCAAAGCTCAGTGCCCGCCCCCTCAGGTCCACCTTGTCGCCGCCGCGCAGATAGACGCTGACCAGCGTTGGCGAGGCTTCGAGTACCACGGCCGGCTGCAGCGAGCCCGAGTCGCGAATGGCGGCGAGCGCATCATCCAGCGCTTCGTCACGGTCGGCGCCTTCCGGCAGCGCGGCCAGATCGATGAACGATTCCGGTCCGCGATAGCCATGGCGGCGGTCATAGCTCATCAGCCCCTCGCGCACGGCGTCGAATGCCCAGCGCTGCGGGTCCGATTTCAGCGTGGTGTACACGCGGAAGCCCTCGGTGTAGGCGGCTTCCTTGTAACGGGTATACATCGACTGGCGCACCATTTCCGCCACGTACTGGGCCGGCACCGAGAAGTCCTCGTTGCGGCTGGCCAGCTTCAGCTTCTCCTGCTTGGCGGCCTCGTACTGGTCGTTGTCGATGAAGTTCAGCTCGCGCATGCGGCGCAGCACGTACAGTTGGCGCAGGTGCGCGCGTTCCGGATTCACTACCGGGTTGTACGAGGACGGTGCCTTCGGCAGGCCGGCCAGCATGGCCATTTCCGCCGGGGTCAGCTGGTCCAGTGTCTTGCCGAAGTAGATCTGTGCGGCCGAGGTGAAACCGTACGCGCGCTGGCCGAGATAGATCTGGTTGTAGTACAGCTCCAGAATCTGGTCCTTGGACAGGTTGTGTTCGATCTTGAATGCCAGCAAGGCCTCGTTGAACTTGCGGGTGAAGGTCCGTTCGCTCGACAGGAAGAAATTCTTCGCGACCTGCATGGTGATGGTCGAGGCGCCGGAGCGGATATGACCGGTGGTCACGTTGGCCACCGCCGCGCGGGCGATGCCGAGGTAGTCGATGCCGCCGTGTTCGTAGAAGCGCTCGTCCTCGGCAGCGAGAATGGCCTTCTTCATCAGCGGCGGGACTTCGCCGATCGGGGTGAACGAGCGACGTTCCTCACCGAATTCGCCGATCAGGGCGCCGTCTGCGGTATAGACGCGCAGCGGGATTTTCGGGCGATAGGCGGTCAGGACATCAAGGCTGGGCAGGCGGGGATAGGTGACGGCAATGCCGACACCAGCCAGACCTGCGCCGATGACGATCAGCACCGCGACAATCAGGGCGATGCCTCCGAGCAGTCGGGAAAACATGTGCGGTGAAACTTCCGATGGGAAAACAGCGCAGTATAGCGCCAGATGGTCCGCCTGCCATTTTCGTTGCGAACAGATACGATTGAGGCCCGCTCGGCCATGACGGCTGCGTGGGCCTTGGTTACAATGCGGCCCCATGACGGCAGGCAACTACATACTTATTGGCCTGATGGGTGCGGGCAAGACGACTGTGGGTCGTCACCTTGCCCGTCTGACCGGCCGAACCTTTCACGATTCCGACCACGAGGTCGAATCGCGTACGGGCGTGCGCGTGACCACCATCTTCGAGATCGAGGGCGAGAACCGCTTTCGCGAGCGCGAAAAGGCGGTGATCGCCGAGCTGATGCAGCGTGACGGCATCGTGCTGGCAACCGGTGGCGGTGCGGTGCTCGACCCGGACAACCGTGCGGCGCTGAAGGCCGGCGGCACGGTCATCTATCTGCGCGCGACCATCGACGACCTGCTGATCCGCACGGCGCACGACAAGAGCCGGCCGCTGCTGCAGACCGGTGACCCGCGCGCCAAGCTCGAAGCGCTGTTCGCCGTGCGCGACCCGCTTTATCGCGAAATTGCCGACGTGGTTGTCGACACCAGCCGGCAGAACGTCGGCGTGCTGGTGCAGCGGCTGCTGGCCAAACTCAAGGAAACTCCCGAGTCATGATCACGCTTGACCTGACGCTGCCCGACTGTCGCTACCCGATCCATATCGGCCGGGGCCTGCTGGACCGGGCCGGCGAACTGATGGCACCGGTCCTGCCGCAGCCGCGCGCGCTGATCGTCACCAATGACGTGGTGGCACCGCTGTATCTGGCGCGGCTTGAGGCTTCGCTGGCGGCCGCCGGCATCCAGACCCGGGCCGTGGTGCTGCCGGATGGCGAGTCGCACAAGGACTGGCAGACGCTGAACCTGATTTTTGATGCGCTGATCGACATGCGCGCCGAGCGCAAGACCACGCTGGTCGCGCTGGGCGGCGGCGTGGTGGGCGACATGACCGGTTTTGCCGCCGCCTGCTGGCAGCGCGGCGCGCCGTTCGTCCAGGTGCCGACCACGCTGCTGGCCCAGGTCGATTCGTCGGTCGGCGGCAAGACGGCAATCAACCACCCGGCCGGCAAGAACATGATCGGTGCGTTCTGGCAGCCGCGGCTGGTGCTGGCCGATATCGCGCTGCTCGACAGCCTGCCGCCGCGGGAGCTGTCGGCCGGGCTGGCCGAAGTGTTCAAGTATGGCCTGATCGGCGATGCCGGTTTCTTCGACTGGTGCGAGGCGCAGGCGGCAGCGCTGATGGCGCGCGATGCCGATGCGCTGATCCATGCCGTGCGCCGCAGTTGCGAGATGAAGGCCGACATTGTCGGGCAGGACGAGAAGGAGCAAGGCGTGCGCGCACTGCTGAATCTCGGTCATACCTTTGGCCACGCGATCGAAGCCGGGCTCGGCTTCGGTGTCTGGCTGCATGGCGAAGCCGTGGCTGCCGGCATGCTGCTGGCGGCCGACCTGGCCGCGCAGCTCGGCCGCCAGTCCGCGGGCGAACTGGACCGGATCGAGGCCCTGCTGGCCGCGGTGCAACTGCCGGTACGCGCGCCGGACCTTGGACTCGACGCGTGGCTGTCGCTGATGGGGCACGACAAGAAAGTCGATGGCGGGCACCTGCGCTTTGTCGTGCCGGACGGCATCGGCCGGGCGAGCGTGGAATCGGACGTCGATGCCGATGCGCTGGCCCGGGTGCTGGGCGGTCGCTTTATCGCGCGCTGAACGGTATTTTCCCTGCTGCACCATGCTCATGGCTGCTGTATCAGCGGGGCGATCGGCATGGCGGAGCGAGGGGCAAATACCCTCACGGCGTAGCCGGTTTTGGTAATAATCTCCGCATAACACTTACTCAGGGGTGGGTGGAAAAGCGGCGATGATCACCATTGCCCGCGTGTTGCCGGCTGACGACCGGCCGTTCGCCCGCACCCGATTTCAGGGGGACTCTGCATGGACACCCGAGCCACGTCTGCGCTTGCCGCGCGCCCGTCGCAACCTTCCATCCTGCCGGGTTTTCCCTGCACCCTCTCCTGTTTTCCCTTCCGTGCCGCAAGACGACCCTCACCCCGGGCTGCCATGTCGAAGGCAAGCCCGTAATGACATTGGAAATCCGTATTTTCACTAATTGTCTAACAGTGCACGGTCGACGATGATCTGCCTGCATGCATGTGAGGAGAGCGCTTGCCATGGACTACGAGATTGAACTGCAAACCCTGATTAACGCCATGCTGCTGGTCAGCGTCAGTTATCTGCTGGGGCAATGGTGGCGACAGAACCGCTTCGTCAAAGCCAGCGCACGAGGCATCGATCCGGTCGGGGAGGCAGAGGTTTTCCTGTTCCAGGGCAAGGTTCGTCATGCCATCCGCGTACTGAAGGCTGCACTGGACGACGAACCGGGCAATATGTCGGTCAAGGTCGTGCTGCTGCGGGCGTTCGCCGATGGCAACTACATCCGCGAGTACAGCGAACTCGCACGCGAAGTGTCCGAACCGCTGCAGGGTGAACCGATCTGGCAGCAGATCCAGCGCACCGGGCGGGAAATGGAACCGGACAATCCGCTCTATCACTGCTGATAGCCAGTCGTACAAGCAAAAACCCGCCACACAGCATGGCGGGTTTTTTTCAAGCCCGCCGTGACGGCGGGCGTGGCTGGGCAGGGCTCAGGCGGCCTGCGGGCGGCCGATCGGGTAGTAGTCGATGCCGGCTTCCCTGACCGCTTCAGGCGAGAACAGGTTGCGGCCGTCGAAAATGACCGGTGTGCGCAGGCTGTTGCGAATCGCGGCGAAGTCCGGGCTGCGGTAGGCCTTCCATTCGGTCACGATGACCAGTGCGTCGGCCTGTTCCAGCGCCGTCATCGGCGTATCGGTAAAGCGCAGGCGCGGCTCGTCGCCATACAGCCGGCGGGCCTCGTCGATGGCCACCGGGTCGTGGGCCACGATGCGGGCACCGGCATCCAGCAGCGCGGCGATCAGGGTCCGCGACGGCGCTTCGCGCATGTCGTCGGTATCCGGCTTGAATGCCAGCCCCCACAGCGCGAAGGTGCGGCCGGACAGGTCGTCGCCGAAACGGGCCTTGATCTTGCGCGGCAGTACCGACTTCTGGTTCTCGTTGGCTTCCTCGACGGCGCTCAGCACGCGCAGGTCGATGCCGGCGGCATCCTTGGCTGTCTTCAGCAATGCCTGCACGTCCTTCGGGAAGCACGAGCCGCCATAGCCGCAGCCCGGGTACAGGAAGTGGTAGCCGATGCGCGGGTCCGCGCCAATGCCCTTGCGCACCATCTCGATATCCGCCCCGAGCACTTCGGCCAGGTTGGCCAGCTCATTCATGAACGAAATGCGGGTGGCCAGCATGGCATTGGCCGCGTACTTGGTCAGCTCGGCGCTCTTGATGTCCATGACCTGCAGGCGGTCATGGTTGCGCTGGAACGGTGCATACAGCGTGCGCATCAGCGCCAGCGCGCGTTCGTCCTCGACGCCGATGACGATGCGGTCCGGCCGCATGAAGTCGTCGATGGCGGCGCCTTCCTTCAGGAATTCGGGGTTGGATACCATGCCGAACGGCAGGTCGACACCGCGCGTGGCCAGCTCTTCGCAAATGGCGGCGCGGACCTTGTCTGCGGTGCCGACCGGCACCGTGGACTTGTCGATCACGACCTTGTAGTCGTCCATATGGCGGCCGATGGCGCGCGCGGCGGCGACGACATACTGGAGGTCGGCGGAACCGTCTTCATCCGGCGGCGTGCCGACGGCGAGGAACTGCACCGTGCCGAAACGGACAGCCTGCTCGACATCGGTGGTGAAGCGCAGCCGGCCGGCCGCCACGTTGCGGCGGATCATCTCTTCCAGACCGGGTTCGAAGATCGGGACGCCGCCCTGTTCCAGCGTGCGGATCTTGGCCGCATCCACATCCAGGCACAGTACGTCGTTGCCCACTTCCGCCAGGCAGGTGCCGGAAACCAGACCGACATAGCCGGTGCCTACAACAGTCACTTTCACGATTCGTTTGCTCCGACGTGATGATTCATCCGCAGTTTTTGCGGTGGGGAATGGCAAAACCGGCAGTTTATCACTGCGCGAATTAGCGTTCTTCAAGCAGCGCCGCATAGACGCTTTCCATGCGGGCCACCACGGTCTCCATCGAATAGTTCGTGACGCAGCGTTCACGTGCTGCCGCCCCGCGCACGGCGATCGATGCCGGATCGGCCAGGATCTCCTTCAGCACGGCAGCAATCCGCTCAGGTGCATGCGCCGGCACCCGCCAGCCCTGCACACCCGGTTCGAGCAACTCGGGCAGGCCGCCGACGTCGGACACGATGACCGGTTTGCCCATGGCCATCATTTCACGGCCGGCGTACGAGGCCATTTCCTTGTGCGACAGCACAAAACCGACATCCATGGCGCGCAGCACCGGCCGGACATCGGCCAGCAGGCCGGTCAGCGTCAGCTGTGGGCGCAGTCCGAGCGCATCGACGCGTTGCAGCAGATCATCACGCGGCGGGCGGCCGGCAAGGACCACATGCAGGCGGTTGCGCTGTTCGAACGGCAACAGCGATATCGCCTGCAGCAGGTCCAGCCAGCCCTTGTATTCCGAGGTACCGGCATTGCTGCCGAGCACCAGCGTGTCCGGTGCCAGCCCGGGCAGCAGTGCGGTACGTGCCTCCGCCGCCTGGCGGGCATCCGCCGGTGTAAAAAAGCCGGTATCGACACCAAGCAGCACGTCAACCAGCCCGGTCCTGGCATAGGGTGATGCTTCCAGAATGCGCCGTGCTTCCAGGCAGGTGCAAATGGTCCGGTCCGTGGCAAAGTGTGCGCGGATCGATGCGCCGAGACCGGAAATCGGCAGATTGTTGTGCTTGGTATAGACAACGCGCGGCCGCTGGCGGCCCATGCCGGCCATGGCCAGCATCACCAGTCGGTGGTCGGGCGAGCCATTGACATGGACGATATCGAACCGCTCATCACGCAGGATCTTTGCCAGCGCACGGCGTGCCGGCCACAGCCGTTTGAAATTGTTGCTGAAGTCGATGGCGAAGGCGTGCAGCGCCGGATCGGCCTCGGCCATGGCATGAAGCTGGCTGCCTGCCGGCGAAGCGATGCTGACCTCGTGCCGGGCTGCCATGGCTTTGGCCAGCCCGTTGATATAGGTGAAATGGCCGCCGCCGGAACCGTGGTGGAAATTGGTATAGAGGATTTTCATCAGGTCAGCGCTTGCGTTGTTTGAGCCAGTAATGGGCGGCGCCGAAAAGCGGATGGCGCACCAGCCACAGCTTTCTTGCGATCCAGTTCGCGGCCTTGCCCTTGTCGCCGATGCGGTACAGATGGCCCGGGTCCGATCCCGGGCGGTTCCGGTCGGTATCCCGGGTGGTGTACAGGTAGCGGAAGCCGGCCTGGCGGGCCACCTGCAGGTAGTCGTCATCGAAATAACCCTGCGGCCAGCACAGATGCCGGGACGCTTCGCCAAGTCGTGCATGCAGTGTGGCCTGTGACAGGGCCAGATCCTCTTGCAACCGCGCGGTTTTCTCTTCCCTGCTGGCGCAGACGCGGTCCCAGCGGGTGTGGGAGTGAGTATGGCTGTGGAACTCGAACGTGCCGGCGGCACGCATGCGTTCGATCTCGCTCCAGCGTACGGCGATATCGTCGGTATTGCCGGCCTCGATCAGTGCCTTGCTGTCCTCGCGGCTGGGGACGACGGCCGGGCTGGGCTCCCCTGCATGCAGCCGTGCCGGGCCATCGTGATTCCAGCCGGTAACCAGGAACATGACGGCATGCAGGCCGTAGCGCTGCAGGACCGGATGGGCATGGACATAGTTGTCCAGCAGGCCATCGTCGAAAGTCAGCACCACCGACTTCTTCGGTACCGGTTTGCCGGCCAGAAAAGCCTCGACACCGGCACTGCCGAGTGTGCTGTAGCCGTGTTCGGCCAGCCAGTGCATCTGCGCCGCGAAGTGCGCCGGGGTGATGGTCAGGGCACCCGGCACCGGGTTTACGTGGTGGTACATCAGCACCGGGAGCGTGCCGTTGCTGGCAAGGGACGAATCAGGCATGGGCAGAGGGCTTTACCGTTTCGGTGGCAGCGGTGGCAGGCGCCGGCTTCGACAGGGCGAGGAAGGCGACGACCATGACGCTGTATAGCGGAAAGATACGCGTATCGCGGAACATGTGCTCCGGCAGGCTGAATACCATGTAGCTCAGGCACCACAGCAGGCCCAGACAGGCAGGCACCCGGATGGCCGCCGGTGGATGCTGGCGCAGGCGCCGGATAAAGTAGGCCGCCGGTACGGTATAGGCCAGCAGTAGTGCCAGCAGGCCGGGCAGACCGTACATCGACAGGGCGGCCAGGTAGTCATTGTGCGGTTCGCCAAAGTTGTCGGCGACGAAGGGGGTCACCTGCCCGCTGAGCGCATAGGCATCCAGGAAACGGTGGAAGGCAACCGGATTGCCGATGCCGAGCCATGGCTCCTGCAGGAACATGTGCCAGGCGGCATTCCATAACTGCAGACGGATGCCGAGGGATGTGTCAGGCTGTTGCTTGAACGTGGCCAGGTCGTGCACGCCTTCCATAAGGCGAGCGTTCAGTGTGGGTTCAGTCCAGACAAACAGTCCTAGCAGCAGAGTAGCCAGCAGCAGGCCGGGCACCAGCCAGCGCAGGAGCAGGCGCTTGCCCATGCTGACGGGCAGCAGGATGGCAAAGGCCGGAACCGCCAGCCAGCTGCTGCGGGTCTCGGTGACCAGGGTGGCATACAGTGCCAGCGTACCGACGGCGAGCTTGGCTGCCATTTCCAGCTTTTCATGGCGGCTCAGCGTCCAGCCCAGTGAAACCAGCGACGCGAGGCCCAGCAGCATCAGCAGGTTTGCATAGCTGACAGCATTGACCTGGATGCCGGTGTGACTGAAGACGTTGCGGCCGAGGCCGAGAATGGGCACCAGAGTGATGGCCATCCCTGCACCAATGCCGGCGCCAGCCAGATAACCCCACTGCAGGTGACGCAACCGCTCCGGCGCCAGTTGCAGCAGCAGCCAGAATATGGGCAGTGCCAGGGCAAGGCCGAGCTTCTTTTCCAGTTCCCGGCCATCGAAAATGCCGTGATAGGTAAAGGTTGCTGCCAATGACGCCACGGGCAGCAACAGGGCGACGCACAGGGGCCAGTATTCCCGCGCAAAGGCGGCAGGCGACGACAGGCCCAGACGCCTGTGGCAGGCCAGGGCGGCCAGCGCAAGCAGAACCAGCAGGTAGAAGCAGATCTGGCTGACTGGCTTGAATGCCAGCGACAGTGCCGGCAAGGCCAGGAGTGGGACAAGTACCGGCAGGCTCAGGTTGACAGGGCGTTTCATGAATGCAGGGAAGTGGCCAGTGTCTGGAAGAGGGTGAGATAGCGCCCGGCCATGATGCCGACCTCATGGTTGGCGCGTACATAACGGCAGGCGGCATCGACCATGGCTGCCGTGGCCGGACCGGCGGCTAGCAGCGTGTCGATATGGGTCGCCAGTGCATGGCTGTCGCCAACCGGACTCAGCAGTCCCCGGCCTTCGGCGAGCAGTTCTTTCAGGCCGCCGGCGTCGGTCGAAGCGACCGGCACCCGTGCCTGGAAGGCGTCGAGCACGCTGCTGCCAAGGCCTTCTTCACGCGAGCTCATGACAAAGACGTCGAACAGCGGGAACAGCGCTTCAACTTGCGGCTGGTGGCCGGGCAGCAGATAGCGATCCTGCAACCCGAGCCCGGCAACGCGTGCCCGCGCCGCGTCCAGCAGCGCACCGTGACCGAGATGCAGGAACACGACATCGTCGCGCCGGCCCAGCAGTTCGGCGGCGGCGTCGATCAGGGTGAACGGATCCTTGTCCTCGGCCAGGGCGGCGGTGGTCGCCACCACTTTCCGGCCATCGAGCCGCCAGGCTGCCGCGCAGTCGCGCACCCGTTCCGGGTCCGGCACGATCGGCAGCACGGCCGACGGAATGATGTGGACATCGTCAATGCCAAGACGGCGCACGCTGTCGGCGCAGGCCTGGCTGATGGCGACGACGGCATCCGCCTGGCGGTATTTCCAGGCGGTGAACGTGCCATGCAGCGCAAAGGCGACCCGGCGTGACATGACGATCGGGCGGCGGTGCGCCCAGCGTGTCGCGGCCAGCCAGGTCAGTGCGTGGCCGGTCTGCGCGTGCAGGATGTCGTAGTTGTGGCCATGCCGGATCAGGAAACGCACGATATCGAGCGGACGCCGGCAGCCATGCACGGTCAGGCCTTCGCTGCCGGCGCGGGTGGCAAGGGTTTCGCCGTCGCGGCACAGCAGGTCGACCTCGTGGCCGGCATCGCGAAACGCCAGGCTGCTGAGCAGGGTCTGCCGTTCGCCACCGCGCCAGCCGCGCTCAAAGTCGAGTTCGAGAATTTTCATCGGGAAGCTGTCTCGGGCGGGTGAGCAGGGAAAGTTTGGCGTAGCGGTAGAAACTGCCGATGCCGGCGCCGACCGCCAGCAGCAGTCCTTCGCGGCCGTCGAGGAAGCCGCGCCGGAGCAGGTAGATGCGGATAAAGGTCCACAGGCCGTGACCGAAGGCGCCGGGCAGGCTGGCGCGCTTGCCGCGTGCGAACATCGCGGCGGCGGCATCGGACGAGTAGCGGTTCATCTTGGTGATGGCGCTGTCCAGATCCGGGTAGGTGTAGTGCAGCAACGGCTGGCTCAGCATGCCGGGGCTGCCATCAAACTGCACACTCTCATGGAGCGGCACATCACTGAAGCGGGCCCGGCCGTTGCGGAACAGGCGCAGTACCGGGTCCGGCCACCAGCCGGAATGGCGGATAAAGCGGCCGCAATAGCTGGACAGGCGCGGAATCCGGTAGGCGTCGTGGGCCGGGGCGGCGAGGAGGGCGCGGATTTCCGCTGCCAGTGCCGGGGTGACCCGCTCATCGGCATCGATGCTGAGCACCCACTGACCACGGGCCAGGTCGAGCGCACGGTTTTTCTGCGGGCCGAAGCCCGGCCAGTCGCCGGTCACGGTCACCGTGGCGCCGTGTGCCTCGGCCCGGGCCACGGTATCGTCGCTGCTGCCGGCGTCGACGACGATGATTTCGTCGGCGAACGCCACCGCGTCAAGGCAGGCATCGATGTGCGCAGCCTCGTTTTTGGTGATCAGGATGACGGAAAGAAAGGGCGTCATGGGAGCGGGGGTCCTTGCCGGTCCGGTCACGGCTTGTGCCTGGCCTGGAACCAGGCCTTCATGTACTTCAGGTAGGCATACCACGATGCATAAGTGGCGGTGACCAGCCCGACCCGACCGTCCTTCCAGGCCTGCTTGACCACGTACCACTTCCAGAACGACGCAATGCTGCTGGCGAATGCCCGGGCCAGACTCGGCGAGACCTTCTTGAATTTCACCAGCCGCGTGGTGTAGTCGTTCAGCTTCTTGAAGATTTCATGAATGGTATAGAAGGTGTCGTGGCGGACAAAACCGGCAATGATGCGGGTGTCGGCGAAGCCGGCCGGCCGGTCATCGACCGGCGCATCATTGAAACGGGCGATGCTGCGGTTGAACAGGCGGACCGGATAGTCCGGCGACGACACCGGGTAGATCGCATGCACTTCCTGCCCGAGCACGAACCAGTGCCGGGTGATCCGGTAGGCCAGGGTCGGGTCGTCGAGTTCCTGCTTCAGCTTCAGGATGGCGTTGACGGTGGCCTCGTCGATGACTTCATCGCTGTCCATGCACAGCACCCAGTCATGGCTGGCATGGTCGATGGCAAAGTTCATCTGCGAGCCATGGGTCGAATACGGGCGGTACAGCGGGGTCAGACCGAATTTTTCCAGAATGGCCAGCGTGCCGTCGCTGCTGCCGGAGTCGACGACGATCAGTTCGTCGGCAATCCGGGTCAGCGGCTCGATACAGGCCTCCAGCAGCCGTTCCGAGTTGAACGTCAGTACGCAAACACTCAGTTTTTTCATGGTGGTCAATCGGTATTGTCTTGCGTCAATGGGGTTCGGCGGTGGCCGTAGAAGGTGCGGAACCAGTCGACGAAGCGTGCCAGCCCGGTTTCCAGCGGCGTGACCGGCCATTCGCCGATCGCCTGACGCAGCTTGCTGTTGTCGGCGCAAGTGGCGACCACGTCACCGTCCTGCATCGGCAGCAGGTTCTTGTCGGCGACCAGGCCCAGTTGCGCTTCCAGGGTTTCGATAAAGGTCAGCAGTGCGACCGGGTGGCTGCCGCCGATATTGAACAGCTGGTATGGCGCCCAGCTTGCGCCGGCGAGCGGGTGGTCGCGGTCATAGGCCGGGTTGGCCGCCGGTGCCTGTGGCAGCAGGCGGGCGATGGCCTCGACGATATCGTCGATATAGGTAAAGTCGCGCTGCATCCGGCCGTGGTTGTAGACGTCGATCGGCGTGCCGTTGACCATCTTTTCCGCAAACTTGAAATAGGCCATGTCCGGTCGTCCCCACGGTCCGTAGACGGTGAAGAAGCGCAGGCCGGTGACCGGCAGGCCGTACAGATGGGCGTAGCTGTGCGCCATCAGTTCGTTGGCGCGCTTGGTCGCCGCGTAGAAGCTGACCGGCAGATCGACCGGGTCGGTTTCGGAGAACGGCAGGCGGGTATTGCCGCCATAGACGCTGGAGCTGCTGGCGAACAGCAAGTGCTTGACCTTGCCGTGGCGACAGCCTTCCAGGATATGGGTGAAGCCGGCCAGATTTGCATCGGCGTAGGCGAGCGGTGCCGTGATCGAATAACGGACACCGGCCTGGGCAGCCAGATGGACGACGACGTCGAATTCGCCCTGGGCGATATATTCGATCAGGCCCGGGTTGACCAGGTCCTGATAGATGAACTGGAAGCGCTCGAACTGGCTGAGCTGATCGAGCCGGGCCTGCTTCAGGCCGGGATCGTAGTAGTCGTTCAGATTGTCCATCCCGGTGACGGCATGGCCTTCGCCAAGCAGGCGCTTGCAGACAAACATGCCGATAAAACCGGCGGCTCCGGTGACCAGGATTTTCATTTATTCGTCCTATGGGGTCGGGGCGCCCTGTGTGGCGCCGGATGGCGGGCGAGCTTCAATTCGGATTGGCGGCGGCGCTGAACTGCATCCGGTACAGGCCGGCGTACACGCCGTCATGCGCCAGCAGTTCGGCGTGGGTGCCGGTTTCCACGATCAGGCCGTCGCGCATGACGATGATGCGGTCGGCTTTCTCGATCGTCGACAGCCGGTGGGCGATGACCAGCGTGGTGCGGTTCAGCATCAGTTGCTCCAGCGCGCCCTGCACCAGTCGCTCGGACTGGGTGTCGAGTGCGCTGGTGGCTTCGTCCAGGATCAGGATCGGCGCGTCCTTGAGGATGGCGCGGGCGATCGCCAGGCGCTGGCGCTGGCCGCCGGACAGCTTCAGTCCGTTTTCTCCGATCCGGGTGTCGTAGCCGTCGGGCATCGCTTCGATGAATTCATGCGCATTGGCGGCGCGGGCGGCGGCGATGATCCGTTCACGGCTGGCCTGGCTGTCGCCATAGGCGATATTGGCGGCAACCGTATCGTTGAACAGCACCACGTCCTGGTTGACCATGGCGATCTGGCTGCGCAGGCTGTGCAGCGTCAGCGCATCGAGTGGAATGCCGTCGAGGCGGATCTCGCCGCTGGTCGGCGAATAGAAGCGGGGCACCAGGTTGGCGATGGTGGTCTTGCCGCTGCCGGAGCTGCCGACCAGGGCAATGGTTTCGCCGGGGCTGACGTCGAGCGAGAAGCCGTTGACCGCATCGCGTTCCCCTTCTGGATAGCGGAAGGTGACGCGGTCGAATTCCAGCTTGCCGTGCGCGCGCTCCAGCGTGCGCGTGCCGCTGTCGCGCTCGCCGGGCACGTCGAGCAGCGTGAATACGCTCTCGGCCGCTGCCAGACCGCGCTGCAGCGTCTGGCTGACGCCGGTAATCCGCTTCAGCGGCGTGAACAGCATGATCATCGCGGTCAGGAACGACATGAAGTCGCCGGCGCTGAACCCGCCGTGGCTGGCACGCACGCCGGCAAAGTAGATGATGATGGCCAGCGCCACCGACACGATCAGCTGGGTGGCGGCGGTATTCATCGAGCTGGCGGCGATCTGCTTGACCGAGTTCTGGCGAATGCCGTTGGCCGAAACCATGAAGCGCCGGGTTTCATGCTCATGGCCGCCATAGACCTTGATCACGCGTTGCCCGTCGACGGTCTCGCCGAGCACCTGGGTCATTTCCCCCATGTGCTGCTGGTTCTTGCGTGACAGCTTGCGCAGCCGCTTGCCGACCACGCGAATGCCGACGCCGACCACCGGGACCATGATCAGGCAGATCAGCGTCAGTTGCCAGTCAGTCCACAGCAGCAGGGCGAGCAGGCCGATCAGGGTGATGCCGTCGCGGACCACCACGGTAATGACGCTGAAGCCGGCGTCGGTCACCATGGTCACGTCATTGGTCACGCGCGAGATGACCCGGCCCGAGCTGTTGCCGTCGAAATAGCTGACCGGCAGTTGCATGAGTTTGACGAACATCAGCTCGCGCAGCCGCATGACCAGGCGGCCGGACAGCCAGGTCGAGGTGTAATCGTTGGTGAAGGACGCCAGCCCGCGCAGGGCAAACAGGCCGACAATGGCCAGCGGCGTCCAGATCAGTGTCTGCGGATCGCGCTCGACGAAGCCGCCGTCGATCAGCGGCTTCATCAGGCTGGCAAACAGCGGCTCGGTTGCCGACGCGATGATCATGGCCACGATGGTGACGATGAACACCCGCCAGTCTTGCCTCAGGTATCCGAGCAGGCGCTTGTACAGCGCCCACGAACCGTCGGTG
The DNA here is from genome assembly GCF_003269145.1 of Microvirgula sp. AG722. NCBI lineage: Bacteria > Pseudomonadati > Pseudomonadota > Betaproteobacteria > Neisseriales > Aquaspirillaceae > Microvirgula > Microvirgula sp. AG722. The sequence continues at coordinate 132,417 of NZ_QLTJ01000007.1, read as the reverse complement.
GAGGGGTCGGTCATGGCGATCGGCTTCCGGGTAAAACCGGGTATTCTACTGCATCACGCGCTGGCCGCCGAGGGCCGGCGTGGCGAACGGGACGCTTCCCGTCGCCACGCCGCGCTGCCGCTCATGCCGGCAGCGTGTTCAGCTGGGTCAGCAGATCGTGCACGCGGTCGGGGTCGTTGGTGCGCAGAATCTTGCTGACCACCGGCGAGATATGGTCGAGATGGGTATCCAGCACCACGCGCTTGACGCTGAGCAGATTGGCCGGCGGCATCGAGAACTTGCGCAGGCCCATGCCGAGCAGCAGGCGGGTCAGGCGGGCATCGCCGGCCATCTCGCCACAGATCGATACCGGCACGCCGGCCTTGTTTGCGGTCTTGATCGTATGCCAGATCAGGTACAGCACCGCCGGATGGGTCGGATCGTACAGATGGCTGACCGCATCGTCGTTGCGGTCGATGGCCAGCGTGTACTGGATCAGGTCGTTGGTGCCGATCGAGAAGAAGTTCACGTACTTGGCCAGCATGTTGACCGTCAGTGCCGCGGACGGCACCTCGATCATCGCGCCGACCTGCATGTCCGGATCGTAGGCCTGGCCGGTCGCGTCGAGTTCCTCGCGCGCCAGCGCCAGCTGGGTCACGGCCTGGCGCAGCTCGGCGACCGAATTGACCATCGGGAACAGGATGCGTACCCGGCCATGCACCGATGCGCGCAGGATCGCACGCAGCTGGGTGCGGAACAGTGCCGGTTCGGCCAGGCACAGGCGGATGCCGCACAGGCCCAGCGCCGGGTTGTCGGCGGTAGTGTACTGCGACCATTTCGGGTTCTTGTCGGCGCCGAGATCGAGTGTGCGGATGGTCAGCGGCTGGCCGTTCAGACGCGTGGCGACTTCGCGATAGGCATCGAACTGTTCGTCCTCGGTCGGCAGGTTGTCGCGGCCGAGGAACAGGAATTCGCTGCGGAACAGGCCGACGCCGACCGCGCCGGAGTTCAGTACGTCATCGACGTCCTGCGGCAATTCGATATTGGCGACCAGTTCGATCGGCGTGCCGTCCTGTGTCTGCGCATTGGACTTCTTGATGCTGGCCAGCTTGCTTTTCGCCACCCGCCACGAGCGCAGGCGACGGCGGTATTCGGTCAGCACCATGTCGTCCGGCGACACGATGATCACGCCCTGGATGCCGTCGACAATGACCAGCTCATCCTCGTTGATCAACTGGCGGGCAGTATGGGTGGCGATGATCGACGGCAGATCCAGGCTGCGGGCGAGAATGGCGGTATGGCTGGTGGCGCCGCCGACTTCGGTCACGAAGGCGGCGTAGTTGGAATCCTTGAAATAGACCATGTCGGCCGGCGACAGATCGTGTGCGATCAGGATCGCATCGTCGATCAGGTCATCGGCCTCCGGCAGTTCGCCATTGGCGCCGGCCAGGTTCTTGTAGATGCGTTCGACGACCTGCATCACGTCCTGCTTGCGCTCGCGCAGGTAGGATTCCTCGATCTCGTTGAACTGCTCGATCAGCGCATCGGCCTGCTGTTTCAGCGCCCATTCGGCATTGCACTGCTCGCGCTCGATGACCACGCGCGGCTCGCGTGACAGGGCCGCATCATTCAGCAGCATGATGTGCAGACTCAGGAAAGCGCCGAGTTCTGCCGGCGCGTTTTCCGGGATGCTGCCCCACAGCATCTCCAGTTCCTTGCGGGTGGTACGGATTGCCTCGTCGAAGCGAGCCAGCTCGCCGGGTACCTCGCCCGGCTCGAGCTGATAATGGACGACGTCGATGCTGCTGTGCGAGATCAGGTGGGCGCGGCCGATGGCGATGCCGCCGCCAATGCCGATGCCGTGCAGGACGATGCTCATTCCCGAAGTCTTCCTAGAGCCAGTCAGGCTCTCCCTAGTGGTCCGGATGGAGAATTCCGCCCGGGAGGGTGACAAATCACGCTACACAGCCGCGTCGCACAGGATTTGTCAGCCGCCCGGCTCGGATCATTCCGATTCGTCGAAACGGTTGTTGATCAGTACTTCCAGCGCGGAAAGCGCATCGCTCTCGTCCGGACCGCTGGCCTCGACGTGAACGGTGCTGCCTTTGGCCGCCGCCAGCATCATGACGCCCATGATGCTTTTGGCGTTGACGCGCCTGTTGCTCCGGGATATCCAGATTTCGCTTTTGAACTTCCCCGCCAGCTGGGTGAATTTGCTCGATGCCCGCGCATGCAGGCCGAGTTTGTTAATGATCTGGATGTCTTTTTCAACCACGCCCGTCCCCCGCAACGATATACATGACGCCTTCCAGCCCGCCGGTCACCGCCTTGCTGATGACGGTCTCGAGCGACTGGCTGCTGTAGCACAGGGCCCGGACCAGCATCGGCAGATTGATGCCGGCAATGGCCTCCACTTGTTCTGCGACGATCAGCCGGCTGGCAATATTCGACGGCGTACCGCCGAATATGTCCGTCAGCACCAGCACGCCTTCACCCCGATCGAGGCGCTCGATCATGCAGCGTGCCGTTGCGAGCATCTGCTCGGGATCGTCATTCTTGTCTACCTGCATGTACTCGAGGTTGTCGATGTCGCGCTGCAGGACATGCCTGGCACAGTCGGCGAGACTGCGGCCGAGATCGCCATGAGTAATGATCAGGATGCCTACCATAGAGTGCCCTCGATAACACCGGCTCCGGCCGGCCTGGCACAGGATGCGTGCCGGTCAAACAGGATGTGAGCGTGTCATCATAATCCGGCTCGCGCGTGTCCCGCCACGCCCGCAGCACGCAGGGTGCGCAAGCCTTCACGGGCCAGCCGGTCCGCCATGTCGTCGTGACGCGTGCCGTCGCCGGCGCGCAGCCATGCCACGCGCCGTCCGGCGCGCACGGCGGCCAGGACCTGCGCGCCCTCGTCGGCCGCCGCCAGCGCGACCCGGTCGGCGTCGCGCCGGGCCAGATCGACGATGGCGGCCGGGACATCGGCATCGTGAAAAACCAGTTCCGCGCGCTGCAGCAGGCGCAGCGCCCTGAAAGTCATGTCGTCGGGGTCACCGCTGCCGGCGGCGATCAGCAGCGCTTCTCCCTTTTCCGGGGTGCCGGGGGCGGCCAGCCGGGCAAGGAAAGCCTGCCGGGCCTGGTCGATATCGCCCTGCAGGGCCAGTTCGGCGTCAGCGCTTTCCAGCGTGCTCTCCCAGAAATGCCGGCGTGAGTCGACATCCGGCAAGGCGGCCTTGACCTGCGGGCGCAGGGTTTCCGCCAGTTCGGCCAGCTGGCCGAAGGCGGCCGGCACGGCGGCTTCGATGCGGCTGCGGACCAGCCGTGCCAGTACCGGCGCGGCGCCACCGGACGACACCGCCATCACCAGCGGCGAGCGGTCGATGATGGCGGGAAAAATGAAATCGCACAGGCTCGGGGAGTCGACGACATTGATCGGCAGCCGGCGAGCGCGGCAGGCGGCGGCCACGGCGGTGTTCACGTCCTCGTCGTCGGTGGCGGCGATGACCAGTGCCGGCGTGTCGCCGTCATCGAGCAGGGCCGGGGAGAACTCGCCGGGCCGGAAGTCGATGAGGCCATCGTGATGCCGTTGTGCCAGATCGGCGCAGAGCCGGGGCGCCAGCACGCGGATGCGGGCCTGGCAGGCGAGCAGCAGACGGATCTTTCGCATGGCGACGGCGCCGCCACCGATGACGGTGACAGGACGGTCGCGCAAGTCGAAAAAGACCGGGAGGTATTGCATCGGGCGCATCCGGTTCGCAGAGTCCCGGAATCATAGCATCCCGGCCCGCAGTGATCCGGGGCCGTACCGGCAAACATAAACTGTCTTGTCATATATCAGAAAATCCGGCGATGACGGATGCGCGTCAGGCCAGCAGCGCCTGCCAGCCCCAGCTGATGGCACCGCCGCCGGCAACCAGCCAGACAAACAGCACGGCAGCCAGTGCCAGCGGTCTGCTGCCGGCCTGGCGGACGGCGCTGGCGTGGGTGGTCAGGCCGAGTGCGGCCATGGCGCAGGCCAGCATCACGTCGTCGATGCGGATCAGGGCGGCGACCACGGATGGCGGCAGCAGATCCAGCGAGTTCAGCAGCACGCAGCCGACGAAGACGAAAGCGAAGACCGGCACGGTGATGCGGCGTGGCGTGTCCGGCGCGGCGCTGCGCGGGGCCAGCCACAGCGACAGGCCGAGCAGGAACGGCGCCAGCATCATCACCCGGATCATCTTGCTGACCATGGCACTGTCGGCCGCCTGCTCGCCGACGGCGCGGGCGGCGGCCACGACCTGGGCCACCTCGTGCACGGTGGCGCCAATATAGATGCCGAACTGGTTCTGGGTCAGCCCCGGCAGCGCCAGCTGGGCCATGGCACGCCACAGCAGCGGGTAGACGACCATGCCCAGCGTGCCGAACACCACCACAGTGGCGACGGCCACGGCGACATCGCGCTCGCGCGGCTGCAGGACCGGTGCCGTGGCCAGCACCGCAGCGGCGCCGCAGATCGAACTGCCGGCGCCGATCAGCAGCGCCGTGTCCCGCTCCAGCCCGAGAAAGCGCCGGCCGAACCAGCAGGCAAGCAGAAAGGTGCTGAGCAGCATGCTCAGGTCGGTCATGACCCCGGCCATGCCGACCGCGGCGACCTGCTGGAAGGTCAGCTTGAAACCGTACAGTGCGACCCCTGCGCGCAGCAGCTCGCCCTTGGCGAACAGCACCCCGGGACCGGCCGGGCCGCCGAGACGCGGATAGAAGGTATTGCCGGCCAGCAGACCGATCAGGATGGCGAAGGTCAGCGCGGACAGGCCGTTGTCGGCAAAGACGGGGACGCCGGCCAGGCGGATCGCCAGAGCGGCGATGACGGCGGTCAGCAGCAGGCCGGGGAAGCGGCGGCGCAGGGAGGATAGCAGGGCAGACAGCATGGGGACGGCACTATTCGGGTATCAGCACAGCCTGCAGGGTACGGAAACGTGCTGCATCAGAGAAACGCGTAATACCAATCGAGTCTATTCAAATTCCCGATAATGCTTTGGGGCCGCCGGGTCTGCGTCATGCCGGCCGCCCGCGCTGCCTGCTGTGGCGGAAATCAGCGTAAAATCACCGGTTTTGTTGCCGCTGGCCGCCCATGGCCGGCAGCGGTGTGCCCACTAAGGACTTTCCCAATGCAGACACGCGGACTTATTCAGGAACTCGCAGCGCGCGGTTTGATCGCGCAGACCACTGACGCCGAAGCACTCGAGGCGCGGCTGGCTGAAGGTCCGGTCACGCTGTATTGCGGCTTCGACCCGACGGCGGACAGCCTGCACCTCGGCCATCTGGTGCCGGTGCTGATGCTGAAGCGCTTCCAGCTTGCCGGGCACCAGCCGATCGCGCTGGTCGGCGGCGCCACCGGCATGATCGGCGACCCGAGCTTCAAGGCGGCGGAACGCAAGCTGAACACGCCGGACGTGGTGGCCAGCTGGGTGGAAAAGATTCGTGGCCAGCTGACCCCGTTCCTGGCCTTCGACGGCGACAATGCCGCGATCATGGCCAACAACTACGACTGGTTCGGGTCGATGAATGTGCTGGAATTCCTGCGCGACATCGGCAAGCATTTCTCGGTCAACGCCATGATCCGCAAGGAATCGGTGCAGCAGCGCCTGAACCGTGACGATGTCGGCATCTCGTTCACCGAATTCAGCTACAGCCTGCTGCAGGGGTATGACTTCTCCGAACTGAACCGCCTGCACGGCTGCCAGTTGCAGATCGGTGGCTCCGACCAGTGGGGCAACATCACCGCCGGCATCGACCTGACCCGACGCCTGAACCAGCAGACGGTCTGGGGCCTGACCGTGCCGCTGATCACCAAATCCGACGGCACCAAGTTCGGCAAGACCGAAGGCGGTGCGGTCTGGCTCGATCCGTCCAAGACCTCGTCGTACCAGTTCTACCAGTTCTGGCTGGGGGTGGCCGATGCCGACGTCTACCGTTTCCTGCGCTTCTTCACCTTCATGTCGCTGGAAGACATCGCGGCACTGGAAGCGTTCGATCAGCAGAGCGGCAAGGCGCCGACCGCGCAGCGGGTGCTGGCCGAGCAGGTGACCGCGCTGGTGCACGGCGAAGCGGCGGTGGTCGCGGCGCAGCGGATCTCGCGCAGCCTGTTCAGCGAAGACATTGCCGGGCTGACCGAGGACGACCTGGGCCAGCTGGCGCAGGACGGCATGCCGCGGATCGATGTGGCGCGCGGTACGTCGCTGATCGATGTGCTGGTGTCGGCGGGCCTGGCCAAGTCGAAGAGCGAGGCGCGTACCTTTATTGAAAGCCAGGCGGTGGCGATCAATGGCGTGAAGGCGACGTCGATCGACCGCCACTTCGAGGATGCCGACCGGCTGTTCGGTCGCTACACGCTGATCCGGCGCGGCAAGAAGCTGTACAGCCTGGTGGTGTGGCAGGACTGAGCACCCGCGGGGCGTCAGTCTCCGCATGCACCCGCAGCCCCCGGCATGTCCGGGGGTTTTTGCTGCCCGGCAGGCGAGAAAAAACCCCCGAATCCGTTCGGGGGTTTTCTGTCATGCCTCGCCGCTTATTTTGCGGCGTCGGCCATGTACTGGACGGCGGCGCGGAACTCGTCGTCGCTGCCGGTGAAGCCACCCTTCGGCGGCATCGCGTTCAGGCCCTTGGTGGCGATCTGCACCACTTCGTCCATGCCGGCCTTCAGACGCGGTGCCCAGGCTGCCTTGTCACCGAACTTCGGTGCGCCGGCGGCGCCGGAAGCATGGCAGGCCACGCAGACGCTGTCGTAGACCTTCTTGCCGGCCACTTGCGGATCCAGTGCGGCGCCGGCTTCCCCCCCGCCAACCGGCGGTTCGGTGAACTTGCCACCAGCGGCATTGCCCATGAAGGCCACGGCGCGCTTGATCTCGTCATCGCTGAGGTCGGTGGCGCCACCCTTGGCCGGCATGGCGTTCAGGCCATTGAGGGCGTGGGTCACCAGGGTGTCGTAACCCTGGGCGATACGTGCCGCCCAGGCGCCCGCATCGCCAAACTTCGGCGAGCCGGCCAGGCCGGTGCCGTGACAGGAGATACAGACGGCCTTGTAGACCTGTTCGCCGGTCCGCATACCCGGTGCTGCGTCGCTGGCGACCGATTCGCCAACCGGCTTCAATCGGGCGGCAACGGCCTCGTTGGACATGACTTCGGCATTGACGATCTGGCCGCTGGTTGCCAGCTTGGCGAGCAGCCAGATGGCCACCACGACAAGGGCAACGACGGCGACCAGAACGCGGATAACCGAGCCGGGGGCCATAGTGCTGTTCTCACTGCTCATTTTGTTCCGCCTCTGCAAACGAAAAATGACATAAAAATCTTTGGCGATTATACGAGAAGGGCAAGGCTACGCAAAGCTGCAACTGGACGGCCCGGTCAGGATTGTCTATCATGCGCCCTCTGACACAACGTCAGCCGCGTTACGGATGTCGCATCCGGGGCCGGCAGATTTTACCCATAACGGGTTGTGTCGACGACCTGCATCCGTAGCTCAGTTGGATAGAGTACTGCCCTCCGAAGGCAGGGGTCGCCCGTTCGAGCCGGGCCGGATGCGCCAGATACAGAAAAGCCGACATCGTCAGATGTCGGCTTTTTGCATTCCGGTCCGGTCAGGGCCGCCCGGAGAGAAACGGGCACCAGGGCCATGCCGGCCATTGGTGCCCGTTCCTGTTTCCGGATCAGAACCGGCTGGTCAGACCGATGCGGAACAACTGGTTCTGCTCACCGGAAGCCCCGAGCGAGGTCTTGTAGCCGATGCCCAGCAGCCACAGCTTGCTCAGACTGATGTCGGCACCCAGATCGACATTGACGAAGTTGCTCGACAGCGGATCGGTATTCAGGCGGTAGACCGGCCCGCCGACCAGGTCGGCATAGCTGAGGTCGACGCCACCGCTGTTGCTGAAGTTGTGTCCCCATTCAATGCGCAGAGTCGGCGTGACCATGCCCCAGCTGGTCGGCAGGTCGTAGCTCGAACGCAGGCCAAGGAACGAAGTGACATAACGCTGGGTCTGGTCGCCGTAGTGCAGTGCATACATGCCGCCACCGCTTTCGCTGAACGCATCGAAGCGGGTGATGGCGGCATTCAGCCGGCCGTACGGTGCCAGCAGCAGATTGCCCTGGCGATGCTCGTAGCTGCCGGTCAGCGAACCGAACACCTGGCTGGCATCGCGCGATCCGCGTGCATAACCGCTGGACGGATCGGCGGTGACATAGCGGCGCGAATCGAAGCTGATCCAGCTGTAGCCGAGCACCCCGTCGATAAACACCTGCGGCATCGGGTGGAAGCTGGCGTAGACGGCGGCGCTGATGGCATCGGCATCGCTGCGGGTATCGTCACTGCCGATCAGGCTGCGGTCGTTGCCGTAGCCCAGACCGACCCCGAGGGTGAGTGCGGACGACACCCGGTAGTCGAGACCGCCGCTGAGGCCGACAGTGGTGAAGTCGGTACCCCGGCCATGGCGGGTGTCGTTCGAGCCGAAGTTGACGAAGCCATCGGTCCAGAATGCCAGCGGTTCGCTGCTGCAGTCACCTGCCGCCGCGGACGGGGCGGCAGGCGCGGCGACGGCCGGGCGGCTGTCTCCGGCCGGGGCCGTGGTTGTGGCCACCTTGGTGGGGCGCTTGCTGCCGTTTGCGACGTCGCCGTTCGGTGTCTTGCCCGACAGGGCGTTGGCCGCCGCCGTGGCCAGATCGGCGACCGGAATGGTCGCGCCGCCGGCGCCTAGCTTGATGCCGAAGGCGTTGCCGTGGCAGGTGTTCTGGTGCAGTTGCTCGAGGCGACGGTTGAAGTTCGCCATCTGGGTGCTGGCAAAACGCTCGGCGGAGCGGTTCTGTGCATTGACCAGGCCGATCACTTCTGCATTCTTTGATGGGTCTGGACGAGCCTGAACGGTGAAAGTGACTGTTCCGCTGGCCGTGCTTGTCCCATTGCTGAGAGCAAATGTGGCGATGGCACTGCCCGAAAACGCGGCTGCCGGGATGAAGCGCAGCGTGTAGCGTGGCGCGGGTGCGGCGGCGCTCAGCATCATGCGCTGCACCGGGGCGCTGGCTGGCTGCTCCGTGACAATGATCGCCTGGCCGGCGGATGCCGGGGTCAGTGAAATCACCCGGGCGCTGGTGAATGGGCCACCAGTCGCGCCGTCAGTCAGGTCGACAGTCACGGCCTCTCCGACGCGCAGAGTACGGGCCGACGACACCACCGATGCCGGTTGTGCCGTCACGGTAATGCTGACAGTGGCCGGGCTGGAGGTACCGCTGGCATTGGTTGCGGTGTAGGTGAAGCTGTCCGCCCCGGAATAACCGGCGGTCGGGGTGTAGGTGATGCTGGTGCCGCTGGCCGTGGCGGTGCCATGGCTGGCGGCGGAGGCAACGGCGACA
>NZ_QLTJ01000007.1:0-122955 GCF_003269145.1 Microvirgula sp. AG722 | reverse complement strand
CTGTCCGCCCCGGAATAACCGGCGGTCGGGGTGTAGGTGATGCTGGTGCCGCTGGCCGTGGCGGTGCCATGGCTGGCGGCGGAGGCAACGGCGACACTGGTGGCAGCCCCGCCGCCGAGGCTCAGCGTGATCGGATTGGCGCTGCTGTTGGCGGCGACGGTGGCGCTGACGGCGCTGGCGGTCGGAGCCTGGGCGCCAATGGTCAATGTGTATGCCCGTGATCCGGTTGCACTGTGGCTGTCGGTGACGGTGATGGTCAGGTTGGACGTGCCGTTGGTGCTCGGCGTGCCGCTGATGACGCCGGTCGAGGTGTTCAGGCTCAGACCCGCCGGCAGAGTGCCGGCCGTGATGGCGTAACTGTACGGCGCGGTGCCGCCGGTGGTGCTGACCGTGACGCTGTAGGCGACGCCGACCGTGCCGTTGCCCAGCGAGGCCGGGGTCAGGTTCAGCGTCGGTGCACTGACGGTGATGCTGACGGTGGCCGGGGTGGAAGTGCCGCTGGCATTGGTCGCGGTGTAGGTGAAGCTGTCCGTCCCGGAGTAACCGGCGGTCGGGGTGTAGGTGATGCTGGTGCCGCTGGCCGTGGCGGTGCCATGGCTGGCGGCGGAGGCAACGGCGACACTGGTGGCAGCCCCGCCGCCAAGGCTCAGCGTGATCGGGTTGGCGCTGCTGTTGGCGGCGACAGTGGCGCTGACGGCGCTGGCGGTCGGAGCCTGGGCGCCAATGGTCAATGTGTATGCCCGTGATCCGGTTGCACTGTGGCTGTCGGTGACGGTGATGGTCAGGTTGGACGTGCCGTTGGTGCTCGGCGTGCCGCTGATGACGCCGGTCGAGGTGTTCAGGCTCAGACCCGCCGGCAGAGTGCCGGCCGTGATGGCGTAACTGTACGGCGCGGTGCCGCCGGTGGTGCTGACCGTAGCGCTGTAGGCGACGCCGACCGTGCCGTTGCCCAGCGAGGCCGGGGTCAGGTTCAGCGTCGGTGCACTGACGGTAATGCTGACAGTGGCCGGGCTGGAGGTACCGCTGGCATTGGTTGCGGTGTAGGTGAAACTGTCCGCCCCGGAATAACCGGCGGTCGGGGTGTAGGTGATGCTGGTGCCGCTGGCCGTGGCGGTGCCATGGCTGGCGGCGGAGGCAACAGCGACGCTGGTGGCAGCCCCGCCGCCAAGGCTCAGCGTGATCGGATTGGCGCTGCTGTTGGCAGCGACGGTGGCGCTGACGGCACTGGCGGTCGGCGGCAGACCGGAAATGGTGATCGAGTAGGCGTTGCTGCCGGTGGCGCTGTTGGCGTCCGTAGCGGTCACAGTGAAGTTGCTGGTGCCACTGCTGCCCGGGGTGCCGCTGAGGGCACCGGACGAAGTGTTCAGGCTCAGTCCGATCGGCAGGCTGCCGGCCGTGATGGCGTAGCTGTATGGTGCAGTGCCGCCACTGGTACTGATTGTGGCGTTGTAGGCGCTGCCGGTGCTGCCGCCGGCCAGCGCGCCGCTTGCCGGCGACAGGACCAGGGTCGGTGCGCTGACGGTGACGGTGACGGTGGCCGGGCTGGAAGTGCCGCTGGCATTGGTTGCGGTGTAGGTGAAGCTGTCCGGTCCGGAATAACCGGCGGTCGGGGTGTAGGTGATGCTGGTGCCGCTGGCCGTGGCGGTACCATGGCTGGCGGCGGAGGCCACGGCGACGCTGGTGGCAGCCCCGCCGCCGAGGCTCAGCGTGATCGGGTTGGCGCTGCTGTTGGCGGCGACGGTGGTGCTGACCGCGCCGGCAGTCGGGGCCGGCAAGGCATAGGTATAGCCATTGGTCAGCGTGGCCATGCCGTTCGACGTCGTGGCGACAACGTTGACCGCACCTGCCGCATGGGCCGGCGTGGTGGCGGTGATCGTGGTGGCATTGTTGACGGTAAACGAACTGGCTGCGGTGCCGCCGAAGCTGACGGCCGTGGTGCCGGTCAGGTTGGTGCCGGTCAGGGTGACCGTGGTGCCGCCTGCGGTACTGCCGGTGGGCGGGGTGACCTGGGTCAGGGTCGGCGTGGCGCCGCCGTTGACCACCACTGTGTACGTCGCCACACCGCTGTCACCAAAGTTTTCCACTACCGATATCTGGAATGTGTAGGTGCCGGGTGTGGTCGGTGTACCGCTGAGCACACCAGTATTGTTATCCAGGCTCAAACCGGCCGGGATGTAGGTGGCGTTGCCATCGTAGTTCGGATCATTCACGTCGCCTTGCCAGTATGCGTACGGTGCGGCGCCGCCAATTGCCGTCAGCGTAACCGACATCGACTGACCGAGAGTCAGGGTGGCAAGGGTCGTGCCACTGGGAGGGGAGAGGGAAACGCCGGCGCCGACAGCCATGGCGGGGAAGACAAGCGCAAGCGTGAACAGCAGCATGCAAAATGCCTGCTGTGTTGCGGTTCTGAATCCAGAAACCAGTGTGGCCAACTGTCTGTGCATTTGCAGTCTCGTGAGGGAAGTCGTCCGGGCGGGGCCCCCTGTGGCGTCAAACGGGTGTGCTGCTGGATGACCGCCACGGTTTAGCGGACGGGAGGCTGCCCCCCCGTCCGCTTGAAGTGTCCCGGTATCGGAAATGAATATTCAGTTAGCAGTATAGATCCCGGATAATGCGAAATAAATATTTTATTCGTTTGATGTAGCTGCTATTTACTTTGGATGGGCGTCACGACACGGCCGGGCATCAGGCGCGGCTGGAAACCGGTCTGCACAGATGGATGTCGGGGCCTGCAGTCCCGGTCACCTGGAACCCCAGTCGCTGGTACAGGCGTTGCGCCGGATTGCCGGGGCTGACATGGAGGCTGCACGGGCGCCCGGCGTGGTCGGCCAGGTCGAGGACTGCGCGCAGCAAGGCAGAACCAATACCTTGTCCGCACCAGGCGGGCAGCAGGGCGATATCGACGATGTGCCAGCCGCCCGGGGCGTGGCGATGCAGATACAGGCGGCCAATTGAATGGTTGGATTGCTCGACAACAAGAATATCGCTGTCCGGATAGCACTTCTCGTAGTGCAGGCGCTGCAGGCGTGCCTGGTCGAGCAGGAACTGTCGGCGCTGTTCGTCGGTCCAGCCAGGTATCAGCGCCGTTTCCGCCCAGCGACGCGCCAGGTACAGGTCGCGGACGAATGCCGCATCGGCATCCGTTTGCACGTGCCAGCGCAAGCCTGGTTTTGTCTCTGGAGAAGGAAGGGAATCAGGATCGGGGTGGGGCTGAGAGTGTGTGGACACGTTGCGGTTCTCGTCCGGAAACGGTTCCGCCGGCGCCGCCCTCGTGATGCTGATGGGGGCGGCGCCGGGGAAGGATAAGGCGCCGTCGTCAGACTGCTGACGACGAACGGCGCCACTAGTCGTTAGTGGCTTTGGTACCTGCCCGGCTGACGGTGCAGATGGTGGGCACGGCGGCCTGCCAGATCGAATCCGGCCCGGCCTGTTCTTGCCGCCATGTGCTATGGCCTGTTATTGCCCCGCTTGGTGGAACGCCATTACGGCCTGATCGGGTAAGTGCCACCGCTGTCGAGACAGATGTAATAGCTGCTGATTTGCAGGCAAGGCTGCATATTGGCCACCTTGATTGGTGCTGTATAGGCCGTGCCAGCATCGCCGATTGTGGTCGGGGCCAGGGTAGCGGGTATCGCCCCGCTGTTGTACGCTGCGTAAACCTTGATATTGAACGGGGCCGAGGGCACGGTCGTAGCATCCGGCGTATCAATATTGTTGGCATTGGTATATGCCGCACCAGTGATCTGATGGGAATGAGACGGGATATTGATAGGCTCTATGCTGCTGGTACGCTCACCGGCCACGTCTCCGACCTTTCTGGTCGTCAGGGTCGGGTCGCTGGGAGTTGGCCCAATGCCTCTCCCGCTGCCCATGACTGCCCGCCCTGTCAGATTGGGGAGATTGAAATAGGTTTTCAGATCCCCGCCATAGAGGTTGCTGATAATGGAATACAGTGCCGGATACTGCGAAATGGGCATCTGTCTTCCGTCACACAAGCACCAGCCGCTGACGCTTCTTCCACTGGAGTAGGGGAAAAGTCTGATCTCACCAACAAATGCATCCATGATGTCATAGCCTGTCAGGTTTGAAGTTGCAGTGGGGAGGGCTCAGTTAGGCCGGTCCGGGTAAAGGCCATTCAAGGCAATGATGTAGCTTACGGTCAGTGTGGCCATCATGTTGTTTATGGGGGCCTGGTTTGGATTTGTAACGGGGCTCAGAAAATCCGCACTCAGTACGGCCGTGGCGGGGGATTCTTTGCTGTAAAACCCTTTGTTGGCCCCGGCTGCCGCAAGCTTCCCCAGCATGATATTGCTGGGCGCTTCGTTGTCGCCTATGTCTGCCACCACGTTGAATGTATGCTTGTGCGGTGGCATATTTGCGTTTGTTATCATGGATGTTTCGGCACCGAAATGCTGCCCCAGCGTAATCGTGGGCATCCCGTTTGTCGAGCACGTGCCTACCGGAATACGACCGCGAAAATCGGGCAGGTTAAAGATTCTGATCCCATCGCCGCCATACGTAGTGCTGATCAGCGAAAACAATGCGGGATAGTCATTGACGGACAGGGAGGCGCCATTGCAAATGGCCCAGCCTTCTGGCGCATAATTACCGGCGAACATGCGGATTTCGCCAACGAAACAGTCTGCCATGCTTGTTGCCTCACGAAAAATAAACGATGGCCCGGCGCAATGCTAATCCTGTGGCGGGTAGTTGCCAGTAGTGGCAATGAAAAAGGCCGATCCGATAGAAGGCTGGGTATTGTCCATGGGCTGGCCAGAACCGGCGAAGCCAACCGTATCCGATCGCAGTGCGACAGGTTTGGCCGGTGCAACGGGGGCAGCGTGATAAACCTTCTTGGGGCTGATGGCGGGGATGCCGCCGGCCGGGGCTGTAGCTGTCGCTGCCTCGGTGGAGGCTCTTGCCTGGTGGCTGTGGGCCGGAATAACGGCAACGGGAAGCGTTTTGGTCGCACTGCCGTCTTGTCGCTTGCTGGTCGGGACAGGAGGATGGGTGGGATCAAAACCTATCGGTGTCCGGACACGCAGGTCCGGCAGACAGAACGTGGTCGTGCCGTTGCCGCCATAGGTTGTCGACAGCAAGGAGTACAGCGCGACGTTTTGCTGGATATTCAGCTCCCTGCCATCACATGGCAGCCAGCCCCTTGGCGCCCAGTTCCAGGAGAACAGGCGGATTTCGCCTACAAACGGATCCATGAAGCACCTCACTCTTGTCATTGTTGAAAAACGGACCGGTGTTCACTGCGGCAAGCCGTCATGCCGTTTGGGTGTCGGCATGACGCGAAATCACGTTAGCATTTCCGTTTTTTCATGACAAGACGAATGCGTGAAAATTTGTTCCAGAGCATGCAAACGTCAATTCTGGCTACTGAAACGAAAACAGGCTGTCAGCGTGAGCTGACAGCCTGAATCGATACTGGTTGCGGGGGCAGGATTCGAACCTACGACCTTCGGGTTATGAGCCCGACGAGCTACCGGACTGCTCCACCCCGCGTCAGGGTGTTGATGTCGATGGAGCGATCGACATCGGTAAACTGGTTGCGGGGGCAGGATTTGAACCTACGACCTTCGGGTTATGAGCCCGACGAGCTACCGGACTGCTCCACCCCGCGACAGAGGAAGCAGATAATATCCCGCGTCAGCCACCGCGTCAAGCAAATGCTCAACTATTCCACGATACCCAGCCGAAATACCACGTGGCGATGATGATCAGCCCGAACACGATGCGATACCAGGCGAACACGGTGAACGTGTGGTGGGCGACAAAGCGGATCAGGCCGCGCACGGCGACGAAGGCGGACAGGAAAGCGAACACGAAACCGACGCCGAACACCGGAATGTCGCCGCTGGTGAACAGTTCGCGGTGTTTCCACACATCGTAGAAGGTCGCGGCGAACATGACCGGGATGGCGAGGAAGAACGAGAACTCGGTCGCCACCTTGCGGTCCAGGCCGAACAGCATGCCGCCGATAATGGTCGAACCGGAGCGGCTGGTGCCGGGAATCAGCGAGGCGACCTGGGCGACGCCGACCTTGAACGCATCCAGTGGCGTCATGTCGTCGATGCTGTGAATGCGGACCGGACGCTGGCGACGTTCGGCCCACAGGATGATCAGGCCGCCGACCACCAGCGCGCAGGCGACTGCGACCGGATTGAACAGGTGCGCCTTGATCGCCTTGATGAAGGTGATGCCGACCAGGGCGGCGGGCAGGAAGGCGATGAACAGGTTCAGCACGAAACGCTGTGCGGTCCGGCTGCCCGGCAGATCGCGAACCACACCGAGCAGGCGTTCGCGGTATTCCCAGCACACGGCAAGGATGGCACCGAGCTGAATGACGATCTCGAACACGTCGCCGATGCGTGGATTGAAATTGATCAGGTCGCCGGCGACGATCAGGTGGCCGGTGGACGACACCGGCAGAAATTCGGTCAAACCTTCGACAATGCCCATCAGGACTGCCTTGGCGAGCAGGAGCCAATCCACTTTAAGTGCTTCCTTTTTGATGAATAAACAGGAACGGGGTGATTGCTCACCCCGTGGTTTCTGCCGCTGATGCCAGCCTTACTTCTTTTGTTCTGCGCGGACCCTGGCGATCAGCGCATTGATGATTTCGATGCGGCGCTCCGGCGTGGCGGCCAGGGTCGCGTACTTGCCGCCGACCACCAGCGTCGGCGTGCCTTCGATCTGGTAGGTGCGGGTCAGCTGGGCGGCGCGGGCCGGCGCGCTGGAAATGCCGAACGATCCGTAGGTCTGCATGAACGAGGCGGCATTCACGCCCGGCTGCCTGGCGATCCAGCCCTTCAGCACGTCAGGCTGACCGAGATTGATCTTGTCGCGCATCACGGCATCGAACACCGGCATCTGCAGGCGTTCCAGGTTGGTGGCCTTCAGCGTGGCGGCCAGCTTGACGAAGCCGTCCGTGCTCTTGTCCCAGCTGATGTGCTCGCGGCGGAAGTCGACATCGGCCGGCCTGGTTTTGGCCCAGGTCTCGATCAGCGGTTCAAGGTGGTAGCAGTGAATGCAGGTGTAGGAATAGAACTCCAGCACCTCGATCTTGCCTTTGCTGGCAACCGGCTGGGCCGGGGACATGACCGTATAGTCGACGCCTTCCTTGATCGGAGCAGCGGCATAGGCGGTGGCGGCGACAAGCCAGACCAGACTGGCGAACAGCCATTTTTTCATTTTTGAAATCCCTGATAGAAATTAGCCGTCGGCCTTGACGACCGAAGGATTGAAGCCCTCGTTCTTTAGCAAGGCCTTAACCCGGTTGATATCTTCCGGTCTGGAATACGGACCGACGCGGACGCGATGCAGCAGTCCCTTGTCCGGAATGGTGGTCGACGAGATGCTGGCCTCGATGCCGGACAGCGCGAGCCGCGCTTTCAGGTTGTCGGCCTCGTTCTCGCTGGAAAAGGCGCCAAGCTGGAAAAACACCGGCTTGCCGGCCTTGTCGCTCTTTTCCGCCGGTTTCCTGGCAGCAGGTTTTTCGGCCGGCAGCTTGCCGTCCTTGTCCGCCAGCAACTGGTAGAAATCGTAGTCCGGCGTGGCCGGTGCCGCCGGTTTGGCGGCCGGGGCGGGGGCGCCCGGCGCCTTGTCCGGCGGCGGCAGCACCACGACATTGCCCTGGGTCGGTCCTTCGGTCTTGACCTCGGGAGCGCGGGTATTCAGGGTGCCGGGCTCCAGCAGGGACGGTTGTGGCGGGGCGACCTCGGCCGCCGTGGTCGGCGTGCGCGGTTTTTCCCGGTCGGCGAACGGGCTGGCGGCACGATTCAGCCAGAAGGCGACGCCCACGGCGATGCCGACGCCGGCGATGACGCCGATCAGGATGCCGGCGCCCATGCCGCCGCCGCTGCGGTCGCGCTGGGGTTTGCTGCTGCGTCCGCTCGGGCGGCTCTGGCTCCGTCCGGCGTTCTTGTAATCGCGTGATGCCATGTCTGTGTCGATCGATCTGTTCGTCTGCGCCCCGTGCCTGCCGGGGCATTGTGTCCGGCTAGCGGTGGCGGGGGTAGGGCGCGTGGCACCGGGCTGGCGCTTGTGCGCTGCGGGAGTCGGCGATTATACCGGCTCACCGTCCGGCTGCACCTGCCCGGACACGGTCTGGCGGCAATATTGTCATGTTCAAATGTTACCGGATATCAGGGCCGCGAATGGCGGCGGTACTGGATCGCTTCGGCGACATGGTGACAGGCCACGGCCTCGCTGCCGTCCAGATCGGCCACCGTACGGGCGACGCGCAGAATGCGGTGGCAGGCGCGCGCCGACAACTGCAGCCGTTCGATGGCCTCGCGCAGCAGCGCCAGCCCGGCCGGGTCCGGCGTCGCGAACCGGGCCAGTGTCTCGCCCTCCAGCTGACCGTTTGGTGTGCCCTGTCGTGCTGTCTGCCGCCGGTGGGCTGCCACGACCCGCTGCCGGACCCGATCCGACGGCTCGCCTGGCGGGGTGTCCAGCAATTCGCCGGCCGGCACGCTGGCCATGTCCAGCCACAGGTCAATCCGGTCCAGCAACGGGCCGGACAGGCGGGCGCGATAGCGGCCGACCTGCTCGGGCGAGCAGCGGCAGCGACCGGCCGGATGGCCGTGATAGCCGCACGGGCACGGATTCATCGCCGCAATGAACTGGAAACGGGCCGGAAAGCGCACCTGCGCCGCGGCGCGGGCGATATCGACATGGCCGCGTTCCATCGGTTCGCGCAGGTTTTCCAGCACCCGCCGTTCGAACTCGGGCAGTTCGTCGAGGAACAGCACGCCATTGTGCGCCAGGCTGATTTCGCCTGGCCGGGGCGGCGAACCGCCACCGACCAGCGCCACGGCGGAGGACGAGTGGTGCGGTGTACGGTACGGGCGGCAGTGAAAGCGCGCGGGATCAAACGGCTGCACCAGCGCATGGACGGCTGCGGTCGCCAGTGCCTCATCGTGGTGCATCGGCGGCAGGATGCCCGGCAGCCGGGCGGCCAGCATCGACTTGCCGGTGCCGGGAGGGCCGCACAGCAGCAGCGAGTGGGTGCCGGCGGCGGCAATTTCCAGTGCCCGCCGCGCTGCACCCTGGCCGCGGACATCTCCGAGGTCCGGATAATCGGGCTGCCCGGCGCCGGCCATCGCGGGCTGGAACGGCGCCAGCGGCGCCCGACCGTCGAAATGGGCGGTCAGGGTTGCCAGCGTGTCGGCGGTGATCAGCGCCAGGCCGTCGCCGGCAATGGCCGCCTCGTCGGCGCTGCCGGCCGGCAGCACGAATATCCGTCCGGCGCGACGGGCGGCGCAGGCCATGACCAGTGCGCCACGAATCGGCCGCAACTCGCCGGTCAGCCCGAGTTCGCCGGCGAATTCATGGCCGTCCAGTGCCGCCGCCGGCAACTGGCCGCTGGCGGCGAGGATGCCGAGTGCGATCGGCAGGTCGAAGCGGCCGGAGGCTTTCGGCAGGTCGGCCGGCGCCAGATTGACCGTCACCCGCCGGTTGGGAAAGTCGTAGCCGGTGGTCAGCAGTGCCGCGCGAACCCGCTCGCGTGCTTCCTTGACCTCGGTTTCCGGCAGGCCGACCAGCGAGAATGCCGGCAGGCCATTGGCCAGATGAATTTCGACCGCGACTTCCGGCGCGTCGACACCGATCAGGGCGCGGCTGTGCAGTACGGCGGTGCTCATCAAACCTCCGGGCGAAAAAAAACCGGCCTGTGTGGCCGGTGGGGACAGGCAAATCCGCTCAGGAATGACCCTGGCTGGCCTGCTCGTCGACGGCGACCTCGCGCTGGTCGGGGAACAGTTCGGCTTCCAGCCGGGTCACGCGGCTTTCCAGCTCGGCCAGCTTCTCGCGGGTGCGGGCAAGGACTTCCTGCTGCACGTCGAACTCCTCGCGCGTGACCAGATCGAGCCGGGTAAAGGCGGCGCCCATCATCGAGCGCACGTTCTTCTCGATGTCCCTGGCCGGGCTGGCGGCAATGGTTTCACTGATCTTGTTCGACAGTTCGTCGAAGAGCTTCTGGCTCAGCATGGTGTACTCCTGGCAACGGGATGATGTTGCGAGTGTAGCAAATGCCGGCGCCATCGGCGGCGATGCACTAATCTGGTGCGTAGACATATCCCGACCGGCAGACGAGGATGTTCCCGTCATGAATGCCGGTCAATCGGACGAATCCTAAAACGCTGGCTGATGCGTCAATCCGCTGTATTTGATCGATTTTTCCGCAACCCACCTGTGTTGGCACGAAAGCTGCATAAGCTGCAGTGCAACACGACGGCACCGTGTGTGACCGGTCGCCGTGTCTGATTTCAGCAAATGAGGAAGGAACAGGCATGAAACTGGTATCGGCAATCATCAAGCCGTTCAAGCTCGACGAAGTGCGCGAGGCGCTGTCGGCCATCGGTGTCCAGGGCGTCACCGTCACCGAGGTCAAGGGCTTCGGTCGCCAGAAGGGCCATACCGAGCTCTATCGCGGTGCGGAGTACGTGGTCGACTTTCTGCCCAAGGTCAAGCTGGAGATCGCCGTGCATGACGATCTGCTCGACCGGGTGGTCGAAGCGGTCGAGACCTCGGCCCGGACCGGCAAGATCGGTGACGGCAAGATCTTCGTCTACGACCTCGAACAGGTCGTGCGTATCCGTACCGGCGAGACCGGCGCGCAAGCGGTTTAGGCATTCGAGTTCCGAGGAGAAACCATCATGAAGAAAACGTTGAGCATTCTTGCGCTGATCGGCGTGCTCGGCATCGGTGCTGCGGTGATCATGAAGCAGACACCGGTTGCGACCTCGCCGGTGGCGACCGCCCCGGCGCCGACCACCACCGACAGCGCCGGCAGTGCGCCGGCCACGGCGGCTGATGCCACGGCCACCGCCGCTGTTGCCGCCCCGGTTCCCGAACCGAAGCTGGATACCGGCAACACCGCCTGGATGCTGGTGTCGACCGCGCTGGTGCTGTTCATGACCATTCCCGGCCTGGCGCTGTTCTATGGCGGCATGGTGCGCAAGAAGAACGTGCTGGCCACGCTGATGCAGAGCTTCGCCATCTGCTCGGTGGTGACCGTGCTGTGGTTTGCGTTTGGCTATTCGCTGGCCTTTACGCCGGGGAGCGGCTTTATCGGCGGGCTGGACAAGGCCTTTCTCAATGGCGTGAACATGGATTCGCTGACCGGCACGGCTGGCGCGAACATCCCGGAAACCGTATTCGTCGTGTTCCAGATGACGTTCGCGATCATCACCACGGCGCTGATTACCGGGGCGTTTGCGGAGCGGATGAAGTTCTCGGCCATGCTGGTATTCATGACGCTGTGGCTGTTCGTGGTCTACGTGCCGATCGCCCACTGGGTGTGGGAGCCGACCGGCTGGATGTTCAAGGAGGGCGTGCTCGACTTCGCCGGCGGTACGGTGGTGCACATCAATGCCGGTGTGGCCGGTCTGGTCTGCGCGCTGGTGCTTGGCAAGCGTATCGGCTTCGGCAAGGAAGCCATGCCGCCGCACAACCTGGTACTGACGCTGGTCGGGGCCTCGATGCTGTGGGTAGGCTGGTTCGGTTTCAACGCCGGCTCGGCGCTGGAAGCCAATGGCCGTGCCGGCATGGCCATGCTGGTGACCCAGGTCGCCACCGGTGCCGCTGCCGCTACCTGGATGTTCGTCGAATGGATCTTCAAGAAGAAGCCGTCGGTGCTGGGCATTGCATCCGGTGCCGTGGCGGGTCTGGTGGCGATCACGCCGGCCTCCGGTTTCGTCGACCCGAAGGGCGCGCTGCTGATCGGTCTGGTGGCCGGCGGCGCCTGCTACGTCGGTGCGACGTCGCTGAAGCACTGGCTCGGCTATGACGACTCGCTCGATGCCTTTGGTGTGCATGGTGTCGGCGGCATCATCGGTTCGCTGCTGGTCGGCCCGCTGGCGGTCAAGGCGATCGGCGGTGTGGAAGGCGATCTGATGACGCAGGCGATTGCCACGGTATCGACGGCCGGCTACACGCTGGTGGTGACCTTCATCCTGCTGAAGCTGATCGACATGGCGATGGGCCTGCGGGTCAGCAACGACGAGGAACGCGAAGGCCTGGACGTGACGCTGCACGGCGAGCGGATCGAATAAGCCCTGCTTCCCGGCAAGGCAAAAAAGAACGCCGCGGCATCTGCCGCGGCGTTTTTGTCTGCCTGATGGAAATCAGCCGGCGGGTTTGCCTGCGTCCTGCGGCTGGCCATAACCGCCGCCCAGCGCACGGAACACGCTGATGGCCGCCTGCAGGCGGGCCAGACGGGTGTTGGCCCGGTCCAGCTCGGCACTGAACAGGCTGCGTTCCGAGTCCAGTACGTCGATATAGCTCGAATAGCCGTTGTCGTAGCGCAGGCGGGCCAGGTGGGTGGTGCGGGTATAGGCGGACACCTGGGTGTTTTGCGCCACCAGTTGCTCGGCAGTCTTCTGCTGGGCCACCAGGGCGTCGCGGGTATCGCGGAACGCGTTCTGCACCGATTGTTCGTAACTGGCCAGTGCCTGCTTCTGCCGGGCACTGGCGATGTCGACGCCGGCACCGGTCTTGCCCCAGTTGAAGATCGGCATGGTCAGGTCGCCGGCGAACGACCACAGTGCGGCCGGCCCGGTGAACAGGTCGCCCAGCGCCAGGCTGGCGCTGCCCAGTGCGGCGGTCAGGGTGATGTCCGGGAAGTAGGCGGCACGGGCAACGCCGATGCGGGCGTTGGCGGCCACCAGCTGCTGCTCGGCGGCGACCACGTCCGGCCGGCGCAGCAGCAGGTCGGACGGCAGGCCGGATGGTGGCGTCGGCGGCACGTTCAGCGTCGACAGCGCCTTGCCGCGACTGACCTCGCCCTGATAGATCTCGCGCGGGCTGGCGCCGATCAGCACCTTCAGTGCGGTTTCCGCCTGCGAGACCAGCTGCTCGTACAGCGGTACCGCGGCGCGCGCCGTGGCGGTTTCCGCCTCGGCCTGGCGATAGTCGAGTTCGGAGATCAGTCCGCCCTCGAAGCGCTTCTTGCGCAGCACCAGCGCGTCTTCACGGCTTTTCAGCGTGCGGCGGGCAATGTCGAGCTGCTCGTCATAGGTGCGCAGCTGGAAGTAGCCGTTGGCCACGCTGGCGGCCACGGTCAGCGCCACGGTATCACGGGCGGCCTGCGACGACAGCAGCTCGGCGCGCGAGGCTTCGGTCGCGCGGCGCAGCTTGCCCCACAGGTCGAGCTCGTACGAGGCCTGCAGCGAGGCGTTGTACTGCTCGCCGATGACCTTCTGGCCCGGCTGCAGGCCGCTGGACGGCAGCAGGCTGGACGGCTGGCCGCGCTGGCCGCCGGCCGCGCCGTTGAGCTGCGGCAGCAGGTCGGCGCGGGTGCTGGTCAGCTGCGCGGCGGCCTCGTCGACACGGGCGATGGCGGCGAGCAGGTCGCGGTTGTAGACGCTGGCGCGCTGCTCGAAGGCGTCGAGCACCGGATCGTTGAACGCGGTCCACCAGTTCAGGTCGACACGGGCGTCAGGGCGGGCGTCGGCAGCCAGCGACTGCGGCAGGTCCATCGCCGGGCGCTGGTAGTCAGGACCGACCGCGCAGGCGCCGAGCGCCAGCGTGATCAGCGTGGGCAGGAGCAGACGTTTCATCAGGCATGTCCTCCCTGCGAGCCATCCGTGCCGGTCGGCGGGGTGGCGGGCGGCGTAACGGGCTTGTCGCCCTTGAACAGTTTCATGATCAGTACGAAGAACATCGGGATGAAGAAGGTGGCGACGAAGGTTGCCGCCAGCATGCCGCCGATAATGCCGGTGCCGATCGAGTGACGGCTGGCCGCGCCGGCGCCGGACGCGATGGCCAGCGGCACGCAGCCAAGCACGAAGGCCAGCGAGGTCATGATGATCGGGCGGAAACGCAGCCGGGCCGCGTTGACCGCCGCCTGGGCCAGGGTTTCGCCTTCCTCGTGCATGCGCATGACTGCGAACTCGATGATCAGGATGGCATTCTTGGCCGCCAGACCGATCAGTGTCACCAGCGCGATCTGGAAGTACACGTCATTGGCCAGCCCGCGCAGGAAGTTGGCCAGAATGGCACCGAACAGGGCAAACGGCACCGCCATCAGCACCGCCAGCGGCAGCGACCACTTCTCGTACTGCGCGGCCAGGATCAGGAACACCATGATCAGGCCGGCGATGAACACGATCGCCGACGAGCCGCTGGTGGCCTTTTCCTGATACGCCGTGCCGGTCCAGGCCAGCGTATAGCCGTCCGGCAGCGACTCGGCCGCCACCTGTTCCATGATCTGGATTGCCTGCCCCGAGCTGTAGCCCTGGGCCGGACCGCCCATGACCTTGGCGGCGGAAAACACGTTGAAGCGTTCGGCCACTTCCGTGCCCTTGACCTGTTTGACATTGACCAGCGCGTTGAGCGGAATCATGTCGCCCCTGGTCGAACGCACGTAGACGTTGCGGATGTCCTCCGGTCGCGAGCGGAAGTCGGACTCGGACTGGATCTGCACCCGGAACGGCCGGCCATACTTGTTGAAGTCGTTCACGTAGTAGGCGCCGAACGTGCTCTGCATGGCGGCGAACACGTCATTGATCGGCACCGACAGCGCCTTGGCCTTCTCGCGGTCGAGGTCGAGGTAGATTTGCGGGACGTTGGCCGAGAACAGCGTGTTGATACCGGTCAGCTCGGGCCGCTTGCGTGCCGCGTCGATGAACTTCTTCAGCGCGACTTCCAGATCCTGCGACGTGCCGCCGGTCCGGTCCTGGATATACGCCTCGAAACCGCCGGTGTTCGACATGCCGGAGATCGGCGGCGGGTTGAACGCCATGGTCAGCGAGGTCGGGTCGCCATAAGTGCCCTGCATGATCTCCTTCGCATAGCTGAACGAGTCCTGGCCCTTGTGCTTCTCGCGCTCCTTCCAGTCCTTCAGCGGCAGGAAGGTCACGCCGTTGTAGGTCTTGTAGGTGCCGCCGGTCAGCAGGTCGAGGCCATTGATGGTCACCACATCGGCGGTGGCAGGGTTCTCGCTGGCGATCTTCTGCAGGTTCAGCACCGCCTTTTGCGTGCGCGTCAGCGACGCGCCGTCGGGCAGGAAGGTCTGGGTCAGCACATAACCCTGGTCCTCGTCCGGCACCAGCCCGCCGGGCACGTGGCGGAACAGGCCGAGCGTGACGGCGATGATGCCGGCGAACAGCAGCAGGCCGACCGCCGAGCGCTTGAGCAGGAACGACACGCCGCCGGTGTAGCGACCGGTAGCTTTCTCGAAGAAATCGTTGAACCAGCTGAAGAAGCGGTTCGGCTTCTTGCTGTGGTCATGATCCTTCAGCAACAGGGCGCACAGCGCCGGCGTCAGCGTCAGTGCCACGATGCCGGAGATCACCACCGAGACGGCAATGGTCACGGCGAACTGCTTGTACATCTGGCCGGCGAGGCCGCCGAGGAAGCTGACCGGGATGAACACCGAACACAGCACCAGCACGATGGCGACCACCGGGCCGGTCACCTCCTGCATGGCCTTGATCGCGGCATCGGTTGGCGACAGGTGTTCGGTCCGCATCAGCCGCTCGACGTTTTCCAGCACCACGATCGCGTCGTCGACCACGATGCCGATGGCCAGCACCATGCCGAACAGTGTCAGGGTATTGATCGAGAAACCGAGCAGATACATGCCGGCAAAGGTACCGACGATGGACACCGGCACCGCCAGGCACGGGATCAGCGTTGCCCGCCAGTTCTGCAGGAACAGGTAGACGACCAGGAACACCAGCACCATCGCCTCGAACAGCGTGTGCACCACTTCCTCGATCGACACCTTGATGAACTTGGTGGTGTCGTACGGCACCTTGTAGGTGATGCCTTCCGGGAAGCGGCCGGACAGTTCCTTCAGCTTGGCCTGGACCGCGTCGGACACGGCGATCTGGTTGGCGCCCGGGGCCAGGTACACGCCGAACAGCGTGGCCGGCTTGCCGTTGAGGAAGGTCTGCGAGTAGTAGTCCTTGGCGCCCAGCTCGATGCGGGCAATATCCTTCAGCCTGATCTTCGAGCCGTCGGGGTTCGAGCGGACGATGATCTGGCCGAATTCCTCAGGGGTTTCCAGCCGCCCCTTGGCGGTCACGGTGTAGGTGAAGTCGACCGGCTTGCCGCTGGTCGGTTCCGCGCCGACCTTGCCGGCGGCGAACTGCGCGTTCTGTTCGTTGATGGCGCTGGAAATGTCGGCCGGCGTCAGCTTCAGCTGGGCCAGGCGGTCAGGCCGGATCCAGACCCGCATCGAGTAGTCGCTCGCGCCGAAGATCGACGCGTCGCCGACCCCCGGGATGCGCTTGATGTCGTCGATGATGTTCACCAGCGTGTAGTTGCTGATGTAGGTCTGGCTGAAGCGGTCCTCGGGGGAATAGATCGCCGGCACCATCAGGATGGTCGACGACTTCTTCTGCACCGTGACCCCCTGGCGCGTGACTTCCTGCGGCAGTTGCGCCATGGCGGCCTGCACGCGGTTGTTCACGTTGATGGTGTTCTGGTCCGGGTCGGTGCCGATGGCGAAGGTGACGGTGATGGTCAGCGAGCCGTTGGACGCACTGGCCGACTGCAGATACAGCATGTTGTCCACGCCGTTGATCTGCGTTTCGAGCGGCGCGGCCACCGACTTGGCGATGGTTTCCGCCGATGCGCCCGGATAGCTGGTGGTCACCGACACCTGCGGCGGCACGATATTCGGATACTGCGCGATCGGCAGTGCCTTGATGGCGGCAATCCCGGCCAGCATGATGATGATCGAGATCACGCTGGCAAAGATGGGCCGCCGGATGAAGAACGCTGAAAACATGGAGGCTCCCGCTTAGTTGGCCGGTTTCTTCTCGTTGCCGGCGGCCGGTGCGGCGGCCGTTCCGGTCGCCGGCGGGAGTGCCGCGGGCTTGCCGTCGCTTCTGGCGGGCAGGATCTTCACCGGCTGGCCGGGCTTGGCCTTGACCGCGCCGTCGACAATGACGGTGTCGCCACTCTTCAGCCCCTTGAGAATGGCGACGTTGTCGCCGATCTCCTGGCCTTTTTCCACCGGGCGCGGTGCCGCCTTGCCATCAGGTGTCACGGTAAAGACGATGTTGCCCTGCTGGGTCGACAGGACCGCCCGCTGCGGAATCACGATGGCGTCCTTCAGGTGCGCGCCTTCGAGGTGAACGCGGACGAACTGGCCGGGCAGCAGATGGCCGTCGGGGTTCTTGAACGTGGCCCGGGCGCGGATGGTGCCGGTGGTGGTGTCGATGATGTTGTCGGTGAAGTTCATCCAGCCGGTGCGCGAGTAATTGCTGCCATCGGACAACTGGACCGTCACCTGGTACTTCTCGCCCTGTGGCACGACGAGCTGGCCGTTGGCGATCTGGGTGCGGTAGCGCAGCGCATCATTGTCCGAGATCGAGAAATTCACATAGATCGGATCGATCTGCGACACCGTGGTCAGCAGGCTGCCTTCGGCCGAGTTGGCAACAATCAGGTTGCCTTCGCTGACCGTTTCCTTGCTGGCCATGCCGGTGATCGGTGCGGTGACTTTGGTGTAGCCGAGGTTGATCTGGTCCTGCGACAGCTTGGCCTGCGCCTGGTTGACCGCGGCCTTGGCCGACTCGTAGGCCGACAGTGCATCGTCCCGGTCCTTCTGGCTGACGGCATTTTCGGCGAACAGCGGCACAATGCGCTTGTAGTCGAGCTCGGCACGGGTCAGCTGCGCCTTCTGCACGGCCAGCGCCGCACGGGACTGGTCGACCTCGGTCACGAACGGCGCCGGGTCGATCTGGAACAGTGGTTCGCCGGCCTTGACCAGCCGGCCCTCAGTGTACAGTCGCTTCTGCAGGATGCCGCCGACGCGGGCGCGGACTTCGACATCGCGGAAGCCGGCGACCTGGCCGATAAACTCGTAAGAGACCGGTACATCCTGCGCTGTTGCCTTCATGACCGAGACCGGTGCCGGCGGCGGCGCAGGGGGGGCATTGTCTTTGGCGCCACATGCGGCGAGCATGAGTGCGAGGGGGAGGAGCAGGGCAGCGTGAGTTGTATGTCTGATGGGCTTCACTTGAACCTCGTCGGGGAAACTCCGCGCCACGACAGACTGCGCACGCGGACCTTTTGAAATTGGGTACTGCACTCAAGTGCGGGCAGCGAGTTTGAGTATGATGCCGGGCACGCAGCTTCACTATAAAAACAAGCTGTCGCCAGTGATAGTGAAAGTTGGCGATTTACTCTTGTTTTAAAAAGATGTTCACAGGCAATATCGGGTTATCATACATTCTTGACTGGATGTTAATGCGGCAGTTTACGGATTTTGTTGAAGATACGCTATGAGAAGAACCAAAGAAGATGCGGCGCTGACCCGCGAGAGCCTGCTGGATGCAGCAGAACGGCTGTTCTCCGAGAAGGGCGTGTCACGCACCTCGCTGGCGGATATCGCCGGCGCGGCCGGGGTCACGCGGGGGGCCATCTACTGGCATTTCAAGAACAAGGCCGAGGTGTTCGTCGCCATGCACGCCCGCTTGCGCGAGCCGGTCGACGCGGTGTTCCAGAAACTGATCGTCGCCGGCAGTGGCGATCCGATCCGGCGCGTGCGTGACTATTACGTGTACGTGCTGGAGGAAACCACCCGTTCCGAACGCCGGCGCCGGCTGCTGGACATCCTGACCCACAAGGCCGAGTACGTCGACGAACTGAAACCGGCGATTGACGACATTCATGGCGTCCACAAGCGGGTGAGCGAGGCGATCGCGCAGATCTTCGTCGAGGCGAAAGCCGTCGGGGTGCTGCGTGCCGACGTGGACCCGGAACTGGCGGCGGAAACCCTGCGCTTCACCGTACACGGCGCGCTGTCGATCTGGCTGCTGTGGCCGGAGCGCTACCCGCTGGCCGAACGGGCCGGGCCACTGATCGACCAGATTCTGAACGGGATCCTGGTCAAGCCGCTGAACGACTGACCTGGGCCCGGGATCGGGCATCGGCTGCCGTCAGGCACGCTGGCCGGGCCCGTCCGGCCGGCCATCCGCTGCCGCAGCGGGCCGCCCTGCGCGCCCATGCCCGTGCGTACCGTGCGGGCAAAAAAAATCCCCCGGCTCGCTAGGGCGTGGGGGAAAGCACGAGGAAGAAACACCTTACTAGTGGTGCTGACGCGGGCAAAACGCGCAGCACGTGGAGCCATAATAGGTGCAGCTTCCTGACGTATTCCAATCACAAATCCTGATACCCCCCCATCACATTCACTGATGGGGTCGGGCTCAGGCCAGCAACGGCGAGGTCGAGCCCTTGATCGGCAGCAGCGCGGCGACGATGCGCGCGCTGCTGGCACCGAGCGCGCGGTTGCGTGCCAGGCAGTCGAGGGCGACCAGCGCGGCGTCGGCCATGAAGCGGCCGTCGACGACGGCCTTGACCACTTCCGGTGGCGACATCAGCACGAACTCGCTCATCTCGCCGTCCTGGTTACAGGGTACGGTGCCTTCATCGAGCCACAGGTCGTAGGTATGCAGCCACTCGCGGTGCAGACCGCGCGCGACCCGGCGCTGGGCGAACACCCGGCCGGCTGACGACAGCTCGCGCACGGCCGCGGCCGGCATGCCGGCTTCCTCCCAGCTTTCGCGCTCCAGCGCGGCGAGCAGCGATTCGCCGGCGGCCACGCCACCCCCGGTCAGGTTGTCCAGCTTGTCCGGCTCGACCGACTTGTGCGGACTGCGGCGGCCGATCCACATCTTCAGCGAGCCGTCGGCCTGGCGAACCAGTCCGTTGACGTGGACGGCACGGCTGATCAGACCCAGTGGCCGGAATGCCGCGCGTTCCAGCTCGAACAGTGGCGTGCCGTCCTGGGCGAAGGCGGTGAAGTTCTCGCCGCGCCAGCCGCTCAGACGACCACTGTCGCGCCAGCCGCGCGCAATGCGCATCAGCACGGCGCTGATGTCGTTGTAGCGGTCGAGGGCCGGGGCCAGAACGACCCGGGCACCGTCGTCCTGGAACTCCGCATGCGAGACGACCTGCGCCTTCCAGTCCGGGTTCAGCAAGCCGATTTCCCGGCCCGCAATCACCAGCGGGGTCAGGTCGGCGCTATCGAGTCGGCTGGCAGCATCAAGCAGGCCAAGCAGGGCGGCGATGTGCATTTGATCCTCTTGCAATCCGCCGCGAAAGGGGCGCGGCTTTATGAAGAAAGGCGGCAACATAACCTATTTTCAGGCCATGCAAAACCATTGCGTGCGGTGCTTTCGGCATGATGGCTAATAGCTGTTCCTGCAATTGCTGTCGCGACCCCCCTGTCATGACCTGATGGCGGGAACGGGCGACATGCTGCTTGACGCAGGGGGCTGGCGACCGTTCAATAGCCGCATTGTCGCCAATGTCATAGCGTGGAGTAAGCATGTTCGAGTCAGCCGAGCTGGGTCATCACCTGGGGCGCGAGGCGTATGAAGCCGAAGTGTCGGAATTGCGGGAAGCCCTGCTGGATGCGCAGCACGAGCTGAAAGAACGGGCGGCCGGACCGGTGATCATCCTGATCAACGGCATGGACGGCGCCGGTCGCAGCGAGACGCTGGCCCAGATCGACGCCTGGCTCGATCCCCGGCTGGTGCCGGTCTACGCACAGACGGCGATGTTCGCCGATCCGGTCGATGAAGCGACCGGCCGGCCCTGGCTGTGGCGCTACTGGAATGCGCTGCCGCCGCGCGGGCAGATCGGCGTCTACTTTGGCAGCTGGTATTCCGACGTGCTGTTCGGCCGCGTGTATGGCCAGACCACCGAGCAGCAGGCGCTGCAGGCGCTGGCCGAGACACTGATGTTCGAAAAGCAGCTGGCTGCCGAGGGCGCCAGCATCGTCAAGTTCTGGCTGCACCTGTCCAAGGCCGACCAGAAAAACCGGCTGAAGTCGCTGGAAAAGGACCCGGCCACGCGCTGGCGGGTCAGCGAACGCGACTGGCAGCACGTAAAGGATTACGACGCCATCCGTGCCGAGGCCGAGCGGATGCTGCGCGCGACCAGCATTGCCGAATCGCCGTGGGTGGTGGTCGAGGGACTGAATGCCCGCTACCGCGAAATCACCGTCGGTCGCACGCTGCTGAACATGTTGAAGGCCGGGCTGGAACACAATGCCAAGCCGGTCGTCCACGACGATACCCCGCCGTTGCTGCCACCGGTCGACGGCGTGATGCTGCTCGACACGCTGCAGCTCGACCAGCCGCTGGACAAGAGTGAATACAAGGCACGGCTGGCCGAACTGCAGAGCCGGCTGGCGCAGCTGACCCGGGAAGCGGCGTTCGCCAACCATTCGCTGCTGATCGCCTTCGAGGGCAATGATGCCGCCGGCAAGGGCGGGGCGATCCGCCGGCTGGCGATGGCGCTGGATGCCCGCCGCTACCGGATCATCCCGGTCGCCGCACCGACCGAGGAAGAACGCGCGAAGCCGTGGCTGTGGCGCTTCTGGCGCCATGTGCCGAAGCGTGGCGGCATCTCGATCTTCGACCGCACCTGGTATGGCCGCGTGCTGGTCGAACGGGTCGAGGGCTTCTGCCGCGAGGTCGACTGGATGCGCGCCTACAACGAGATCAACGACTTCGAACGCCAGTTGCATGCCGCCGGTGCGATCGTGGTCAAGTTCTGGCTGACCATTTCCAAGGAAGAACAGCTGGCCCGCTTCAAGGCCCGCGAGGAAACCGGCTTCAAGCGCTTCAAGATCACCGATGAAGACTGGCGCAACCGTGACAAGTGGGACGACTACAAGCTGGCGGTCTGCGACATGATCGACCGCACCAGTACCCATCATTCGCCGTGGACGCTGGTCGAAGCCAACAACAAGTACTACGCACGCATCAAGGTGCTGGAAACCGTCTGCGCCGCCATCGAGAAGCGGCTGGCGGAAGGCGCCAAGGGCAGCAAGAAGGGCAAGCTGGCCTGATCCTGCCATGAGCGATGGCCTGCCGCCCCTGCACACCCTGCCTGCCTTTGCCGCTGCGGCGCGGCTGGGCAGCTTCCAGGACGCCGCCGCGCAACTGGCGCTGACGCCGTCGGCGGTCAGCCACCGCATCCGTGTGCTGGAAACCCATCTCGGCCAGGCGCTGTTCGTGCGGGGACACCGTCAGGTGCGGCTGACCGAGGCCGGCCAGCGCTATCTGGCGGGGGTGGCGCCGGCGCTGGAAGCGCTGTCGGCGGCGACCTCCGCGCTGTCGCCGCGTCCGCTGCGTCGCCTGCGGCTGTCGGTGGCACCGGCACTGGGCGGCAAATGGCTGGTCGGCCAGCTGGCGGCCTGGCAGACGCAATATCCCGATATCGAGCTGGAACTCACCACCTCCATCGACCTGGCGCCGCTGCTGAATGGCGAGGCCGATCTCGCGCTGCGTTTCGGCGAGGAAGACTGGCCGGGCTTCGATGCCTGGAAGCTGTTCGATGCGACCGTGTTCCCGGTCTGCAGTCCGGCGCTGTTCAATACCCTGGACGGCCTGCCCGATCCGTCCGCCCTGCTGCGCACCCGCCTGCTGCGCCACCCGCTGCTGTCATGGTCGCGCTGGTTCGCCGCCGCCGGCCTGAGCGTGCCCGAGCCTGAACGCGGGCCGAGATTCAACGATGCCCTGCTGATGCTGGAGGCTGCCGTGGCCGGGCAGGGCGTGGCGCTGATGGTCGACGCGCTGGCGGCGCCGTATCTGGACAGCGGCGCCCTGGTCCGCCCGCTGCCATGCGCGTGCCCGGACCGGGCCTTCTACGCGGTGGCGCTGCCACGCGGCCATGCGCAGCCGTGGATCACCGACTTCATTCGCTGGCTGGTCCACCGCGCCCGCGGCTGAGCCTTTCCCGGTCTGGTTTCGCTTCGGATGAAAATGATTCATCCGTGAGCGAAAGCTTTCATTTGTCTGCCTGTCCGATCCCCGCCAGTCTGTCCCTACCGACACGCGCCATGCGTTGTCCGTGATCTGCCGGCTCCACCCCTGCCGGCCAGCGGCGACGCGTGCCCCATCCCGATCCGGGGTGGCCAGTGGTTTTCCCTTTCCCCGGACATCGATGGAGTACGAAAAATGAGCATGGAACAACGCAACGGCTGGATCTGGATGGATGGTGAATGGCTGCCCTGGGGCGATGCCCGGGTGCACGTGATGACCCATACCCTGCATTATGGTTATGGCTGTTTTGAGGGCATCCGTGCCTATCCGACCGCCAGCGGTCCCGCCCTGTTTCGCCTGGACGACCATATCCGCCGGCTGCGCGACTCTGCCCGGCTGATGGCACTCGACCTCGACTGGTCGGCCGATGCGCTGGCCGACGCCTGCCGCGAGGCCGTGCGCCGCAACGGGCTGACATCGGCCTATCTGCGGCCGCTGCTGTTTCTCGGCGCGGAAAAGGCCGGGGTCGACCCGGCCGGCGCGTCCACCCACGGCATGATTGCCGCATGGGAATGGGGCGCGTATCTGGGGGACGGCGCGCTGGACAACGGTATCCGGGTCAAGACCTCGTCCTTCGTCCGCGCCTCGCCGAATGCGCAGCTGTTCCGGGTCAAGGCGGTGGCCGGCTACGCGAACTCCATTCTGGCCTGCCGCGAAGTGCGCCGGGACGGCTACGACGAGGCGCTGCTGCTGGATGGCGATGGCTACGTG
The DNA here is from genome assembly GCF_003269145.1 of Microvirgula sp. AG722. Lineage (NCBI taxonomy): Bacteria > Pseudomonadati > Pseudomonadota > Betaproteobacteria > Neisseriales > Aquaspirillaceae > Microvirgula > Microvirgula sp. AG722. Next base: position 99,439 of record NZ_QLTJ01000007.1, on the reverse strand, counting down.
GCCGAGGGCTCGGGAGAAAACGTGTTTATCGTCCGCGATGGTGAACTGATCGAACCGGACAGCGCCTGCGCGCTGGACGGCATCACCCGGCGCACGGTGATCGCGCTGGCGGCCGATATGGGGCTGACCACCAGCCGGCGGCGGCTGACGCGCGACGACCTGTACCTGGCGGACGAGATGTTCTTCACCGGCACGGCGGCCGAAGTGACGCCGGTGGTCGAACTCGACCGGCGGCAGATCGGCGACGGCCGGCCCGGGCCGGTAACCCGGGCACTGCAGGCGCGCTACTTCGCCTGCGTGCGCGGCGAGGACCGCAGCCACCCGGACTGGCTGCAGCCGGCCTGAGCGGCGTGCACGGGCCGTGCCTCAGTGCAGCACGAAGTGGCGCGGCTCGGGTTCCAGCGGCAGGGCGTCGCCATCGTCGAGCATTTCCCGCAGCGAGGTCTCGATGGTGTGGCAGATCGCACCGAGCGCCAGGTCGTTCGGCTGGACGCCGAACGGATCGGCGATTTCCTCGCCGATTTCGTCCAGACCGAAGAAGGTGTAGGCGATAAAGGTCGAGATCAGCGGCGTCAGCCAGCCGATGCTGCTGGACAGGGCCATCGGCAGCAGCAGGCAGTAGACCATCACCGTGCGGTTCAGCAGCACGTGATAGGTATACGGGATCGGCGTGCCGGCAATGCGTTCGCACGCGCCGACCACCTCCGACAGCGTGCACAGGCTGCGGTCCATCGACTGCAGTTGCAGGTCGCTGATCCAGCCGTGCCGGTGGGCCTGGCTGGCGGTTTCACCGAGCCACAGCAGCAGCATGGCCGGCTTGAAGCGTGCGCTGCCGATGCGCGCGGCCACCTCGGCCGGCAGCAGCCGGTCCAGGTCGGCCTGGGCGTCGTCGTTGCGCAACTGGTGGCGCAGCGAGTGGGCAAAGGCGATCTGGCCGTTGACCATGTGCCGGCGGCAGTCGGCATGCAGCGGCGACACCAGCGACAGCACCTGTCGCGTCAGCGACCGGGCATTGATCAGCAGGCTGCCCCAGTGCTGGCGCGCTTCCCAGAACCGGTTGTAGCTGACGCTGTTGCGGAAGCCGAGAAAGATTGCCAGCGCCAGCCCCATCAGCGTGAACGGCTGCAGGTTCAGCACTTCCCCGGGAAACAGGTGGGCCCACCACGGCGTGGCCAGCACGCAGAACACCGAAATGGCGAACACGATGCCCAGCTGCGGCAGAATGCGGCGGAGAATCGAGCCGTGCCAGACGAACAGCAACTGCAGCGACGACTTGTGCGGACGGATGATCATGCCATTACTCCGCCGGTTTGCGCTTCGAGGCCAGCATCTCGCGCAGATTGGCCAGCCTGGCCTTGCCCTCGTCGCGGGTCACCTGCTGCGGCTGGCCGGGCTTGCCGAAGAAGCGGATATCGTCGCCGTTGATCTCGCCGATAAAGCGCGACGGTTCGCAGAACACCCATTCGCCGGCGCGCTTGCGCTTTACACAGTGGCTCAGGGTCAGCGTGCGCTGCGCGCGGGTAATGCCGACATACATCAATCTGCGTTCCTCTTCGACCATGCCGGTGTCGATCGATTCCTGATGCGGCAGGATGCCTTCCTCGCAGCCGATCAGGTATACATGCGGGTATTCCAGCCCCTTGGACGCGTGCAGCGTGGACAGCCGCACCGCATCCGGCGCCTCTTCGCCCTCGCGACCCTCGAGCAGCGTGATCAGGGCGATGGTCTGGGTCAGCTCGACCAGGTTCTTGCCATCGGCCTCGCCCTTGCGTTCCAGCCAGCCGCACAGCTCCTGCACGTTCTTCCACTTGCTTTCCGCCGGACGCGGCTCCTCGCTGTCATACAGCCACTGCTCGTAGCGGATGGCCGTCAGCAGTTCGCGGATCAGCGGACCGGCCGGTTCGCGCACGGCGCGGAACCCCATCCGTTCGATATAGTCGCAGAACTGCTGCAGCGGTTCGAGCTGCGCCGGCTGGATGCGGCCCTGCAGACCGTGCTCGCGCGCGGCGGTGAACAGCGAGACATGGCGCTCGCCGGCATAGGCGCCAAGCTTTTCCAGCGTGGTATTGCCGATGCCGCGCTTGGGGGTGGTCACGGCGCGGATAAAGGCCGGGTCGTCGTCCGGGTTGGCGATCAGGCGCAGATAGCCGAGCACATCCTTGATTTCCGCCCGGTCGTAGAACGACTGGCCGCCGGAAATGGCATACGGAATCTTGTGTTCGCGGAATACCTGCTCGATCAGCCGCGCCTGGTGATTGCCGCGGTAGAGCACGGCATAGTCGCGGAAATCGGTCCGGTGTTCGAATTTGTGCGCCAGCAGCCGCTGGGCGACCATGTGCGCTTCGCCATCGTCGTCGCGGCACTGCACGGCCCGCAGCGGCTCGCCGAGCCCGAGTTCGCTCCACAGCTGCTTCTCGAACAGCTTCGGATTGTTGGAAATCACGCTGTTGGCCGCGCGCAGGATGCGGGCGGTCGAACGGTAGTTCTGCTCCAGCTTGATCACGTGCAGGCGCGGATAGTCACGCGGCAGTTGCGCCAGATTCTCGACATTGGCGCCGCGCCAGGCGTAGATCGACTGGTCGTCGTCGCCGACTGCCGTAAACATGCCGCGCACGCCGGCCAGCAGCTTGACCAGCAGGTACTGGCAGGTATTGGTGTCCTGGTATTCGTCGATCAGCAGATAGCGCAGCTTCGCCTGCCATTTTTCCAGCGCTTCGCGGTCGGTCTCGAACAGCCGCACCGGCAGTCGGATCAGGTCGTCGAAGTCCATTGCCTGGTAGGCGAGCAGCGTATCCTGATAGTTCAGATAGATGCGGGCGGCAATGCGCTCGAACTCGTTGCCGGCGCCGACCAGCGCGCTTTCCGGCGCCAGCAGGTCGTTCTTCCAGCGCGAGATCTGGCTCTGCACCCGGCGGATCTCGTCCTTGCTGGTGGTGGCGAGCAGATCGGAGATGATCTTTGCGGCATCGGCCGAATCGAGAATCGAAAACTGCGGCTTGTAGCCGACGCGCGGCGCTTCCTGGCGCAGAATTTGCAGGCCTAGCGAGTGGAAGGTGCTGACAGTCAGTCCGCGCGACGCGTCGGCCGGCAGCAGCTTGCCGACCCGCTCCAGCATCTCGCGCGCCGCCTTGTTGGTGAAGGTGATGGCGGCGATATTGCGCGCCGACATTCCGCCTTCGCGAACCAGATAGGCGATCTTCTGCGTGATGACCCGCGTCTTGCCGCTGCCCGCGCCGGCCAGCACCAGCAGGGGGCCGTCAAGGTAGCGGACCGCCGCGCGCTGCGGCGGATTCATATCGGCGATGGACATCGTGCGGGCCTGTGGCTTCCTGAGTTCGTCAACAAGGCGTCGTATTCTATCAGGTAAGATCGGCCTGACCCGCCAGGCAGACCACTGGTACGGGCCGGGCACGAAAGGCGCCAGCAGGACCAGCGCCGGCCTGATGATGCAAATATCTGGAGAAAACATGGCCACCTACGCGATCGGCGACATTCAGGGCTGCTTCCGTCAATTCGAACAACTGCTCCGCCTGATCGACTTCTCCCCGTCACGCGACCACCTGTGGCTGACCGGCGATCTGGTCAACCGCGGGCCGGATTCACTCGGCATGCTGCGCTGGGCATTCAAGTACCAGGACAGCCTCAGCATGGTGCTCGGCAATCATGACCTGCACCTGCTGGCAGTGTCGGAAGGCTTTGGCCGGGTCAAGCCGGACGATACGCTGCTCGACATCCTGGATGCCGCCGACGGCAAGATCCTGCTCGACTGGCTGCGCATGCAGCCGCTGATGATCGCGGGCGAAGGCTATGCGATGGTCCACGCCGGGCTGCTGCCGTCATGGAGCATCCGCAAGGCCCTGCGTCTGGCTGAAGAAGTGGAAGCCGAACTGTCCGGGCCGAACTACCGGGCCTTTTTCAGCCGCATGTACGGCAACAAGCCGGTTCGCTGGAGCGACGACCTGAAAGGCATCGACCGGCTGCGGATGATCGTCAACGTGATGACGCGCATGCGGCTGATCACCCGCGACGGCGAACTGGATCTGGCCTTCAAGGGCGAACTGGCCGATGCACCGGCCAGCCTGATCGCCTGGTTCGATGCGCCGAACCCGCGCTGGAGCGATACGCCGCTGATCTTCGGCCACTGGTCGGCACTGGGACTGCGGCTGGACGACCGTGTGCTGGCCATCGATACCGGCTGCCTGTGGGGCGGCAGCCTGACGGCGGTCAGGCTGTCTGATCGGCAGGCGTTTCAGCTGCCATGTCCCACGTTTCGTCCTGTCCAGCAGGCAGCCTGAGCGCGCCGGCGATACGGGCGTAGGCGGTCAGCGCCAGCTGGTGGCGACTCTGGTTGACGGCATGGTACGGCGTGGGGAAGGTCAGTTCGACAATGGTCTGGCGTTCGCTGAGCAGCCGCCAGACCGAGCCGAGAAAGTGGATCTGGTCGATGTACGGCGCGGCCGTCGACAGCTCGCCACTGGCGTTCAGATAGCGGATGGCAACCGGTTGCACCACGCTGCCGGCGCGCAGCGCCGACTCGAACAGTGACGCCTTGAATGGCAGCAGCCGGGCACCGTCGGTGGTGGTGCCTTCGGGGAAGACCGCCATCGCGTCCCCGCTGAGCATGGCATTGGCCAGCATGTCGTTGACGCGCATCGCATCGCGCCGCGAACCACGTTCGATATACAGCGTGCCGGCACGGGTCACCAGCCAGCCGAGCACCGGCCAGCGGCGAATCTCGCTCTTGGCGACAAAGCGTGACATCGACACGCTGCACATGGCGAAGATGTCCAGCCACGACACGTGGTTGGCGACCAGCAGCGTATTGGCCGGAATCAGCTCCGGCTGGTTGCCGATGACGCGGATCTCGACACCGGTCAGCCGCAGCAGGCGCCGCGACCAGTCGCGGCCGGCGTGAGCGCGGCCGGCGCGATTCAGTTTGCCGTAGCGGAAGGAAACCAGGCCGAGGCCGGCCATCAGGTGGCCGAGCAGGCGGGCGACGCGCCACAGGCGGCCGGGCAGGGGAAGACGGTTGTTCATGACGCTGAAAATACCTGCAATTGGCTACGATCTCAAAAAACCCTGATGGACGCAAAGCGCATCAGCACTGGCAGTGCGGGCAGTAAAAGCTGGAGCGCTGGCCGATGCGCACGCTGGCGACCGGACCGCCGCAGACCGGGCATGGCCAGCCGTCTCGGCCGTAGACCGCATAGGTCTGCTGGAAGTAGCCGGGCTTGCCGATGGCGTCGGTAAAGTCGCGCAGCGTGCTGCCGCCGGCGGCAATGGCACGGGTCAGCACTTCACGCACTTCCGCGACCAGCCGCGCGCAGGCATCGGCATCCAGGCTGTTTGCGGCGCGGCGCGGATCGATGCGGGCGGCGAACAACGCCTCGTTCGCATAGATATTGCCGACGCCGACCACTACATGGTTGTCCATCAGCACGGTCTTGATGGCTGCGCGCTTGCTGCGGGTGGCGGCATACAGCCGCGCGCCATCGAACTCCTCCGACAGCGGTTCCGGCCCCAGCCGCGCCAGCAGCGGGTGCAGTTCGGGCGGACCGATATGCCAGAGCACCGCACCGAAGCGGCGCGGGTCGCGAAAACGCAGCGTGCTGGCGCCGAACACCAGATCCAGATGGTCATGTTTTTCCGGCGCCAGGCCGGTCTCGACCATGCGGATGCTGCCGGACATGCCGAGGTGCATGATCAGCCGGCATTCCTGGCCGAAGTCGATCAGCAGGTATTTGGCACGGCGCGACACGCTGCGTACCGTCAGGCCGGTCAGGTGGGCGGGCAGGGCAGGATCGATCGGCCAGCGCAGGCGCGGATCGCGAATAGTGACGTCGGTGACGGTCCGGCCGGTGATGTGCGGCGTCAGGCCGGCGCGCACGGTTTCGACTTCGGGGAGTTCGGGCATCGATTCAGGCGGCAGCAAAATACGATAACGCGCGATGATACGGTACGGAATGCTGCTGAGCGGCGTGTTATGCTGAAAAGTATCAACCTCTTTGTCCACTTCTCCTGCGGCAGAACGACTTCATGAACCTTCATCGCCCGGCACTCGGACTTTTGCTGACCCTGTTGCTCGCTGCCTGCGCGAGTACCGCCAAACCCGTTACCGGTTCGCCCGGCGGCTCCGAGGCCGACCTGCTGACCGCCCAGAACGAGGCCCGTGCCGAGGAAGAAGCGCGTCTGCCGAAGGTCGAGATGAACGAGGACCTGCTGTTCGGTCTGCTGGCCAGCGAGTACGCGGCGCAGAACGGCCAGACCGCCGCCGCGGCCAGTACCTATCTGGAACTGGCGCAGGAAGTCCGCGATCCGCGCCTGGCGCGGCGGGCGGCCGAACTGTCGCTGGTCGGTGGCAACCTGAACATGGCGCTGGCATCGCTGTCGCTGTGGAGCGCGCTGGACCCCGAGTCCGAGCAGGCGCGGCTGCAGCTGGCACTGGCGCTGGCCCGCACCGGCCGGCTGGCCGAGGCGCGGCCGCTGTTCGATTCGCTGCTGAGCGTGCCGTCGCGTGCGCCGGCGCTGTTCAGCCATATCGCGGTACTTGCCCCGCGTCAGGCGGACAAGCAGGGCAATTACGAAGTCGTGCAGGAACTGGCCCAGCGTTTCCCGACACTGCCGGAATCGCGCTTCGCGCTGTCGGCCTCGGCGACTGAAGTCGGCGCCGATGCGGTCGCCGATCAGGCGATCCACCAGCTGGCATCATCGCGGCCGGACTGGGTGATCCCGGTCATGTGGCGGGTCGAGCGGCTGCGTGCGCTGCGTCCGGCCCTGGCCGCGCCGTTCCTGAAACAGGCGCTGGCCGACCGGCCGAAGTCGCCGCTGGAACTGCAGCTGTCCTACCCGCGGCTGCTGGTGGCTGACCGGCAATATGACCAGGCCCGGGCCGAATTCACCCGGCTGGACAAGCGCAACCCGAACAACCCCGACATCCTGTACGCGATCGGCATCCTCGACTACGAGCACAAGGACTATGACGATGCCGAGCGTCACCTGAAGGCGGCCAGTGCGGCCGGCTATCGTGACCCGGCCTTCATCCTGCTGACGCTGGGACAGATGGAGGACGAACAGAAACGCCCCGAGCAGGCCCGTGCCTATTACGAGCAGGTCGGTCAGGGTGCGTACTATCCGCAGGCACAGGCGCGCATCGCCAGCCTCGAAGCCCAGTCCGGCCAGCTGAACGCCGCACTGGCCCGTATCGAGAAGCTGGGGCCCGACCTGAAGGAACCGGCACGGCTGGAACTGTGGCGCGCCCAGCTGGCGCGTGACGCCGGCCAGCAGGACCGTGCCTACGCGATCCTGAGCACGGCGCTGCGCAAGTATCCGGCCGCGCTGGAGCTGTGGTACGAGCGCGGCATTCTCGCCGACCAGCTCGGTCGCCCGGGCCAGGCCGAAAGCGATCTGCGCCACGCGCTGAAGCTCGATCCGAACTCGATGCAGACCCGGAACGCACTCGGCTACACGCTGGCCAATCGCGGCATCAAGCTGGCCGAAGCCCGGCAACTGATCGAAAAGGCGCTGGCCGACAGCCCCGACAACGGGATGGTCATGGACAGCATGGGCTGGGTCCTGTTCAGGCAGGGCCGGCTGACCGAAGCCTACGACTGGCTGCAGCGCGCGTATGCGGCACTGCCGGATGGCGAGATCGCCGCCCACATGATCGAAGTGCTGGTCAAACAGGGCAAGGTCGCTGACGCGCGCGCGCTGGCCGCCAACATGCTGACCCTGCACCCGGACAGCGACGTGCTGGCCGAGACGGTCAAGCGGCTGAAGGTGCAGCCATGAGCCGCTGGCATCGGCTGCTGGCGCTGCTGCCGGTCGTGCTGATGGCCGCCTGTGCGCAGCTGCGGCCGATGGCGCCGGTCGATGCCGGTCATCAGGCCGAGGCCCCCGACTTCCGCATCGACGGCCGTCTGGCGGTCAAGGCGACCGGCAAGGGGCACTACGGCAATTTCGACTGGAAACGGGTCGCCGGCGTCGATGACGTCGCGGTCATGTCGCCGCTGGGCCAGATCGTCGCCACACTGAACCGCCAGCGTGATGCCGTATGCCTGGTGGCCCACCAGCGCGAACGCTGCGCGGCCGACACCGAGCAACTGACCGAGGCCGAACTGGGCTGGCCGCTGCCGCTCGACAACCTCGGCTGGTGGATCCTCGGCCGTCCGGCCCCCGGCGCCTGGCAGCAGGACGGGGCCGGCTTTGTCCAGGACGGCTGGCGCATCGTCGCCGAGAGTCCGGTCGACACCCCGGCCGGTCCGCGCCCGACCCGCGTCACGCTGACCCGCGGCAGCGACCTGGAAATCAGGTTCGCCATCAACGGCTGGCAATAAGCCGCGCCGTCCCTTCCTGTCTTTCCCGGTCCGATCGCATGACGTTTCACGCCTTTCCCGCTCCCGCCAAACTCAATCTGTCACTGCATGTCGTCGGCCGCCGCGCCGACGGCTATCACCTGCTGGAGACAGTGTTCCGCTTTATCGACCTGTGCGACACCATCGAACTGGCCGTGCGTGACGATGGCGCCATCGTGCTGGACACACCGACGCCCGGCGTCGACCCGGCCCTGGACCTGACCGTGCGCGCCGCCCGGGCGCTGCAGGCGGCCAGCGGCACGCGACTGGGCGCCTCGATCCGGATCGACAAGCGCATCCCGATGGGCGGCGGTCTGGGCGGCGGCAGCTCGGATGCGGCTACGGTTTTGCTGGCATTGAATCGGCTGTGGGGCTGCGGATTGTCCAGAACCGCGCTGCAAATGCTCGGTTTGACCCTTGGCGCCGATGTGCCGGTTTTCATTTATGGACGCCCGGCGTTCGCGAGCGGAATCGGTGAAGAATTAACGACTTGTGTCGTGCCGGACGCCTGGTATGTGGTGCTGCATCCGGACGCGCATGTGCCGACTGCGAAAATTTTCGCGTCGGAGCTGTTGACACGCAATTCGACCATCTCCATAATGCGAAGCCTCTCGGATGTGACGCGACGCAGGAACGACATGCAAAGCGTTGTTTTCCAAGAGTTTCCGCAGGTTGCAAAGTGCCATCAACGACTGAGTGAGTTTGGTCCGGCGTTGATGACGGGTTCCGGAAGTTGCGTTTTTCTGGAATGCGAAACGGAGCAGCAAGCAAATACAGTTTACCGATCCGTGTCGGACGAATATCGGGGATTCGTGGTCAAGGGACTGCAGGATCATCCGCTGTACGAGACGGATTGACGGTTATACTGGGGAGTCGCCAAGTGGTAAGGCATCGGATTTTGATTCCGACATTCGTAGGTTCGATCCCTACCTCCCCAGCCAATCCAATACGAAAAGTGCGAATAAAAGCATAACGCAAGCGTGTAAGTTAAATCGGACTTACACGCTTTTTGTTTGTCTTGAATCGGAATACACATGGCCGCTTACGACAGCTTGATGGTCTTTACCGGGACCGCCAACCCAGAACTCGCACACAGTGTCGTCAAACACCTGGACATCACCCTCGGCCGCGCCGACGTGGGCCGCTTCAGCGATGGCGAAGTCGCCATCGAGCTGCTGGAAAATGTCCGTGGACGCGATGTGTTCGTGCTGCAGTCGACGTGTGCGCCGACCAATGACAACCTGATGGAAATCCTGACCACCGTCGATGCGCTGAAGCGCGCGTCGGCCGGCCGGATCACGGCAGCCATCCCGTACTTCGGCTACGCCCGCCAGGACCGCCGTCCGCGTTCGGCCCGCGTGCCGATCACCGCCAAGCTGGTGGCGAACATGCTGACGTCGGCCGGTATCGACCGCATCCTGACCGTCGACCTGCATGCCGACCAGATCCAGGGCTTCTTCGACATTCCGGTGGACAACATCTACGCCACGCCGGTGCTGCTGAAGGACATCCAGTCGCAGAGCATCGAGAACCTGACCGTGGTCAGCCCGGACATCGGCGGCGTGGTGCGAGCCCGTGCCATGGCCAAGGCGCTGCATGCCGACCTGGCGATCATCGACAAGCGTCGTCCGAAGGCCAACGTGGCCGAAGTGATGAACATCATCGGTGACATCCAGGGCCGGACCTGTCTGATCGTCGACGACATGATCGATACCGCCAACACCCTGTGCAAGGCGGCCGCCGCGCTGAAGGTCAAGGGCGCCGCCCGCGTGCTGGCCTATGCGACCCACCCGGTGTTCTCGGGTCAGGCGGTCGAGCGGATCAAGACTTCCGAGATCGACCAGGTGGTCGTGACCGATACCATCCCGCTGTCCGAAGAAGCGCTGGCCTGCTCGAACATCCGCGTGGTGTCCATCGCCGGTCTGCTTGGCGAGACGCTGCGCCGCATCAATAACGAAGAATCGGTGAGCTATCTGTTCATGGATTGATTTCCGGGTGCGCAAGCGCCCGTCACAACGCCGGCTGGTCGCGGCCGGTGTCCCAACTGGAGTATCACAATGACTATCGAAGTTATCGCTCAAAAGCGTGACGATCAGGGGTCTGGTGCGAGCCGCCGCCTGCGTCGCGCTGGTCAGGTTCCGGGCGTGATCTATGGCAATGGCGAAGCCAAGGCCATCTCGCTCGACCACAACACCCTGTTCTACGCGCTGAAGGATGACGATTTCCACGGCTCGGTGCTGAACATGATCGTTGATGGCGCTGCCGAGCAGGTCATCCTGCGCGACGTGCAACAGCACGCGTACAAGCAACAAGTGCTGCACGCCGACTTCCAGCGCGTGGAAGCCAACGTGCCGCTGACCGCCAAGGTTCGCCTGTCCTTCATCAACGCCGACATCTCGCCGGCGGTGAAGCTGGGTGGCAAGCTGATCAGCCGCATCGTCAGCGAAGTGCAAGTCGTGGCCCTGCCGGCCAACCTGCCGTCGTCGCTGGTGGTGGACCTGAGCACGCTGCAAGCCGGCGAAGCCATCCACTTGTCGGACCTGAAGCTGCCGGAAGGTGCCGAACTGGCATCGCTGCGCCGCGGTCACGACCTGGCCGTGGCCCGCGCCTGAGTTTCTGCGCGTACACGACAAAACGGCTCGCTGCCTGCAGCGGGCCGTTTTTTCATTCACTCTCCCCAGAATCCCATTGAGCCATGAGTCAGATTCGCCTGATCGTCGGCCTCGGCAACCCCGGGCCGGACTACGCCGATACGCGCCATAACGCCGGTTTCTGGTTCCTGGACCAGATTGCACACCAGGAACGGGCCACGCCGCGCCTCGAAGCCAAGTTCTTCGGCCAGTATGCGCGTGCCGGCGAGCTGCATCTGCTGTGGCCGCAGACCTACATGAACGCCTCGGGGCGCGCGGTGGCTGCGGTCGCGAAATTCTTCAAGATCATGCCGGATGAAATCCTGGTCGTTCATGACGAACTCGACCTGCCGCCCGGTGCTGCCCGGTTCAAGCTCGGCGGTGGCCATGGCGGCCACAACGGGCTGAAGGACATCATCGCGGCACTCGGCGGTCCGGATTTCTGGCGGCTGCGACTCGGCATTGGTCATCCCGGCGATCGCAATGAAGTGGTCAACTTCGTACTGAAGCGCCCGCGCGCCGAAGAGCAGACCCTGATCGACATTGCCATGAACCATGCGCTGGACGTGCTGCCGCAGGTGCGCGACGGCGACTTCGCCTCGGCAATGAAAACCCTGCATACGGCGGCCAGGTAGGCAGGGGACGGGGGACGGGCAATCCGCCCCCCGCGGGCCTCACTCGACCAGAGCGCGGTACGCGTGCCAGCTGGCCAGCCCGATCAGCGGCATCAGGATCGCCAGCCCCACCGCAAAGGTGGCGAAGCCGATGACCGTCAGCAGCGCGATCAGCCCGGCCCAGACCAGCATGGCGGGGATGTTCTTCGCCGTGGCATGCAGGCTGGTCAGGATTGCGGTCACGGTGTCGACATTGCGATCCAGCATCATCGGGATGGCCACCACGCTGAAGCTGAAGGCCACGGCGGCGAAGATCAGCCCGAGTCCGAAATAGACCACCAGGAAACCGAGGTTTCCGGCCGTGAACGCATTGGCGACGATATCGGACAGCGCCGGGATGTCGCCGGTATAGAACAGCGCGAACATCAGCTGCGAAATCCGGAACCAGAAGAAAACCAGCATGGCCAGCATCACCGCGAACAGCGTGATGCCGGGCAGGTTCGCCCGCCAGGCGGTCAGCGTCGGCAGCAGGTGGACTTCACCGTGCTGTTCCAGCCGCTGCGCAATGTCGTACAGCCCGATCGACAGGAACGGGCCCAGCAGCAGGAAGGCGGTTGCGCAGGTGATCACGTATTCCGGCCGGTTGCCGAAATAGAAGAACATCAGATAGCCCATGACCACGAAGGCGGCGCCGTAGAACAGGCTGACGGCCGGTGCGCGGCGAAAGTCGAGCAGGGCATGCAGCAGCCACGACAGGGGGGCGGCGGCGTCGACATGACGCACGGCGGGCGGACGGGTAACGGGGGCGTGTGTGATGTCCATGGCGGCTTTCCTCGGCAGCGGTGAGCGGTTCGCCATCCCGGTCGGGCGGCGGAGTCGGGTGCGAAGGCTGACGCAGCGGGGCAGAACGTCCCCTCTCCCGGAAGGGCAAGCGCGCAGAGGGCGCTCACCCGTTTCCCCGGCAGCCGTGGGCTGCCGCTATGGTGTTGTCCTGTGGTTATAGACAGTGCGCGCCTGCTGGCAAGCCCCGGTGGTCGGGTCGTCCCGCCGGTCGGGCTTTGTCCTGCGCCGCTTCCTGCTTACAATCGGCATCCCCGGCGTCGGCTCTGGCTTCCTGCTGCCGCCCGCGCCGCCATCCGGATCTGACCCCCACGAGGAGACACACATGAGCACAACGACCACCGACAGCGGACTGGTGATTGAAGAACTGGAAGTCGGTACCGGCGACGAGGCCCGTGCCGGCCGCGAAGTCACCGTGCATTACACCGGCTGGCTGACCGATGGCACCAAGTTCGATTCGAGCGTGGACCGCGCCCAGCCGTTCAGCTTTCCGCTTGGCGCCGGCCATGTGATCAAGGGCTGGGACGAAGGCGTCAGCGGCATGAAGGTCGGCGGCAAGCGCAAGCTGACCATTCCGGCCTCGCTCGGCTATGGCGCCCGTGGCGCCGGCGGCGTGATTCCGCCGAATGCCACGCTGGTGTTTGAAGTCGAGCTGCTGCGCGTCTGAGTTCGCCATTGCGTGATCCGGCCGGTGCCGGCCGGATCACGCATGGCATAATCGGCGCACCCCCTACATTGCCTACGGCATGGACCCCATGAACCTGATACCGCACGGACTGCCCATCAGCGCCGTCGAGCGCGAGACCGGCATCGCCAAGGATCTGCTGCGCATGTGGGAACGGCGTTACGGCTTTCCCGAGCCGGCCCGTGACGACCAGGGTGACCGGCTGTATCCGCGCGAACAGATCGACAAGCTGCGGCTGGTACGCCGGCTGATGGACCTCGGCTTCCGGCCGGGCAAGGTCATGCACCTCGACAGCGACGCACTGGGGCGGATGATCGACGTGCACGAGCCGCGCCGCGAGGCCTCGCCGTCGACCCACGACATGGTCCGCCTGCTGCGCGGACGCGACCATTACGCCGTTCGCGACTATCTGCACATCCAGCTGGATACCCTCGGCACCCGCCCGTTCGTCTGCGACTTTCTCAGCGAGACCATCGAGCAGGTCGGCAGTGCCTGGATGCGCGGCGAGATCGAAGTCTACGAAGAACACCTGTATACCGAACAGATCAACCGCGTGCTGCGCGAGGCACTGGCGCGGCTGGCGATGCCGGCCGAGCGCCCGCGGGTGATCCTGACCACCTGTCCCGGCGAACAGCACGTGATCGGCGTGCTGATGGTCGAGGCGATGCTGCGGCTGGCCGGCTGCGAAACCCTGGCCTTCGGTCCGGAAATGCCGTTTACCGATACCGCGCACGCCACGGTCAAGCACGATGCCGACGTGGTCGCGCTGTCGTTCTCCGGCGCCTATGACGGCGACGTGCAGGATGCAACGGCATCGCTGCTGGAATTGCTGCCGCCGGACGTCGAGCTGTGGGTCGGCGGCGCCGGTTGCCGCGGGCTGCGCTCGCGGCCGCGCTGCGAGGTGATGACCGAGCTGTCCGGCATCGACGGCATCGTCGCCGCCTGGCGGGCACGTCAGGCGGCACGCCAGGAGTAAGTCCCCCGCTTCATTCCGCCATGGCAGCCGGCGGCGACAGCCGCTATAAACCGGTTGTCATCGCCTGTGCGATGGCTGTCAGGACAAAGGACCGTGCCCATGCTCCGACTGCCTTCATGGTGGCTGCTCGCCGCCGTCTGTACGCTGCCGGCGCTGGCTGCGCCCGGCAATCCGGCCGCAGGACGCGACAAGACCGCCATGTGCGCCGGCTGTCACGGCATTCCCGGCTACCGCACCGCCTATCCGGCGGTGTATTCGGTGCCGCTGATTGGCGGACAGAAAGCGCGTTACCTGGAAGCGGCGCTGCATGCATATCGTGCCGGCGAACGCAGCCACTCGGGCATGCAGGCGATTGCCCGCAGCCTGTCCGACCAGGATATCGCCGATCTGGCGGCTTTCTACGGGAGCGGAAAATGACCCGTTGCGGAGAAGGTGCAGCCCTGCTGCTGGCCATCGCCGTGCTGCTGGCGTCCGGTACGGCGCGGGCGGTCGGTGTGGAGGAGCGGGCGCGGACCCAGTGCGCGGCCTGTCATGGCGCCGACGGGCGGGGCGTGTCGGATGACTTTCCGGCGCTGGCCGGCCAGCATGCCGACTATCTGGCCCGGGCGCTGGCCGACTACCAGCACGGCGCCCGCCGCAACGCCATCATGCAGGCGCAGGTGACCGGGCTGACCGCTGACGAGATCACGGCGCTGGCCGAGCATTTCGCCCGCCTGCCGGGGCCGCTGCGGGTCCGGCGCTGAGCGGCCGGCTATTTGCCGCTGTCGCGCGCGCCGGTATCCGCCGCCAGCATGTCCAGGTTCGGCCAGTGATAGCACAGCGAGATGGTGGTGCCGCCATCCGGCGTGACGATGGTTTCCCGCGTGACCTCGCTGCCGCCATAGCGGCGGAAGAAGCCGCTGGCACTGCGATTGGCCGCGTAGACCCACAGGTGCATGCCGCCGGACTGGCCGTACGTGCGCAGTTCGCGGCAGGCCTCGGCCAGCAGCCGGCGGCCGATGCCGCGGCCACGGGCGGCCGGTGCGACGTGCAGATTGTCGAGCAGGGCGCCGAAACGGCTGTCGACATCGGGAAATACGCAGACAAAACCGAGCGCGACCCCATCGGCGCTTTCCGCCAGCAGCACCCGTGGCGGTGCATCGCCGCCCATCCGGCTCAACCACAGCGCCAGCCGTTCGGCCGGCGCCTCGTCATCCAGATACGCATGCTTGAGGATGTCGCGATAGTCCAGCTGCCAGCTCTCGGTATGGATGCGGGCAATGGCGGCGGCATCTGCGGCAACGGCCGCGCGCAGGTGCAGGTCAGCGCAGCGCATAGTCGATGACGATGCCGACGAAGATCGCCAGCCCGACCCGGTTGTTGTCGAGGAATACCTTGAAGCACACCGCGCGGTCGCGGCCACGGATCTGCCCCATCTGGATGCCGATCAGCACGGCGGCCACCACCAGCCCGGCCAGATACGGCCAGCCCATGCCCAGCTGCGGCCCCAGCAGTGCCATCAGCAGCAGGAAGGTCGCATGGCAGATGCCGACGGCGAGCACATCGTGCCGGCCGAAGGTAATGGCCGAGGTCTTGATGCCGATCTTCAGGTCGTCCGGGCGGTCGGTGATGGCATAGCAGGTGTCGTAGGCCACGGTCCAGAAGGCATTGGCGACGAACATCCACCAGGCCACCAGCGGAATGGTGTCCTGGATCGCGGCGAAGGCCATCGGGATGCCGAAGCCGAATGCCAGGCCGAGATAGGCTTGCGGCACGGCGAAGAAGCGCTTGGTGAACGGGTAGCTGACGGCAAGGAACAGCGCCGGCAGACTCATGGCCCAGGTCAGGTGGTTCAGCGGCAGGATCAGCAGCCCGGCCAGCAGTGCCAGACCGGCGGCCAGCAGCAGGGCTTCCTTCTTGCTGACCGCGCCACGCGGAAACGGGCGCTGGCGGGTCCGGTCGACGGCGCCGTCGAAATCGCGGTCGGCGTAGTCGTTGACCACGCAGCCGGCCGAGCGCATCAGGAAGGTGCCGAGGGTGAAGATCGCCAGCACCGGCAGCGGCGGCACGCCGCCGGAGGCGATCCACAATGCCCACCACGTCGGCCACAGCAGCAGGAAGGTGCCGATCGGCTTGTCGATCCGCATCAACTGGCTGTAAGTAATCAGGCGTTCGCGATTCATGGCAGGAACCCGGTCAGGGCGGGCAGGAAAACCTCCTGCACCAGCAGCCGCCCGCCGTGGCGGACAAAGGACGATCGACGTGCAAACAGTGACGGCCCATCGCCGGGGTGCAGCGCCTGGCCGGCGGACAGGGTCGCGTATTCGAGCGGGCCGCGAAGAATGTCGTTGTCGTCGCCGAACAGCGAATAGCCGAGCGAGCGGCCGCCGCGGTCCAGCACGGCACGCCAGCCGTCATCCGCCGACAGGCTGCGGGCGGCAATCACCGCCACGCCATCCAGCGTCAGCCGGACCTGGCGCATCAGCACGACGCTGTCGCTGGCGATGCCCAGACAGGCCGCCTCGTCGGCGCGCGGAACGGTGGCCTCCAGCGCCTGCAGTTCGACAGCGAATGCATGGCCGGTGGCGAGCAGGCGGGCGGTCAGCGAGCCCTGCTCGCTGAGCCAGTCCGGATAGGCGCAGTCGGCCGGAACGGCGGACTGCCAGTCGGGAAGCGAAGTCATCCCTGCATTATGCCAAATACCTCGCCCCGGATCGGTATTGGCGGCGATTTTTTGCCTGCAGGCGACAGTCTGCGACAATGGGGGCCCGGATTTGCAACAAGGATACGACCATGATCGAACTGGTGCTGTGGCGACATGCCGAAGCCGAAGACGGCAGTCCGGACCTGAACCGGGCGCTGACGCGCCGCGGACAGGTGCAGGCAGCATCGATGGCGGAGTGGCTGCGGCCGCGCCTGCCGGACCGGGTGCGGATTTTTGTCAGCGAGGCGCGCCGCTCGCAACAGACGGCCGCGCATCTGGGCAAGCATGCGCAAGTGTTGCCGGAACTGAATCCGGACCAGCCGTGGGAACGCGTGCTGTCGGCCATCGGCTGGCCGGAATGCGGCGAGTCACTGGTGGTGGTCGGCCATCAGCCGTGGATCGGCCAGGTAGCCTCGCAGCTGCTGACCGGCACGCCGACCATGCTGACGATCAAGAAGGGCGCGGCATGGTGGTTCGCCCGCCGCCAGCGCCAGGGCGACGGGCAGATCCTGCTGCGGACGGTGATGATGCCGTCGCTGCTTGATGGCTAGCCGACCCGGCTCAGTCTGGCGATGAAGCCGCCGCCGGGGCGGTTGTCCAGCGTCAGCTTCAGCCCGTGCAGCTCGGCGATGCGCTCGGCGATCGACAGGCCGAGCCCGCTGCCGCTGGCCTGCTGGCCTTCCGGTCGCGAGAAGCGTTCCTTGACCCGTTCCAGCCATTCCGGCGCGACGCCGGGGCCGTTGTCGCAGACCGACAGCGCGGCCGCGTCGCATTCGACCCATACCTCGCCGCCCGGCGGGGTGTAGCGGATGGCGTTGTCGATCAGGTTGCGCAGCAGGATTTCCAGCATGCCTTCGTCGCCGGCCAGTGGCCAGATCACGCCCTCGGCCGGTGCCGTCAGCGTGATGGCGCGGGTGTCGGCGGCGTCGGCGCACAGCACGACCGCGCGTCGCGCGCACAGTGCCAGGTCGGCCGGACGTCGATCGGCCGCGGCCAGGTGGTCGAGCCGGGCCAGTGTCAGCAGTTGCTCGATCAGCCGCGTGGCGCGATCGATGCCGCTCATGACCTTGGCCAGCGCGCGCCGGCGTGACACGTCGTCACCGGCCATCATCGCCACTTCCAGCTGTACGCGCAGCGCGGCCAGCGGCGTGCGCAACTCGTGTGCGGCATCGGCGGTAAAGCGGCGCTCGTTGGCGAGCGTGGTTTCCAGCCGGGCGAACAGCCGGTTCAGTGCGACCACCAGCGGACCGACTTCGGCCGGCACCGGTGCGGCGATCGGCGCCAGATTGTCAGGGGCGCGCTCGCGCACGTCGCGCGCCAGCCGGTCGACCGGGCGCAGGCTGCGGCGCACCCCCCACCACATCAGCACCAGCAGCGCCGGCAATGCCATCAGCCACGGCATCATCTGGCCGAGCACCAGCCGGCTGACCAGCTTGTTGCGGGTTTTCATGCGCTGGCCGACCAGGGCGAACGCGTCGTTGTTCCGGTCGTGCAGGTAGAACAGCCGCCATTCGCGGTTGTCGATGCGGACGTTGTAAAAGCCCTTGTAGTCGCGGCTGAACGGCAGTTCGGTCTGGTTGATGTCGGCGATGATGATTTCGCCGGCGCCGTTGCGCAGCTGAAAGGCGATATCGGCGTCCATTTCCTCTTCGTCGCCGTCATCGAACAGTTCGTGCAGCGTGCGCGGCAGCGTCGGGCGGATCTTGTAGCCCTGGGCGCGGGCCTCGAGATTGACCGAGGCCAGGATCTGGGCGAAGAACGCCTGCTCGGTATCGAACAGTTCGTTGACCGCCAGCGAGGCGGCACGGTAGTTGATGACGGCGCTGACCATCCACGCCGCAGGCAGCAGGATCAGGAATGCCGTCAGCAGCCGTCGCTTCAGCGACGGGACGCCGCGCAGCCTGCCGACCTTCATGCCTCGCCCAACTGGTAGCCGACCCCGCGCACGGTACGGATCAGCTGGCTGCCGAGTTTCTTGCGCAGGTGGTGGACGTGGACCTCCAGCGCATTGCTGTCCAGTTCCTGGGCCCAGCCGTACAGCTTTTCTTCGAGCAGCGCGCGCGGCAGTACGCGGTTCTTGTTTTCAAGGAACAGTTCCAGCAGCTGGAATTCCTTGGCGGTCAGCTCGACCGCCCGGCCGTCCTGGCTGACGGTGCGCGCATTCGGGTCGAGGATCAGCGTCCCGTGCTCGAACACCGGATTGGCGCGGCCGTGCGAGCGGCGGATCAGCGCGCGCAGCCGGGCCACCAGCTCGCCGAGGGCAAACGGCTTGACCAGATAGTCGTCGGCACCGGCGTCGAGGCCCTTGATGCGGTCCTCGACCGCATCGCGCGCGGTCAGGATCAGCACCGGCGTCATCACCTGCTGGCGGCGCCAGTCGGACAGCACGTCCAGCCCGGACACGCGCGGCAGGCCCAGATCCAGCACCACGGCATCATACGGCGCGGCGGCCATGGCGGCACGGGCGGCGGCACCGTCCTTCATCCAGTCGACATTGAAACCGGATTGGCGCAAACCGGCTTCCAGCCCGTCGCCGAGCAGGGGATCGTCTTCAACCAGCAGCACTCTCATGACCTTGACTCCGATAAGGGTTCCGGCGGAATGGTAACGCGGTCGCAGCCGGCAAAAAATAAAAAAGGCCGGTTGATGACCGACCCGGGGAAAAGAGGGGGTGAGGCGCTACTTGAACGTAGTCTGCACGATGCGGGCGGTGGCCGGGTCGACACGCAGTGCGACGCGCTGGCCATTGCGGTCCCAGCCCTCGACTTCGACGCACTGGCGTTCCTGTTCGTAGCGCTTGAGCTTGTAGCCCATGCGCTTGACCTCGCTGAGCAACTGTTCATCACTCAGCCACTGGGCGCGAGGGGCATCAGTGCAGGGGGACGGCGTGGGCGGCGCGGCGTGTACGGCGGCGCCGGCCAACAGCAGCGGCATACAGATCAGGATGCGACGCATGACGGCAACTCCAGGTTCGGCATTCAGCGGGCCAGACGGTTGGCCGGTTTCACCATCGGGGTCGGCGTCAACCGTCTGAAAAAGCCCGACCATTACATCCGTCATGACTTAAACGCGTCTTAGCAGGCTGCATTGCCTGACCAGTGGTTCGTTCAGAAGGGGCGCGACGATGCACTTGCAAGCCGCTGCAGCGGCACGATGTCGCACAGCGCCCAGGTGCGTTGCCGTCCGCGAACCAGACCGCGCTGGGTCCATTCGGACAGCAGCCGGCTCAGGGTTTCGGCACGAACGCCGAGATGGGCGGCCAGCTGGCGCTGGCTCAGCGGCAGCTGGACCGCGGTACTGTCCGCCGTGCGCGGCAGGTCGAGCAGGTAGGCCGCCAGCCGCTGCGATGCCGAGCTGCCGGTCAGCCAGTCCACCTGGTTCACATGCTGGTACAGCTGCTGGCTGACCACTTCGAGCAGGCGCATGGCGATATCAGGATGGGCCGCGCAGACCCGGTGCAGCGCGGCGCGCGACAGCCGGTGGACGGCCAGGTCGGTGCGTGCGCGCGCATTCATCGGATAGCGCGCATGGGCCATGAACATTGCCGCGATGGCGACCAGCTGGCCGCGCTCGTACAGGCGGAATACCCGCTCTTCGCCATCCTGGCCATAGCGCAGCATCTCGACGCTGCCGCTGATGACCAGATAGTAATGACCGGCCGGGTCCCCCTCGCGAAACAGCTGTCCGCCCGCCGCCACCCGCCGCACCGACGCGCCGAGGACCAGTGCATCGAGCACGGTGGCCGGCTGGCTGCGAAACAGCGGGTGCCCGGACAGCAGGGGGAGGGACGGGACGTCCGGCATGCGTTTTTCCTGCGTCATGACATATGTCATTGGGGGTGTGGGTCTCATGCAGCGAAAATGACAGCATGAGAATAATTCGTATTATCAAATCAATCAATACGGCCCGGCATGCCGCGGCCGCGCTGTGTCTGCTGCTGGCCGGCACCGCCGGTGCGGCGGAGACGCGCCCGCCGCTGACACTGGCCGGGCCGGCATCGGTGGTCAGCTTCCCGCTGCTGCACATGATCGACAGCGGGGCACTGAAATCCCATGCGGACCGGGTGACGTTCCGGCTGTGGCAGAACCCCGACCAGTTGCGCGTGCTGCTGGCCAATGGCCAGGTCGACTACACCGCTGCGCCGGCCAATCTGCCGGCACTGCTGGCCAATCGCGGCGAGCCGGTCCGGCTGCTGAACATTTCGGTATGGGGCCAGCTGTGGCTGGTCAGCCGCGACCCGCAGGTCAGGCGCTATGCCGACCTGTCCGGCAAGGTGCTGCTGACGTCGTTCTCGCGCGATCTGCCGGCCATTCTGCTCGACGAAGTGCTGCGGGCGGAGCACGTGGCCGGCAAGGTCACGCTGCGGCGCACCCGCGACATGCAGGATGCGGTCGCGCTGATGCTGGCCGGACAGGCCGACCACGCCGTGCTCGGCGAGCCGATGGCGTCGCTGCTGCTATGGCGCAATGCCCGGGCCGGCGGTGCGCCGCTGTACCGCTCGCAAAGTCTGGCTTCGGCGTGGCGCGAGGCCTTTCCGGGCCAGCCGGCGCTGCCGCAGGCCGGGCTGATGGCCAGTTCACGCCGCGCACCGGACCTGGCGCTGTCGCGTGCGGTCGAACACGCGTACGCGGCCTCGGCCCGCTGGTGCTCGGCACAGCCGCGTGCCTGCGCCGAACTGACGCATCGCCATCTGCCGCAACTGCCGGTCGCCGCCATCGAGGCGTCGATCCGGGTCACCCGGCTCGACAGCCGCCCGGCCAGCGAAGTCCGTCCGCAACTGGAAGCGCTGTACCGGCTGATTGCCGACAAGCACCCGCAGGCGATCGGCGGCCGCCTGCCCGACGTCGGGTTCTACGGACCATGAGCGCGCCCCGTCTTGCCGTCTCGCGGCGAACGTCGCGGATCTGGGCGCTGGCCGGTGGGGCGCTGCTGTTGCTGCTGTGGCAACTGGCCGCGATCCGGCTGGGGCCGCTGCTGATGGCGACGCCGCTGCAGACGCTGGCCGCGCTGTGGCGCTTGCTGCACAGCGATGATTTTCATGCCCAGGCCGGCGCCAGCCTGCTGCGCATCGCCGCCGGCGTCGGGCTTGGCGCGGGAGCCGGCTTTGCGCTCGGCCTGCTGGCCGGTCTGTCACCACGGCTGCGCGGCCTGCTCGAACCGCTGCGCTGGTTGCTGATGGCGGTGCCGCCGGTGGTCGTGGTGGTGCTGGCCATGCTGTGGTTCGGCCTCGGCTCGGCCATGGTGGTGTTTATCGCCACGCTGATGGTCGCGCCCGGCATGTATGTGAATACGGTCAGGGGCATGCAGATGCTCGACCCGGCACTGGTCGAAATGGCTGCGGTCTACCGGCTGCGGCCGTGGCAGCGGCTCTGGCACCTGTATGTCCCGCATCTGGCTGCGCCGCTGACCGCCGCGCTGCTGATTGCCACCTGCGGTGGTGTGCGGGTGGTGGTGATGGCCGAGGTGCTCGGCGCCGACAGCGGCGCCGGCTTTGCGCTGGCCAATGCCCGCAGCACTTTCGACAGCGGCGAGCTGTATGCATGGGCGCTGCTGTTGCTGCTGCTGGTGGCGGTCCTCGAATTCAGCGTGCAGCAACCGCTGCAGCGTCGGCTGACCCGCTGGCAGGAGGCAAACCATGCTTGAACTGCGCGGGGTATCCATCGATCGCGGCGGTCGCCGCATTGTCGATGGTGTTGATCTGCAACTGCGTCCCGGCGAACACCTCGGCCTGCTCGGTGTCAGCGGCAGTGGCAAGAGTTCGCTGCTGAAACTGGCGGCCGGGCTGCTGGCGCCGTCGCAGGGCGGCTATCGCAATGACTTTGTCCACCCGCTGCTGGTGTTCCAGGAACCGCGGCTGCTGCCCTGGCGGCGCGTGCGCGCCAATGTGGAAATTCCGCTGCGCGCCGCCGGCTGTGGTGCCACCGAGGCGCGCCGGCGGGCCGGCGAGTGGCTGGAGCGGGTCGGGCTGGGCGCACAGGCCGATGCCTGGCCCGGGCAGTTGTCCGGTGGCATGGCGCAACGGGCGGCACTGGCCCGGGCCTTTGCGCTGGAGCCGGACCTGCTGCTGCTCGACGAGCCGTTCAGCGCGCTCGATCCGGGCCTGCGCGCGTCACTCGGCGAGGTCTGCCGTTCCTTGCTGGCGCAGACCCGCGCGGCGCTGATCTGCGTCAGCCACCACCCGGACGAACTGGTCGGGCTGGTCGACCGCTGCGCCTTGCTCGATGCCGGCTCGCTGCGCCGGTTCGATATTGACGACCGCCGTCCCGGCCAGTCCCGCGACCAGGTTGCCGCCGCCCTGCATGCCGCCCTTGTCCACCCCGGAGTGTTGTCCCGATGACTTATCCCGTCCTGCTGATCCTGCACCTGTTTGCCGCGCTGATCTTCATCGGCACGGTGTTTTTCGAAGTCCTGATCCTGGAAGGCGTGCGCAGGCGAATGCCGGCGGCGTCGATGCGCGAGCTGGAACAGGCGATCTCCGCCCGTGCCCGCTCGCTGATGCCGTGGGTGCTGCTGGTGCTGTTCAGCGCCGGCCTCGGCCTTGGCTGGCATCACCGCGCAGCGCTGATGACGCCGCTCGCCGGCGGCTTCGGCACGCTGCTGGCGCTGAAGATCGCCCTGGCGCTGAGCGTGTTCGGCCACTTCCTGCTCGCCATGCGCTGGCGCGGGTGCGGACAGATGAGTTCGGTCCGCTTCCGCCGTCTCCACCTCAGCGTGTTCTGTCACATGGTCGCCATCGTGCTGCTCGCCAAAAGCATGTTCTACGTGCACGGCTGAGCGGCGCCCCCATCCTGAAAGAGAGTTCCGATGTTCCCGAATGCGTTCCAACGCCCGCTGCTGGGCCTGGCGATCGCCGCTGCCCTGCCGGCGGCCGCCCTCGCCGATGACGAAGTCGTGCTGACGCCGGTGGTCGTGTCCGACCGGCAAGGACAGGCCGTGCCGCTGGCGCCGACGGCCGGGCAGGCCCGCGCGAAACTGGCCCGCGTGCCTGGTGGTACCAATCTGGCCGAGCCACAGCAGGAAACCCGGCTGGCGACGCTGCGCGATGCGCTCGACTACCAGCCGGGCATCATCATCCAGGACTTTTTCGGCGGCGCGGACCAGCCCCGGCTGAGCATTCGCGGTTCCGGCATCCAGAGCAATCCGGTCAATCGCGGCGTGCTGCTGCTGCAGGACGGGCTGCCACTGAACGAGGCCGACGGGTCATTCATCATCGGCCTGCTCGAACCGCGCAACAGTGCATTCATTACCGCCCGGCGCGGCGCCAACGCGACGACGCCGGGGGCGACCACGCTCGGCGGCGAGCTGGACTTCCAGTCGATGACCGGCGCGGACGGGCGCGGGCAGTTGCGGCTGGAAGGCGGCAGTTTTGGCCGCCAGGCGCTGCAGGCTGCCGTCGGCGGGCAGGGCGAGCAGCTCGACGGCCGCCTCAGCGTCAGCGCCGACAACTACGACGGCTACCGCCATCACTCGGGATCGACGCGCAGCAGTGTGCAGGCCAATACCGGCTTCCGTCTTGGCGACCGCTTCGAGAACCGCAGCTATCTGTCGTGGACCGACCTGCAGTTCGATATCCCGACCGTGGTGCCCAGGGACCGCATCGACAGCAATCCGCGCGGCGTCATGGGGGACGGCAATACCGCGCAGGACAAGCTGCTGAATGTGTACAGCCGCGACCCGCGCCGTGCCGCGCGCCAGCTGCGGCTGGCCAACCGTTCGCAATGGGGAGACGACGCACTGCGGCAGGGGTTTGGCGTGTACTGGCAGAATACGGACGACCGCTTCAACAACCAGACCAGCACCACCGTGACCGACAGCGAGACGGTCGGCGCGCAGTGGACGCTGGACGGCAAGTGGCGGCAGCTCGATTACCGGCTGGCGCTGGCGTGGTCGCGCAGCGACATGGACCGCGAGCTGTATGCGACCAGCCCGAAGACCGGCCAGCCGATGCAGCGTTTCGGCAACTATGCGCTGCAGGCGGAAAACCGCGAGGCGCTGGCCGGGCTCGGCTGGCAGTTCGCACCGGACTGGCAACTGGTCGGCGAGGTCAAGTGGAGTCATGTGGTGCGGGATGCGCGCAGCCGCGACGACGGCTCGTCGCTGGACCAGTCCTGGGACTATGCCACGCCAAAAATCGGCCTGAACTGGACGCCGAGGCCGGGCCTGCGCGGCTACGCGAATATCAGCCGCAGCAACGAGGCACCGACCTACTGGGAAATCGTCAGTGGTGAAGTGTCGCCGCAGAATCCGGCCGGCGCCCGCGCGGAACTGGTCAAACTCGGGGTACAGAAGGCGACCACGTTCGAGATCGGCACCGAGGCCGAGCTGCTGGCCGGCCGGCTGAACGGGTCGCTGACGGCGTATTACAGCGATGTCGATGACGAACTGATCTCGACCACCGACGGCTACGGCATCAGGGTCGGCACCTACAACTATGCCGGCGGTACCCGCCACCAGGGGATCGAGGCCGGGCTGAACGGCTCGCTGCCGGTGACGGCCAGCGGCGCCATCGATTACCGGCTGGCGTGGACCTACAGCGATTTCCGTTTTCGCGGCGGCGAATTCGCCGGCAATCAGATCGCCGGCGTGCCGCGCCATCTGATCAGCGCCGAACTGCTGTACCGGACCGGCGACTGGCGCTTCGGCCCGAATGTGCGCTGGCTGCCGCAGGCGACACCGACCGACCATGCCAATACGTCGTCGATCTATCAGGACCCGTATGCACTGCTCGGCTTCAAGGTCGACTATCGCCGCAACAAACAGCTCAGCCTGTTCCTGCAACTGGACAATATTACCGACGAGCGCTACGCCAGCAGCTACGCAATCCGCAACAAGGCAACCGCCGCCCAGCCGGGCTTCCTGCCCGGCAACGGCTTCAGCGTGTCGGCCGGGCTCGGTTACCGCTTCTGATGCCGATCAGGCCTTCAGTGTCGCGTACTGACCGATGGCGTCGACGACCGAGCGGGCGCCTTCGCTGATCCGGTTCATGGTGGCGCCGGTGGCCTCGGTCAGCGACACGCTCTGGCCGACCTGCGCCTGGACCTGTTCCATATGGCTGACGGCGGTCCGGGTCCGTTGCTGGATCTCGGACACCATGGCACCGATCTCGGCGGTCGACGAAGCGGTGCGCTCGGCCAGCTTGCGCACCTCGTCGGCGACTACGGCGAAGCCGCGGCCGGTTTCGCCGGCACGCGCGGCTTCGATGGCCGCGTTCAGTGCCAGCAGATTGGTCTGGTCGGCGATGTCCCTGATGGTCTGCACGATTGATGTGATCTGGCCGGAACGGGCGCCGAGCGCCTGCACGTTCTCGCCGGCCTGACCAATGCTGTCTGCCATCTTCTGGATCTCGTCGACATTCAGGCGGATCGAGTCGACGGCGGAATTGGACATCGACAGCGTGTCCTGCGACACGCGGTAGGCGAAGCGCGCACTCTCGCTTTCCTGCTGTTGCTGGAGCACGTTGGCCGTCACGTCGCTGGCGAACTTGATCACCGAGATGACCGTGCGGCCATCGCTGCCGAATACCGGGTTGTAGCTGGCTTCCAGCCAGCGCGGCGTGCCGTCGCGGGCAATGCGCTTGATCTGCCCGCTGAACAGCTTGCCGCTGGCCAGGTTGTGCCAGAACGCCTGGTATTCGGCGCTGGCCGTGAATTCGTCTTCGCAGAACAGCCGGTGGTGCTTGCCCCGGATGTCGTCCAGCCGGTAGCCCATCACGTTCAGGAAGTTGTCGTTGGCATCGCGGATCAGGCCGTCCGGCGCGAATTCGATCACCGCCATCGCGCGATCGATGGCATTCAGCTTGGCCTGCATGACCGCCTCGGCATCGACGCTGGCGGTGATGTCGGTGGCGAATTTCATGTAGCGGACCACCCTGCCGGTCGGGTCCAGGATCGGGTTGTAACTGGCTTCCAGCCAGACGATGCGGCCGTCGGCGGCCTTGCGCCGTACCCGGCCGCTGAAGGATTCGCCACGCTTGAGCCGCTCCCAGAACTGCCGGTAGGCCGGGCTGGCGGCGTCTTCCGGCAGGCAGAAGGTCGCATGTTTCCTGCCCACGACTTCTTCGCTGTCCCGATAACCGAGCGTGCGCAGGAAATTGGCGTTGGCGCTCAGCACCGTGGTGTCGGGATCGAAGGTGATGATGGCCGAGGCGCGGTCCAGCGCCTGCATGATCGCAGCCTGCTCATCGACCTGCTGCTGTAGCGCTGCGCAGGCCTGCTTCAGTTTGTTGTTGAACATTGCAGTCGTCTTTTCATACGGGCTTGATGGCGTATATGTTTTTCCCTCCGGTCCGGGCGGGCAACGGCAGGGCAAACGTGTAGTCTGGCGTGCTTATGACACAAATATTGTGTTCAGGTACAAATACTTGACAGAGATTCTCGCCTGGCATGCCCCGCCGTTGCAGGGAAAGCCTGGCCGGGGGCAGACCGGCTTGCCGCCGTCATTTTACTCCGCGGGTCCGCAAGTCGAGCTGCCGGGAGCCGTTCTGATGTCGCAGGGCAAACCCTCGTGCCGGAAAACGGAGCAGAATCGGATACGGATCCACCGTATTACCCACATCCGGAAGGAAACATCATGCGTACCATTGATGGAAAAGTGGCCCTGGTTACCGGGGCTGGTCAGGGAATCGGCCGTGCCATTGCCTTGCGGCTGGCGAAGGATGGCGCGGATATCGCCATCGTCGACCTGCACCAGGACAAGATGGCCGCCGTGGCGGCCGAAGTGGCGGCGCTCGGACGCAAGGCCACGACTTTCGTGGCCGATGTCGGTGACCGCGATCAGGTGTACGCGGCGGTGGAGCATGCCGAGAAGACGCTCGGCGGCTTCGACATCATGGTCAACAACGCCGGCATCGCCCAGGTCAGGGCGCTGCTGGATGTCACGCCGGCGGAAACCGAGCGCATTTTCAGGATCAATGTCGACGGTGTGCTGTGGGGCATCCAGGCGGCGGCGAAGAAGTTCAGGGCGCGCGGGCACAAGGGCAAGATCATCAATGCCTCGTCGATCGCCGGCCATGAGGGCTATGCGCTGCTCGGCGTCTATTCCGCGACCAAGTTCGCCATTCGCGCGCTGACCCAGGCGGCGGCCAAGGAACTTGCCTCGTCCGGCATCACCGTCAATGCCTACTGCCCGGGCGTGGTCGGCACCGACATGTGGGTCGAGATCGACAAGGGCATGGTCGAAGCCACCGGTGCCGAGCCGGGCGCGACCTATCGCAAGTTCGTCGAAGGCATCGCGCTCGGCCGTGCCGAGACGCCGGACGACGTGGCCGCCTTCGTGTCCTATCTGGCCGGTCCGGACGCCGATTACATGACCGGTCAGGCGCCGATGATCGACGGCGGGCTGGTGTACCGCTAAGGCGGCCACCGGTACCGTTTCCCGGCAACCCTGCTACGCCCGCCCGTTCGTCGTCGCGGAGTGTGTGGACAGTCTGAGCCCCGCTTGCGCGGGGCTTTTTCATGTATTTGCCGGGCGGTATCAGCAAACAGGCTAAACAGGTAAGGTAACGGCAGTTGTCGATTCCGTCCGCATGCGCTGCCCTTTCGGGGCTGTCGACCGCTGTTTTGCCCCTTTTCTTCGTCCTTGCCTGCCGATCGTCATGAAACTGAAAACCACCCATACCCTCGCCCTGCTCGCCATCGCCCTGGCTTCGCCGTGGTCGATGGCCGCGAGCGTGTTGTCCTTCTCCCCGCAGAACGAGGTGCGCGAGATCCAGCAGGTGCGGGCGACGTTTTCCGCACCGATGATCCGCATGGGCAATGTGTCCGCGCCGGCGCCGTTCGACATCGACTGCGCGCAGAAGGGCAACGGCCACTGGATCGACGATCGTTCGTGGGTCATGGACTTCCCGCACGGGGTGCCGGCGGCGACCACGTGCCGCTTCAGTGTCAGGCCGGCGCTGACCACGCTGGCCGGTGAGGCAATCAGCGGCCAGCGCCAGTTCCGCTTTTCCACCGGCCCGCTGGCGGTGGTGGAAAGCGCACCGTACAACGGCGGCACCATCGACGAGGACCAGACCTTTGCCCTGCGCTTCAATGGCCGGGTCGCGGCTCCAGTACCGATGTTCTGCCAGGTCGAGGGATCGCCGGAACGGCTGCCGGCCCGGCGTGTCGCCGCTGCTGACCGCAATGCGCTGATCAGGCACCTGGGCTGGCAGCAGCAGGCGGCCAATGTCGACGCGGTCAGCTGCGGCCAGCGCCTGCCGGCCGGCAAGCGGGTCAAGCTGGTGCTGACGCGTCCGGGCAGCGCCGAGCGGCAGACGCTGGAGTACCCGGTGCGCGAGGCCTTCAATGCCTCGTTCACCTGCAAGCGCGAAAGCGCAAAGGCAGCATGCATTCCGCTGCGTCCGGTCACGCTGCATTTCTCGGCGCCGGTCACGCGCAAGCTGGCCGAGCAGATCCGGCTGCGGACGCCGAACGGCGAGCGCAAGCCGGATTTCGGTCGCGAAACCGAAAGCACGGTCTACGAGGTCAGCTTCAAGCCGCCGTTCCCGCCCAATGCCGCGTTTACCCTGACGCTGCCGGATGGCTTCAGGGATGACAGCGGTCGCACGCTGGACAACCGGGCCTCGTTCCCGCTCGCGTTCTCCACCGCCTCGGCACCGCCGCTGGCCAAGTTCGCCGCCGCACCGTTCGGCATTGTCGAACTGAATGCCGACCCGGCCATCGCGGTCACGCTGCGCGACGTGGAGGCCGGCCTCGATGTCCGCCAGATCCAGGTTGGTGCCAACAACCTGACCGTGACCGACGACCGCTCGATGATGGACTGGCTGGCCCGGGTCGAACACTGGCACGAGACGACGACCCTGGTGCGCGGCAAGCCGGTGGAGACCCGCCGCCTGAGCCTGCTGCAGGGGCAGCACGGCGTGCAGGCGATGCAGGTGCCGATGGTGCAGGACAAGAGCGGCAAGTGGCCGTTCTCGGTGGTTGGCATTCCGGCGCGCGAACCGGGCCTGCACGTGGTCGAACTGAAATCGCGCCTGCTCGGCAAGTCGCTGCTGGCCGAGGACGCGCCGATGTATGTGCGCACCGCGATGCTGGTGACCAATCTTGGCGTGCACCTGAAGCGCGGGCGGGACAATGCGGCGGTGTGGGTGACCACGCTCGACCGCGCCCGGCCGGTGGCCGACGCGCGGGTGTCGGTCTACGACTGCCGCCGCGAGCTGTTGTGGCAGGGCAAGACCGATGCGCAGGGCGTGGCCCGCATCGACCAGCCGCTGGATGAAGCCGGGCGCTGCCCGGACGGCGGGCTGTACGGGCTGTTTGTCACTGCGCGCAAGAAGGATGCGCAGGGCCGCGAGGACGTGTCCTTCGTGCGTTCCGGCTGGAACCAGGGGATCGAGCCGTGGCGCTTCCCGGTGCCGACCGACACCACGCCGCAGCCGACCGTGCGCGCCAGCACCGTATTCGACCGGCCGCTGTTCCGTGCCGGCGAAACGGTGTCGATGAAGCATTTCCTGCGCGTCGAGACCGCTCGCGGTCTGGCATTGCCGAAGGCCGGGCAGTTGCCGGACCAGATGACCGTGACCCATGAGGGCAGCGGCGAGGAGTACCGTTTCCCGCTGAGCTGGCGCGGCGGGCGCCATGCCGAATCGAGCTTTGCCCTGCCGAAGGCGGCCAGGCTTGGCATGTACTCGGTGACGCTGACGCGCAAGCCGACCCGCCAGTCGGGCGACACCCGTCCTGCCAGTATCGATCTGGACGGCATCACCCTGTACACCGGCCGCTTCCGGGTCGAGGAGTTCCGCCTGCCGGTCATGCGGGGCCAGCTGGGCACCGATCCGAAGACCACCATTGCGCCGGGCCGGGTACCGGTGCGGGTGTCGATGGCCTACGGCACCGGGGGGCCGGCCAAAGGCCTGCCGGTGGAAGTCAGCGCGATGCTGCGCGCACGCTACGACCAGGCCGACGGCTATGACAATTTCAGTTTCGCCGCACCGGAAAGTGCGCGCGGCGAACCGCAGAAGTCGCTGGACGGCAAGGTGGTGCTGGACAAGTCCGCTTTCACCCTCGACGGCAATGGCAATGGCCAGACCGCCGTGCGCGAGCTGCCGAAGCTCGACCGGCCATACGACATGGTGATGGAGGCGACCTACAGCGACCCGAACGGCGAAGTGCAGACGCTGTCGCGCACGGTCACGCTGTGGCCGGCCGGCGTGCGCGTCGGGCTGGCGGTCGACGACTGGGTCGCAGCCGGCAAGCGGGTCAGCCTGAAGGCAGTGGTGCTGGATACCCGCGGGCAGCCGGTGGCCAACCGCACGGTCAGCGTCAGGGCGCGCCAGCATGAATACCTGTCGACCCGCAAACGGCTGGTCGGCGGTTTCTATGCGTATGACCATCAGGAAACCAGCAAGGATCTGGGCCAGGTCTGCGATGGCAAGACCGACCGCCGTGGATTGATGTTCTGCGAGATCGAACTGGCCCGGGAAGGCAGCATCGAGCTGATCGCCGAGGCCGATGACGGCAACAGCCACAGCGCCCGTGCCGCGCAGCGCATCTGGGTCAGCAACCGCGACGAGATGTGGTTCGACGTCGACAACAATGACCGCATCGACGTGCTGCCGGAACAGAAGCGCTACCAGCCGGGCGATACCGCCCGCTTCCAGGTGCGGATGCCGTTCCGCAAGGCGACGGCGCTGCTGGCCATCGAGCGCGAGGGCGTGATCGAGACCCGGGTGATCGAACTCAGCGGCAAGGACCCGTCTTTCGAGCTGAAGATCGGGCCGGACTGGGCGCCGAACGTCTATGTGTCGGTGCTGGCCGTGCGTGGCCGCGTGCGTGAGGTGCCGTGGTATTCGTTCTTTACCTGGGGCTGGAAGACGCCGCGCGACTGGTGGGATGCCTTCCGCAACGAGGGCGGCGAATACCAGGCGCCGACCGCCATGGTGGACCTGTCGCGACCGGCCTTCAAATACGGGCTGGCGGAAATCACCGTCGGCAGCGCCGGCCACCAGCTGGCGGTGACGGTGACGCCGGACAAGCCGGTATATTCGATCCGCAAGACGGCGACGGTCAGGGTCCAGGTCAAGCTGCCGAACGGCCAGCCGGTTCCGGCCGGCACCGAAGTGGCGTTCGCGGCGGTGGACGAGGCCTTGCTGGAACTGCAGCCGAACACCAGCTGGAATCTGCTGGACGCCATGCTGCAGCGACGCAGTTATGGCGTGGAGACCTCGACCGCGCAATTGCAGGTGGTCGGCAAGCGCCACTTCGGTCGCAAGGCGCTCGAGCCGGGCGGCGGCGGCGGCTTTGCGCCGACGCGCGAGCTGCTGGATACCCTGCTGACCTGGCAGCCGCGGGTGGTGCTGGACCGGACCGGCAGCGCCACCGTCAGCGTACCGCTGAACGATGCGCTGACCCGTTTCCGGCTGGTGGCGATCGCCGACGCCGGCTCGGCGTACTTCGGCACCGGATCGGCCACCATTACCGTGACCCAGGACCTGCAGATCACCGCCGGCATTCCGCCGCTGGCGCGATCCGGCGACCGGGTCGAGGCCGGCATCACCGTGCGCAACGGCTCCGGCCGGGCGATGAAAACGGTAGTGGAGGCACAGGCGCCCGGCCTGCCGGCACTGGCTGCGCAGACGGTGCAGATCCCGGCCGGCGAGGCACGCGAGGTCAAATGGAATGTGGTGGTGCCGGCCGGCATCACCACCCTGCCGTGGACGCTGACGGCGAAGGAGCAGGGGGGTGAACACGCGCAGGACCGGCTGGCCTTCAGCCAGCAGGTCGAAGCGGCCACGCCGGTCACGGTGCAGCAGGCCACGCTGCGCCAGCTGGATGGTGAACTGGCGATCCCGGTCGGCCTGCCGCCGGGGGCCGAGCCGGGCCGCGGTGGCGTCTCGGTGCAGTTGCAGGCGCGGCTGGCCGACGAACTGCCGTCGGTGCGCGACTGGTTCCGGCGCTATCCGTTCACCTGCCTCGAACAGCGTTCGTCGATCGCCATCGGCCTGGACGACAAGGCGCGCTGGGACGCGATCATGGCCGAGCTGCCGACCTATCTGGACGGCGACGGGCTGGCGCAGTACTTCCCGTCCCAGGAAGGCAGCCGCGCCAGTGGCAGCGACACGCTGACCGCCTATCTGCTGTCGGTATCGAACGAAGCCGGCTGGACGATTCCCGATGCGGCGCGCGAGCGCATGCTGACCGGGCTGACCCGGTTTGTCGAAGGGCAGTTGCGGCGTGATCTGTGGATGCCGCGCGATTCCGGCGATGCACGCCGGCTGGCGGCGCTGGAAGCGCTGTCACGCTACGACCGTGCCCGGGCGCGTCAGCTCGATACCGTGACCATCCAGCCGAACAGCTGGTCGACGGCGATGCTGATCGACTGGCTGTCGCTGCTGCAGCGCCTGCCCGATGTGGCCGACCGTGACGGCAAGCTGCATCAGGCCGAACAGATCCTGCGCAGCCGGCTGACCTATCAGGGCACGCGGCTGGTGTTCTCCACCGAACGTGATGACTACTGGTGGTGGCTGATGGGCAACGCCGACGTCAATGCGGCGCGGCTGCTGCTGGTCGCCAGCAAGGTGCCGGGCTGGAAGGACGATGTGCCACGGCTGCTGACCGGATTGCTGGCGCGGCAGCAGAAGGGCGCCTGGTGGACCACCAATGCCAATGCCTGGGGCACGCTGGCGGTGAAGCGGTTCGGCAGCCAGTTCGAAACCCGGCCGGTGACCGGTCAGGTGCAGCTGGCGCTGGGCGCCGGCAAGCGGGCCGTGCCCTGGACCACGCCGCAGCCGGCAGCGGTGATGCTGCCGTGGCCGGGACGCGGTCAGGCCTCGCTGACGCTGGCCCAGCAGGGCAGCGGTGCGCCATGGGCGACGGTGCAGGTGCTGGCGGCCGTGCCGCTGGGGGCGCCGCAGGCGGCCGGCTACCGTGTCAAAAAAACCATCACGCCGGTGCAGCAGAGCGTGTCCGGCCAGTATTCGCGCGGCGATGTGCTGCGGGTGAAACTGGACATCAGCGCCCAGGCCGGCATGACCTGGGTGGTGGTCGACGACCCGGTGCCGGCCGGTGCCAGCATTCTCGGCAGCGGCATGGGCCGCGATTCGCAGATCGCCACCCAGGGCGAACAGCAGAGCGGTGACGCGTGGCCGGCCTATGTCGAGCGACGCTTTGCCGGCTATCGCGCCTACTACCAGTACGTGCCGCGCGGCGGCTTCAGCGTCGAGTACAGCATGCGGCTGAACAATGCCGGCGTGTTCCGGCTGCCGCCGACCCGGGTGGAGGCGCTGTATGCGCCGGACGTGTTCGGTGCGGCGCCGAATCCGCCGTTCACGGTAAAGGCGAAGCCGTGAGGCTGGCCGGAACCGGGCGCGGGCTGGCGCTGCTGGCCGCGCTGATCATCGCGCCGGCTGTGCAGGCAATGCCGGACTTTCAGCAGGTCAAGGCCGGCTGGCGTTCGTCCGACGTGGCCCTGATGGATCGTAACGGCCAGCCGCTGCAGCGCATGCGGGTCGATGCGCGGGTGCGCCGGCTGGACTGGGTCACGCTGACCGACATCTCGCCGGCCATGCGCCAGGCGCTGGTGATGTCGGAGGACCGCCGCTTCTATCAGCACAGCGGGGTGGACTGGTCGGCGGTGGCCGCCGCCAGCTGGGGCTATCTGTGGAACCAGCGCACGCGTGGCGCCTCGACACTGACCATGCAGCTGGTCGGCCTGCTGGACGACGATCTGCGGCGCGGCGCGCAGCGGCGCTCGCTGGTGCAGAAAGTCGGGCAGGGGGTCAGTTCACAGTGGCTGGAACGCCGCTGGAGCAAGGCGCAGATCCTCGAGGCATACCTGAATCTGGTCAGTTTCCGGGGCGAGATCGTCGGTCTGGATGCGCTGGCGGCGTCGATGTTCGACAAGTCGCCGTCAGGGCTGAATGCCCACGAATCCGCGATCGCCGTGGCGCTGATCCGCGCCCCGAATGCCAGTCCGGACCGGGTCGCGCAGCGCGCCTGCGGCATTCTGCGCGACATGGGCCGCGTCGGCACAAAGGCGCAGGACTGCGCCCGGATCGATGCCGAAACCCGCTTTGCGCTGGCGCGGCACGGCAATGACTATCTGCGCGGCGAGCAACTGGCGCCGCATTTCGCCCGCAAATTGCTGGCGCGGTCGCCGCAGGCGGCCGGCAGCACCGTTCGCACCACGCTGGACGGCGATCTGCAGCGTTTCGCCACCCGTGTCCTGCGCCGGCAGCTGGCCGATCTGCGCCAGCGCAATGTCGAGGATGGGGCGCTGCTGGTGCTGGACAATGCCAGCGGCGACATTCTGGCCTGGGTCGGTTCCAGTGGCGATCTGTCGCGGGCCGGCGCGGTCGATGGCGTGACCGCCCTGCGCCAGGCCGGCTCGACGCTGAAGCCGTTCCTGTACCAGATCGCGCTGGAAGGGCGCTGGCTGACGGCGGCGTCGCTGCTGAACGACAGCCCGCTCGACCTGCGGACAAGCAGCGGCCTGTATGCGCCGCAGAACTACGAAAAGGATTTCAAGGGGCCGGTTTCGGTCCGTACCGCGCTGGCCTCGTCGCTGAATACGCCGGCGGTCCGCACCATCGAGATGGTCACGCCGAACCGGCTGCGCCAGCGTCTGTACGACCTCGGCCTGAGCAGCCTGTCCGAGTCCGGCGACTACTACGGTTACAGCCTGGCGCTGGGCTCTGCCGATGTCCGGCTGCTGGAGCTGGTCAATGCCTATCGCACGCTGGCGACCGGGGGACTCGGCAGTCCGCTGCGCTGGCAGGTCAGGGACCCCCGGCCGGCGCCGGCCCGGCAGCTGGATGCGCGCAGCAGCTTCATCATCAGCGACATTCTGTCCGACCGCACCGCGCGGGCCCGCACCTTCGGTCTGGAAAGTGCGCTGGCCACCCGCTTCTGGAGTGCGGTGAAGACCGGTACCAGCAAGGACATGCGCGACAACTGGGCGGTGGGCTACTCGCGCCGCTACACGGTCGGGGTGTGGGTCGGCAATGCCAGTGGTGCGCCGATGTGGGACGTGTCCGGCATGCACGGTGCGGCGCCGGTCTGGCTGGCACTGATGAACCGGCTGCACGATGGCGTACCGTCACGCCCGCCGGCACCGCCAGCCGGGGTGGAGCGACGCCAGGTGCGCTTCGAGCGGAACGTCGAAGTCGCCCATCGCGAATACTTCCTGCCCGGTACCGCGCGCGACATGATCTACGCGGCCGATGATGACCGCCGCAGCCGCACGCGCGGCATCGGCAATCCGGTCGATGGTGCGATCTATGCGCTGGACCCGGACATCCCGCCGCAGAACCAGCGCGTGGTGTTTCGCGCCAGCGGCATTGCCCGGCCGCAGTGGTGGCTGGATGGCAGGCTGCTCGGCAGCGGGGCGACGCTGGCCTGGTTCCCGATGCCCGGGCGCCACGTGCTGCAGCTGCGCGACCGTCAGCAGGTGATCGAGCAGGTACGGTTCGAAGTGCGCGGGGCGTTTCTGAAAGCGGGGACGGTCAGGAAGGGGACGTGATGCCGGCATCGCCAGGGCGATCGCACTGGGTGTGCTTCCCGACCACGGCAGACCCGCAAGCCTGTTGACCAACAGGTTTCAGACTGCTCATGAAGGTGGGCACAGACGGTTGCAGTGGCGTCGGTGCACGCCCGACTGACAGAAACTGTCGTGAACACGGCAGCCTGCCTGATTGAACCCTGCCTCTTCCGTCCCCGCCGCCGCGGGGAAACCTCGCTTCGCTCGTCCATTCTTCGTGGACGGGGTTTGTGGACAGTCTGAAGTCTGTTGACCAACAGGCTCGGGTTGTTCGCTGTCCGGCATTCTGTCCTGCCGACTCAGAATGCCCGGAACAGCTGCAGGCTGGCTGCACCACCGCTGTCCCCGCTGCCGGTCAGGCCGGCCAGACGCACCCGGGCGGTCCAGTCGGCATAGCGGGCGTCGAGCTTCAGACTGGCGGCGACGCGGTCCCGGCCGTGCCGCGCCGAGGTCTGCCCGACTGTGAAGCCGTCGATCCGGGTCTGGCTGTGCTGGCTGCTGCGACCGAGTGTGCGCTGGTAAGCGATGCTCAGACCGGGGAGCAGGGCCCAGCGTCCGCGCTGCCAGCGTTGTTCCAGATCGATGCCGGCCAGCGCGGTCTGCGTGGACAGCGTGCCGCGCTCGACGGAAAGGGGCAGTTCGCCGCCGTGCTCCCGGAACGCGCGCAGATGACCCCGGCTGCCCTGCAGACCGGCATGAGGCGTGATCATGCTGTCCGGCGTGGCCGGCCAGCGATAGCCGCCGGTCAGGCCGGCACTGTAAAGCCAGCCGCCGGTGTCGCCTCGCGTCTGCCCCAGCGGCGCCAGATTGCGCGTGATCGTACTGCTGGCGCGGCTGACGGCCAGTTGCCCGCCGATATACGGCCCGTGACCGAGCGCACGAAGCCCGTAGCGCGTCGCCACGCCCAGCTGGAGCAGGTCGGTCCGGGCGTGGGCGGAGACCGCGCTGACCGTGTCCTTGCCTGGCGAGAAACCGCCGCTGAACGCCAGCCGTTCGCTGACCGGCAGGCTGACCCCCAGCCGCAGCGTGCTGCTGTGCTCCTTGCTGGCGGCGATGCCGGGCCGGGCGCTGCTGCGCGCCCGCTCGCTGACCGCATCCAGCCACCAGCGCTTGCCACCCGGGACTTGTCCCGGGTGGCCCAGCTGCGTCTGCAAGGCGGACTGCAGTCGCAGCGGTTGCTGCAGCAGTGCCGCACCGAGGTCGGCATGGATCTGGCCACCGATGGTTTGCGGCAGGCTGCCGGCGTGCCCGGCCAGCGCCTGCTGCAACCAGCGGTTGTAGCGGCTGTCGCCCAGCGCCTGCGGATGATCGCGCAACTGATTGAGCAGGGTGGCGCCACGGGCGGCATTGGCCGTCAGCGCCTGCTGGCCGGGAAGCGTTTGTGGATGAACGGCGACACGGATGCCGTCGGGGGCGAACAGCAGGTCATGGCGCTGACCGGCGGCATTCAGCGCCGGGTCCTGCTGCAGGCGGTCGAAGCGGCCGTGGTAGCGTGCGCCGGCCGTGGTCCTGAGCAGTGGCCGGCTGCCTGCCGTCAGACCGGACGGTATCAGTGTGCCGCCGAGCATGGCCTGGGCCCGGGAACCGGACAGCACGAGCGGTGCGGCGGCAAGCCGCGTGCGGCTGTGCCGTCCCAGGATCAGCGAGTGGTGAAAGGTCAGTGCACGCGATGCCTGCTGCGACGCCAGGCTGCCGTCGATCCGGGTCGGCGCCCGGATATCGCCGCTGCCGCTCAGGGTGCCTGCCGGTGCCACGTCCAGTGCCGGGCCCTCCAGCGAGCCGTCGACACGCAGCTCCCCGCCCTCGACCCGGCTTGACTGGCTGAAGACATGGGCCTGTTCCAGCGTCAGCAGCCCGTCATGCACGGTGACGCCGGCAAAGCGGTTCCGCATGCCTGCCAGCGACAGTGTGCCATTGCCGGCCTTGCCCAGCCGGCCGCCGGCGACGATATCGTTGCGCCAGACATCGCCCTCCGGGTCGCTGGCACGGTCGAGATGGTAGACCGGGTCGCCAAGCAGCTGTTCCGGCCCCTGCAAGGCTCTGGCCACGTTCAGCCGGCCCCAGCCCTGGGCCTCGCTGACCCGCTCTGCGCCCTCGGGCGTTGCCGTACTGAGCATGACGCCGCGTACCTGGGCCATGGTCATGTACGGGAAGCGTTCCCTGATCAGCCCGGCTGCACCGCTGACCAGCGGCGCGGCCATCGAGGTGCCCTTGACGCGAACCAGGTTGTAGGCCGGACCGGTGTCGGCCGGGGCATGGCTGGCGCTGGCCGCATAGATGTCGCCCGGCGCACTCAGGCACCAGTCCTTGCTGACGCCGCACTGGTTCGAGTACGCCGCCAGCCGGCCTTCCGCATCCAGCGCGACCACGGACAGGAAATGGGGCTCGAGCTCAGGCAGGTAGCGCGGCAGGGTCGCCATCAGGCCCGGCTGGGCACGGTGCTCATTGCCGGCCGCGAATACCAGCAGGACATCCTGCCGGGCGGCGGCACGCAGGCTGTCGATCAGCGGCGCGTTTCCCGTGTCGAGTTGCCTTGCGCGTCGATAGGCGGTATCGACATCCGCCGGGCGATCACCGGCCGCTTCGTCATTCCAGCTGTTGTTGATCACGCGCAGCGCGGACACATCCCGGTACAGGGTGCGCAGGCCATGGCTGAGCAGTTGCTGGTCGAGAGGCTGGAACAGGGTGTTGTCATTGCCGGCCTCCGCGCTTTTGCTCCCGTGTGCCGTGGCGAAAATCACGTCGGAGGGGGTCATCGATGAC
Source organism: Microvirgula sp. AG722 (assembly GCF_003269145.1). Classification (NCBI taxonomy): domain Bacteria; kingdom Pseudomonadati; phylum Pseudomonadota; class Betaproteobacteria; order Neisseriales; family Aquaspirillaceae; genus Microvirgula; species Microvirgula sp. AG722. The sequence continues at coordinate 60,421 of NZ_QLTJ01000007.1, read as the reverse complement.
AGGTACAGGTCAGCCTCGGGCGCGATGCCGCCGAGGTAGCCAAGATCGGGATAGGCCCGCCCGGCAATGGCGGCGCTGACGGACGCACCGTGCGTGGCATAGCCGCGCTCGTCCCGCTGCAGTACGCGGGCGTCGAAAATCAGCGTGTTGCCGTCGATATTCAGGGTGCTGTCGAGCGGATGAAAATTGGGCCCGGACAATAACGGGTGCCGGACCAGAAAGCCCTTGTCCAGCACGCCGATGGCGACGCCCTTTCCCCTGAAACCGGCGCGCCGGGCGGCATCGGCGCCTGTAGCCGCGATTTCCCAGCTGACCGGCAGCGGTTCGGCCACTTGTGCGGGGGCGGCAGGGGCATAAAATGGTGCGGCAAGGGAAAGCGCCGTCATATTGCCAACCCGTTTCAAGCGGGCACCGGGCATGCATTTTCTCGCAGACATTTATAATCTCTATTAAATAAAAATTTGACCGCGGAAATAATTAGTGGCTTTGATGTGTCAATGACGTAATGGATAAAAAAAGCAGGGTCGAAGGGGCGTCAGGCAGGGCCTCTTCCAGCATGAGCGGGAATGAAAATATCGGTTGGCAATGCCTGATCACCCACTGAGCTGCCGGTAAAACTAGCGTTTTCCCGCTGCGATCGTCAAATCCGGTCTGAATACAACAGCCTTCGCCGGTGGCTGACAGGATTTAGCCAGACTAAATAGCCAGCCAGAACAAATCGTTTGAAGAATCGGCCTTTCCCCCTGAAAATCCGGGAAGCAGTTCCCCCGGTGCAGCATGCAAAGGTCACGGTCAATCATGAATCCCGCCAGTCTCGCCCGCCTGTTCCTGCTTGCCGCACTCTGGGGCGGCAGCTTTCTGTTCATGCGCATTTCGGCCCCGGTGCTGGGGGCCGTGCCCACGGCATTCGGCCGCGTGCTGCTGGGCGCTTTCGGCCTGCTCGCACTGGTGCTGCTGCTGCGGGTGCGGCTGTCGTTCCACGGCAAACTCGGCGCGGCGCTGGCGCTGGGAGTGATCAACTCCGGCATCCCGTTCCTGATGTACGCGCTGGCGGCCCGGGTGCTGCCAGCCGGCTACAGCGCCATTCTGAATGCGATGACCCCGTTGATGGGCGTGCTGGTCGGCATGGCCTGTTTTGGCGAGCGGATGACCGGCGCCAGGGCCGCCGGCGTACTGGTCGGGCTGGCCGGGGTCGCCGTCCTGACCCGTACCGGGCCGCTCGATGTCAGCGGGGCCGTGTTGTGGGGCGTGGCGGCCTGTCTGCTGGCGACGTTCTGCTATGGGCTGGCCGGTTTTCTGACCCGGCGCTGGATTACCGCACGCGGCGGCCTCGACAGCCGGATCGTCGCTCTGGGCAGCCAGATCGGTGCAGTATTGATGCTGCTGCCGTTTGCCGCCCTGGATGTCTCGACCCGTTCGATTCCCTGGGGCGAGGTGGAGGCCCCGGTGTGGATGTCGATGCTGGCGCTTGGCCTGCTGTGCACGTCGGCGGCCTACATCCTGTTCTTCAGGCTGATTGCCGATGTGGGACCGCTGAAGGCGCTGACGGTGACTTTCCTGATCCCGCTGTTCGGCGTGTTCTGGGGCTGGCTGATCCTGGGCGAAGCTGCCACGCTGGCCCACGCGCTGGGTGGGGGCATGATTGCCGCCGCCCTGTGGCTGGTGCTGCGACCGATACCGGACGCGCGGCTGGCCACCGCTGCGCCGCCCCCCGCCGCGTCGGCGCATTCGCCGGCATTGCCGGCGGCAGGTCCCGCCGGAGGCGATGGCGCGGCCGGCGAGGATGACTGGTCTGTCTGACCGGGACCGCCCGGGTCGCTCCGGTGCGGAAGGCTTCCATGGCGTCATCTCCGGCCCCACACCCGGCTCACGCCGGGATTTCAACGACCGCCCTGGACAGAAATAAACAAAAACCCCCACAAAGCTCAATCATTGCGGGGGTTTTGTCGTCCACCGGCATCCGGTGGCGTCCATGCTCAGGCTCAGACGTTGAACAGGAAGTTCATCACGTCGCCATCCTGCACCACGTATTCCTTGCCTTCCGAGCGCATCTTGCCGGCTTCCTTGGCCTTGGCTTCGCCGCCGCAGGCGATGAAGTCGGCGTAGGAGATGGTCTGCGCGCGGATGAAGCCGCGTTCGAAGTCGGTGTGGATGACGCCGGCCGCCTGCGGCGCGGTGTCGCCGACGTGGATGGTCCAGGCGCGGACTTCCTTTACCCCGGCGGTGAAGTAGGTCTGCAGGCCGAGCAGCTGGTAGCCGGCGCGGATCAGCCGGTTCAGGCCCGGTTCGGCCAGGCCGAGGCTGTCGAGGAATTCCTGCTTGTCGGCATCGTCGAGGTCGGCGATTTCCGATTCGATCGAGGCACAGACCGCCACGACCGGTGCGCCTTCCTTGCTGGCAAAGGCCTTCAGGCGGTCGAGGTAGTCGTTGTTCTCGAAGCCGTCTTCGGCCACGTTGGCGACGTACATTGCCGGCTTGATGGTCAGCAGGCAGAACGGGCGGACCAGTTCGACGTCTTCCGGGTCCAGGCCGAGGCTGCGGGCCGGCAGGCCGGCGTCGAGATGGGCGCGGACCTTTTCCAGCACGGCGATCAGGCGGATCGCGTCCTTGTCGCCGCTCTTGGCCTTCTTGCCGTCACGGGTGATGGCCTTTTCGACCGTCGACAGGTCGGCCAGCGCCAGTTCGGTGCCGATGGTTTCAATGTCGGAGATCGGGTCGATCTTGCCGGCGACGTGGACGATATTGTCGTCGTCGAAGCAGCGCACCACGTTGACGATGGCATCGGTTTCGCGGATGTTGGCCAGGAACTGGTTGCCGAGGCCTTCACCCTTGCTGGCGCCGGCCACCAGACCGGCGATGTCGACGAATTCGACGATGGCCGGCTGAACCCGCTGCGGCTTGACGATCTTCGACAGTTCGTCGAGGCGCGGATCGGGCACTTCGACGATGCCGACGTTCGGTTCGATGGTGCAGAACGGGTAGTTCGCCGCTTCGATGCCGGCCTTGGTCAGCGCGTTGAACAGCGTGGACTTGCCGACGTTGGGCAGGCCGACAATGCCGCATTTGAGGCTCATGGTGTGTCCTTCGTCACGAGGGGCGGGCAAGCGGGCGACGCGCACGGGCGCATCGGCTTGCCGGCCGGAGTTCGACAAAGGCGCGATTGTAACACCCCCGGCGGGGCGTACCGCTTGCGCGTCAGCAGTCGGCCTTGCGTTTGCGCTTGCGCCACCAGACGGCGAACAGCGCCACTGCAATGACCGCCATCAGCGCATACAGGCCGTGCTGGCCGCGCGACACCATCTGCATCAGCCATTCGCGGTTGTTGGCGCCGAAGTGGCCGAGGTAGACCCAGATCGGCACGCTGATCAGCGCGGCAAGGCCGTCAAGCAGCAGGAAGCGCCAGAACGGGATGCGCCGCGACATGCCGGCAGTCAGGAAAATCGGGGTGCGCAGGCCGGGCAGGAAACGGGCGACGAACAGCACCCAGTTGCCGTAACGGGCAAATTTCTGCTGTACCATCCTGAACCGTTGTGGCGTGAGGATGCGACGGACGAACTTGAACCGGCGCACGCGCGGACCGTACAGGCGACCGATCATGAACATGGTCGAATCGCCCGCCAGTACGCCGGCCATGCCGACCAGGAACATCGTGTGTTCGTTGGTGTAACCGAGGCCGGAGATGATGCCGCCGGCAACCAGCGTGACGTCCTCGGGAATCGGTACGCCAAAACCGCACGCCAGCAGCACCAGGAACACGGCTGCATAGCCGTACCCGGTAAAAAAGTCGATCAGCGTTTGCAGTATGTCCATGCTTGGCGTTGGTTGAAATATTAAACGTTTTGTTTAAAAAAGCACCGCTCCAGCGGAGATGGTTGATACTATCACACCGCGTGTTGCCCCCTGCTTATCGAGATTTGCCCTACATCATGACCCGTCCGATTCAAGCGACGATAGATCTCGCCGCCATCCGTCAGAATTACCTGCTTGCCAAACGTCTGGCCCCCAACAGTTTTGCCTTCGCCGTCATCAAGGCTGATGCCTACGGGCACGGCTACTTGCGTGTCGCGCAGGCGCTCGCGCCGGTGGCCGACGGCTACGGGCTGATCAATATCGAGAACGCGCTGGCAATGCGCGAGGCCGGCATCACCCAGCCGATCCTGCTGCTGGAAGGCTGCTTCGACCGAGAGGAAGTCGACGTCGCCGTGGCGAACGGGCTGTGGGTGCCGGTGCATTCCGCCTTCCAGCTCGACTGGCTGCGCGCGCTGCCGGCCGGTGGCCGGCCGCTGGACGTGTTCATCAAGATCAACACCGGCATGAACCGGCTCGGCTTCCGGCCGGAGCAGGCCGCCGACGTGCTGGCCCGGCTGCGACAACTGCCGCAGGTCAGGGTGCGCGGGCTGATGACCCACTTCGCCACCGCCGATGACGACGAAGGCATCGAACCGCAGTTGCTGCGCTTCGACGCCGTCAATGCCAGACTGGATCTGCCGTGCTGCGTGGCCAACTCGGCCGCGACACTGCGCTACGACGTGGCGCGGCGCGAGTATGTGCGCCCGGGCATCATGCTGTACGGCGCGAGCCCGTTTGCCGACCAGTCGGCCGAACAGCTCGGCCTGGCGCCGACCATGAAGCTGGAAGCGGACATCATCGGCGTGCAGGAACTGCAGCCGGGCGACCGGGTTGGCTATGGTGCACGCTTTACCGCGTCGCAGCCGATGCGCATAGGTGTTGTCGCCTGCGGCTATGCCGACGGCTACCCGCGCATCGCCCGTGCCGGCACGCCGTGCGTGGTCGACGGCGTCCGTACCCGGCTGGTCGGCCGGGTGTCGATGGACATGCTGACCATCGATCTCGATCCGGTGCCGCAGGCCGGCGTCGGCAGCAAGGTCACGCTGTGGGGTGGCGACGGCCTGTCGATCGACGAAGTGGCCGCCGGCGCCGACACGATCGGCTATGAGCTCATGTGTGCGCTGGCCGCGCGCGTGCCGGTGGTGGTGGTCGGCGAATAATAAGTCTTGTCTGAAGCCGGGCTTGCCCGGTTTTTTTGCGTCCGTCGTTCGGTGCCGGATCAGGCGCGGCCGGACAGGCGGTCGGCCAGCGCGACCAGATCCGGGGCGATGTCCTGCTCCATCCGTTCCTGGCTGATCTGGTAGGCCGGGCTGCTGGCGTTGATCGCCAGCTTGGGCTGGCCCTGCAGCATCGGCGCGATCGGCACTCCGACCGCCACCACCTCATCGTCGTAATCGCCATAGGACGAGGTAAAGCCGCGCTGGCGGTACTGGGCCAGGGCGGTTTCGATGCGGGCCGCTTCGGCCGGCCATGCCTCGCCGTAGTGCTGCCCGAGCCGCGCAAACACCCGGTCGCGTTCGGCCGCCTCCAGCCCCGCCAGCCAGGCGCGGCCGATGGCGGTGCGGGTCATCGGCACATGCGAACCAACCGACAACTGCACCGTTACCCGCGCGCTGCTGCGCGTGCATTCCAGATAGACCATCTCCACCCCGTCATCGGTTGCCAGGCTGCACGACACCTGATGGCGGTCGGCGAACTCGCGCATCAGTGGCGCGGCCAGCGTGCGCAGCTCGAAGCGGTTCAGTTGTGCGGCGGCCAGCGCCAGCACGCGGAAACCGAGGGTATAGCCATTGTCGACCGCATTCAGATAGCCGAGCTGGGTCAGGGTGTAGGTCAGCCGTGACACAGTCGATTTCGGCAGACCGGTGCGGCTGGCCAGTTGCAGATTGGTCATGCGTGCGGCGGTGCCGTCGAAGGCGGACAGCACGTCCAGGCCGCGCGCCAGCGCGGTTACGAAAAGTCGGTCTTTGTCGGTATCGGTCATGGTCGGCAAAAAAAGGGGGAAAGACGGGGCAAGGGCTTTGACAGTCACCGGTGCCGAGGGTATCTTGATTCCACATATTAGAACAAAGTTCCGCCTGGCGGAATTAAATTTGTCGGACGCCCCGCACCGGGGCAGGCGAAATCCTCTGCAAAGGAGTAAATCACATGGCTGCAACGCAAAACCGGGCCCCGTTCCAGTGGGATGACGCCCTGCTGCTGGAAGCAGAACTGACCGAAGAAGAACGCATGGTGCGCGACAGCGCGCACGACTACTGCCAGGAACGGCTGCTGCCGCGTGTCCGCCAGGGCTTCCGTGACGAGCGCTTCGACCGCGAAATCATGAGCGAGATGGGGGAACTGGGCCTGCTGGGCTGCACCATCGACGGCTACGGCTGCGCCGGCCTGTCGCACGTGGCCTACGGGCTGATCGCCCGCGAAGTCGAACGGGTCGATTCCGGCTACCGCTCGGCGATGAGCGTGCAGAGCTCGCTGGTCATGCATCCGATCTGGGCCTACGGTTCCGACGAGCAGAAGGACCGCTATCTGCCGAAGCTGGCCAGCGGCGAGTGGGTCGGCTGCTTCGGGCTGACCGAGCCGGACGCCGGCTCCGATCCGGCCGGGATGAAGACCCGTGCCCGTCGTGTCGACGGCGGCTATCTGCTGTCGGGCAGCAAGATGTGGATCACCAACAGCCCGATCGCCGACGTGTTCGTGGTCTGGGCCAAGGACGACGACGGCGAGATCCGCGGCTTTATCCTCGAAAAGGGCATGCCGGGGCTGTCGGCACCGAAAATCGAAGGCAAGTTCTCGCTTCGTGCGTCGATCACCGGCGAAATCGTCATGGACGAGGTCCAGGTGGCGGATGCGCAGCTGTTGCCGAACGTCAAGGGCCTGAAAGGGCCGTTCGGCTGCCTGAACAAGGCCCGCTTCGGCATCGCCTGGGGGGCGATGGGCGCTGCCGAGTTCTGCTGGCATGCTGCCCGCCAGTACACGCTGGACCGCAAGCAGTTCGGCCGCCCGCTGGCCGCCAACCAGTTGATCCAGTTGAAGCTGGCCAATATGCAGACCGAAATCAGCCTCGGGCTGCAGGCCGCGCTGCGGGTCGGCCGGCTGCTGGACGAAGGCCGCGCCGCGCCGGAAATGATCTCGCTGATCAAGCGCAACAACTGCGGCAAGGCGCTGGACATTGCCCGTGTCGCGCGCGACATGCATGGCGGCAACGGCATCAGCGATGAATACGGCGTGATCCGTCACATGCTGAACCTTGAGGCGGTCAACACCTACGAGGGTACCCACGACGTGCACGCGCTGATTCTCGGTCGCGCGCAGACCGGCATCCAGGCCTTTTCCTGAGCGCAAGGAGTTCACATGTCCGGTCCGCTTTCCGGCATCAGGGTGCTCGATCTGTCCCGCGTGCTGGCCGGCCCCTGGGCCAGCCAGACGCTGGCTGATCTCGGCGCCGATGTGGTCAAGATCGAACGTCCCGGCAGCGGGGACGATACCCGCCACTGGGGCCCTCCCAACCTCGACGACGGCACGGCGGCCTATTTCCTGGCCGCCAATCGCGGCAAGCGCTCGGTCACGGTCGACATCAGCCGGCCGGAAGGCCGCGAGCTGGTGGCGCGTCTGGCGGCCGAGGCCGATGTGCTGCTGGAAAATTACAAGGTCGGCGGGCTGCGCAAGTACGGCCTCGACTATGACAGCCTGAAGACGGTGAACCCGCGGCTGATCTACTGCTCGATTACCGGCTTTGGCCAGACCGGGCCGTATGCACAGCATGCCGGTTATGACTACATCGTCCAGGGCATGTCGGGGCTGATGAGCATCACCGGCCCTGCCGACGGCGAGCCGCACAAGGTCGGGGTGGCGGTGACCGACCTGTTTACCGGCATGTACGCGGTCAGTGCCATTACCGCCGCGCTGTACGGGCGGGAAAAGAGCGGCCACGGCGAGCGGATCGATCTGGCGCTGTTCGACTGCGCCCTGACGATGCTGGCCAACGTCAACATGAACTGGCTGGTCGGCGGCAAGACCCCGCCGCGACTCGGCAATGGTCACGCCAATATCGTGCCCTACCAGGTCTTTGCCGCCAGTGACGGCCATTTCATCCTGGCCTGCGGCAACGACAGCCAGTTTGCGCGTGTCGCCGAGCAGGTCGGGCTGCCGGCACTGGCGCAGGACGACCGCTTCGCCACCAACCCGCAGCGGGTCGCCCATCGCGAACTGCTGGTGCCGCAACTGGCCGAAGTGTTCGCCACCCGTGGCCGCGATGAATGGCTGGCGCGACTCGATGCGGCCGGCGTGCCGTGCGGACCGATCAATACCGTCGACGAGGCCTTTGCCGATCCGCAGATTGTCGCGCGCGGTCTGCGCGCCGATCTGGTCGACGGTCATGGCCGGGCCGTGCCGCAGGTCGTGAGTCCGATCAGGCTGGAGGTCGAGCCGCTGGTTTATCATCGCGCGCCGCCGGCCCTGGGCGAGCACACCGATGAGGTACTGGCGGAACTCGGCTATTCCGGGGACGAGGTGGCAAGGCTGCGGGCGCAGGGCGTGATCTGAAACGCCGCATTCGCTATGCGATTTTTTGTGTAAGCGGCCGGCTCCGGCCGCTTTATCATAGCGGGTTGAATAAAAAGTCAAACGCTCGTTTGACTCATTTGCCGATAGCATGCAATAGTTGCCGAAACCCGAAAAGCATGAAGGAGTCGCGCGTGGAACGCGAATACATGGAATACGACGTGGTGATCGTCGGTGGCGGCCCGGCCGGGCTGTCCAGCGCGATTCGCCTCAAGCAGCTCGCTGCCGAGAACGGCCGCGAGATTTCCGTCTGCCTGCTGGAAAAGGGCTCGGAAATCGGTGCCCACATTCTGTCCGGCGCGGTGATCGAGACCCGCGCCCTCGACGAACTGATCCCCGACTGGAAAGACAAGGGTGCGCCGCTGAATACGCCGGCGACCGCCGACCGTTTCCTGTATCTGACCGAAACCGGCTCGCGTGCGCTGCCGACGCCGCCGCAGATGCACAACGACGGCAATTACATCGTCAGTCTGGGCAACTTCTGTCGCTGGCTCGGCGAACAGGCCGAGGCGCTGGGCGTGGAAATCTACCCGGGCTTTGCCGCCGCCGAAGTGCTGTACCACGAGGACGGCTCGGTCAAGGGCGTGGCGACCGGCGACATGGGGCTGGACCGTGAAGGCAACCGCACCGATGCGTGGGAAGCCGGCATGGAATTGTGGGCCAGACAGACCATCTTCGCCGAAGGCTGCCGTGGCTCGCTGACCAAGACGCTGTTCGAGCGCTTCAAGCTGCGTGATGGCGTCGAGCCGCAGACCTATGGCATCGGCATCAAGGAACTGTGGGAGGTCAAACCGGAGCTGCATCAGCCGGGTTCGGTCACCCACACCATCGGCTGGCCGATGAATACCAGCACCTATGGCGGTTCGTTTATCTATCACCTGGAAAACAACCAGGTGGTGGTCGGCTATGTGGTCGGTCTGGACTACCAGAACCCGCACCTGTCGCCGTTCGATGAATTCCAGCGCTTCAAGACCCACCCGGCCATCCGCGGCGTGTTCGAAGGCGGTCGCCGGCTGTCGTACGGCGCCCGCGCGCTGTCCGAGGGCGGCCTGCAGTCGGTGCCGAAGCTGACCTTCCCCGGCGGCGTACTGGTCGGCGATACCGCCGGCTTCCTGAACGTGCCGAAGATCAAGGGCACGCACACGGCAATGAAGTCCGCCATGCTGGCGGCCGACACCCTTTTCGCGCTGCTCGGCGACGAGAACGCCGGCAACGAAGCCACCGGCTATACCGCCGCCTACAAGGCGAGCTGGGTCCACGACGAACTGTACAGCGTGCGCAATGTGCGGCCGTCGTTCCAGTGGGGGCTGTGGCCGGCCATGATCTACTCGGCCATCGACACCTATCTGTTCCGTGGTCGCGCACCGTGGACGCTGCATCACAAGCATGCCGACCACGAGACGCTGAAACCGGCCAGCCAGATGCCGAAGATCGTCTATCCGAAGCCGGACAATGTGCTGACCTTCGACAAGCTGTCCAGCGTGTTCCTGTCCAATACCAATCACCGCGAGGACGAACCGATCCACTTGCGGCTGAAGGACCCGGGCGTGCCGATCCGCATCAACCTGGCGACATACGACGCCCCGGAGCAGCGCTACTGCCCGGCCGGCGTGTACGAGATCGTCGGGCAGGACACGGGGGAGCCCCGTCTGCAGATCAACTCGCAGAACTGTGTGCACTGCAAGACCTGTGACATCAAGGACCCGACCCAGAACATCAACTGGGTTACGCCGGAGGGTGGCGGCGGTCCGAACTATCCGAACATGTAACACTCCACGGATTGCCCGGCGACAACAGCGCCGGGCTTTTTTGCGCTTGGCCCGCCGGGTGTTGCACGGCACAATCCGGCCATTCCTTACCCTGACCCGGAGCCTGCCATGCTGCTCAGCGATCTCGTTTCCCGCCTCGATACCCTGCTGCAGCCGGGCGGGTTCAGGGACTATGCACCGAACGGCCTGCAGGTCGAGGGGCGCGGCGAAGTGCGGCGCATCGTCACCGGCGTGACCGCCAGTCAGGCGCTGATCGATGCCGCCATCGCCGATGGCGCCGATGCGCTGCTCGTCCACCATGGTTATTTCTGGAAGGGCGAGGACGCACGCGTGGTCGGCATCAAGCAGGCCCGGCTGAAGGCACTGCTGACGCACGACATCAGCCTGATCGCCTACCACCTGCCGCTTGATGCGCATGCCGAGCTGGGCAACAACGCCGGGCTGGGCCGTGCGCTGGGCCTGGAGGCCGACGGGCAGACCGGTGAACAGAACCTGCTGTGGTACGGACGCAATGCAGACGGCGCGACGCTGGCCGGGTTTGGCGCGCGTATCGGGCAGGTGCTGGGCCGCACGCCGCTGCTGATCGGCGAGGCCGACCGGCCGCTGCGCCGGCTGGCCTGGTGCACCGGCGGCGCGCAGAGCTATTTCCAGGAGGCGATTGCGCTGGGGGTCGACGCGTTCGTGACCGGCGAGGCTTCCGAATACTGCTGCCACCTGGCCCGCGAGAGCGGCGTGGCCTTTATCGCCGCCGGCCACCATGCGACCGAGCGCTTTGGCGCGCAGGCGCTGGCCGGCTGGCTGCACGGCCAGGACGGGCTGAATGCCCGCTACGTCGACATCGACAATCCGGTCTGACAGGCAGACGGTCGACCGGATGCCGCCCGGCCGGCCTTTCCCCTTCAGCCATCTGTCACTGTAGGACATCCTGGATCAAGGGCAGGGCAAAAAACTGTAAGCCCGCTTTAAGCAATCCGGGTATTCAGTTAGAATCGCGGGGTTTAAGAGCCTGCAGACAAACCCGGCCCTGGAAAACCGGCGAGCGCCAGCGAGGTCCCCTCGCGCCGCCGAGGGCGGAGGGCGTCGGAATGAATCAGGCAGACTGCCGCCACCCGCGGGATTTTCACCAGTCCGGCCTGTGCCGGTACCGCCGGGGCGGCAAGCCCCAACTTTGTCAGCAGTCTGAGTTTAAGCTCCATATCTTGTTTGAGGATCAACACAATGAGTGAGCCGCAAGTGGACAACGGCCGTCGCCGCTTCCTGACGGTAGCTACCGCCGCAGCCGGCGGGGTCGCCGCCATCGGCGTTGCGACGCCGTTTCTGCTGAGCTTCTTCCCGTCCGAACGTGCCAAGGCAGCAGGCGCGCCGGTCGAGGTCGACATCAGCAAGCTGGAGGCAGGGCAGAAGATCAACGTCGAATGGCGTGGCAAACCTGTCTGGGTGATGAATCGTACGGAAGAGCAGATCAAGAGTCTGCCGAAGAACGATCCGAAGCTGGCCGACCCGAAGTCCGAGGTGCCGCAGCAGCCCGAGTACTGCAAGAACGCCACGCGTTCGATCAAGCCGAACCTGCTCGTTGCCGTGGGTATCTGTACCCACCTGGGCTGTTCGCCGACCTTCCGTCCGGACCTCGCGCCGGCCGACCTCGGTCCGGAGTGGCTGGGTGGCTTCTACTGTCCGTGCCACGGGTCGAAGTTCGACCTCGCCGCCCGGGTGTTCAGTGGCGTGCCTGCCCCGACCAATCTGGAAATTCCGCCACATAAATATCTTTCCGACGCGGTGATTCTCATCGGCGACGACAAGTAAATAAGAGGCGAAACACATGAGCAAGCAACAAGCGGTTCTGGATTGGATTGACGCGCGCTTCCCGCTGACGTCGACCTGGAAGGCGCACGTCTCCGAATACTACGCGCCGAAAAACTTCAACTTCTGGTACTTCTTCGGGTCGTTGGCCATGCTGGTTCTGGTGATCCAGATCCTGACCGGCATCTTCCTGACCATGAACTACAAGCCGGACGCGGCCACCGCGTTCTTCTCGGTCGAATACATCATGCGCGACGTGGCGGGCGGCTGGATCATCCGCTACATGCACTCGACCGGCGCGTCGATGTTCTTCGTCGTGGTCTATCTGCACATGTTCCGTGGCCTGATCTACGGCTCGTACAAGCAGCCGCGCGAACTGGTGTGGGTGTTCGGTACCCTGATCTTCCTCTGTCTGATGGCCGAAGCCTTCATGGGCTACCTGCTGCCGTGGGGCCAGATGTCGTTCTGGGGCGCCCAGGTGATCGTGAACCTGTTCGGTTCGATCCCGGTGATCGGCCCGGACCTGTCGGTCTGGATCCGGGGTGACTACGTGGTGTCGGACGCCACGCTGAACCGCTTCTTCGCCCTGCACGTGATTGCCGTGCCGCTGGTGCTGCTGGGTCTGGTGGTCGCCCACCTGATCGCGCTGCACGAAGTCGGCTCGAACAACCCGGACGGCGTCGAAATCAAGAAGAACAAGGACCCGGAGACGCACATCCCGCTCGACGGCATCCCGTTCCACCCGTACTACACCGTCAAGGACATCCTCGGCGTGGTCGTGTTCCTGATCGTGTTCAGCGCCATCGTGTTCTTCGCGCCGACGCTGCCGATCGGGCACAACAGCTACTTCCTGGAAATGCCGAACTTCGATCCGGCCGATCCGCTGAAGACGCCGCCGCACATTGCGCCGGTCTGGTACTTCACGCCGTTCTACGCCATCCTCCGCGCGATCCCGTCCTTCCTGGGTACCCAGGTCTGGGGTGTGATCGGCATGGGTGCCGCCGTGGTGCTGATTGCCTTCCTGCCGTGGCTTGACCGCTCGCCGATCAAGTCGATCCGCTACCGTGGCCCGAAGTTCAAGTTCATGCTGGTGCTGTTCCTGATCAGCTTCTTCGGCCTGGGCATCCTCGGTGCGATGCCGGCAACCAGCGAACGCACGGTGATCTCGCAGGTGCTGTCGTTCGTGTACTTCATGTTCTTCCTCGCCATGCCGTTCTACACCCGGAACGATGTCGGCTCGGTGCCGGTCCCGTCCCGCGTGACGGAAACCAACGGCAAGCGCCAACTGATGTTCGTGGTGTACTGGCTGGTGGCCATCGGCGGCGCGACACTGTTCGCCAAACTGGTCTGATCGAGGGGATAACGATGAAAATGCAATTCCGTCACCTGATCGCCGCACTGGCCTTCATCCTGCCGACCACGGCCGTCATGGCCGCCGGCGAAGGCCCGGAGCTCGAAAAGGCGCCGATCAACGTCCGCGATGTGGAAAGCCTGCAACGCGGTGCGCAGATCTTCACCAACTACTGTCTGTCGTGCCACAGCGCACAGGCGATGCGGTTCAATCGCCTGCAGGACATCAACCTGTCCGAAGAGCAGATCAAGAGCAACCTGATGTTCACCACCGACAAGATTGGCGACACGATGCACGCCGCCATGCCGGTCAAGGACGCCAAGGAATGGTTCGGCGCTGCGCCGCCGGACCTGTCGGTCATCGCCCGTTCGCGCGGCGCCGATTACCTGTACGCCTACCTGCGTGGTTTCTACCGTGACGACACCCGTCCGACCGGCTGGAACAACCTGGTGTTCGACAAGGTCGGCATGCCGCATGCACTGTGGCAATGGCAGGGCGACCAGGTTCTGCAAACGGTCAAGGGCAAGGACGGCAAGGACGAGCACAAGCTGGCCCTGGTCAAGGCCGGTTCCATGACCAAGCTGGAAAACGGCAAGGCCGATACGCGCGAGTTCGACCAGCGCATGGCCGACCTGACCAACTACCTGGTGTGGATGAGCGAACCGGTCCAGACCAAGCGTGAACAGATCGGCTATGTCGTGCTGATGTTCCTCGCGCTGGTCATGCTGCCGCTGGCCTACCTGCTGAAGAAGGAATACTGGAAGGACGTCCACTAAGGGCATTCTCCGGTAACAGTCGGCAATTCATGACAGACGGGTTTTTTGACCCGTCTGTTTTGTTTTTCAAATCAAGGGTTTGACGACTTGTGGTGGCAGTGCCGGAGAGCGGAGTGCTAGAATTCCCGCCATCCAGGCCTGTATGGCCCACATGACGTCTAGAGGATCTCCGTATTTATGATGACGCTTTATTCCGGCACCACCTGTCCTTTCAGCCATCGTTGCCGCATCGTGTTGTTCGAAAAGGGCATGGACTTCGAAATCAAGGAAGTCGACCTGCTGAACAAGCCTGAAGACCTGGCGGTGATGAACCCGTACAACGAAGTGCCGGTGCTGGTCGAACGCGACCTGATCCTCTACGAGTCGAACATCATCAACGAGTACATCGACGAGCGTTTCCCGCACCCGCAACTGATGCCGGCTGACCCGATCATGCGCGCCCGTGCCCGCCTGTTCCTGCATCGCTTCGAGCAGGAACTGTTCATCCACGTGAAGACGCTGGAAGGCTCGCCGAAGAAATCCGAAGCCGAAAAGGCCCGTGAAGGCATCCGCGACGGCCTGACCACCATCGCGCCGGTGTTCGCCAAGCAGAAGTTCATGCTCGGCGACGACTTCTCGATGATCGACGTTGCCGTGGCCCCGCTGCTGTGGCGTCTGGAAAGCTATGGCATCGACCTTGGCCGCGCCGCTGCGCCGATCCTCAAGTACTCGGAACGGATCTTCACCCGTCAGGCGTTCATCGACTCGCTGACGCCGGCCGAAAAAGCCATGCGCAAGTGAGTCCCATGACGACATCGACCAAACCCTATCTGATCCGCGCACTGTGGTCGTGGTGCGTGGACAACGGCTACACGCCGCACCTGGCCGTCTGGGTGGACGAGCGCACGCAGGTACCGCGCCAGTTCGTGCGCGACAACGAGATCGTGCTGAATATCGGCAACACCGCCACGCACGGCCTCGATATCGGCAACGACTGGATCACGTTCTCCGCCCGTTTCGGCGGTGTGGCGCATGCGATCCGGGTGCCGGTCGGCAACGTGGTGTCGGTTTTCGCCCGGGAAACCGGCGAGGGCATGGGGTTCGAGCTCGAAGTCGACGAGACGCCGGAGCGCCCGGCATTGCAGGCGGTAGAGGATCGTGATGACGATCCGACGCCTCCTGCCGGTCCGGATGCCGGCGGCACGCCGCCGGCCAGAGGCAAGCTGCGCATCGTCAAATAGGACGATGCCTGTCCATTTTCAAACCGGGTCCGTCGTGGCCCGGTTTTTTCTTGGGAGTACACACGATGAACGATCTCTCCATCGAGGTCAGCGACCTGCGCACGCTGGCATCCGGACTGGATGTCGACAGCGACTACCTGCTGGCCCGGGTCACCGAAGGCGATCTGCTGCTGCTGAACTACCGGCCACAGGCTGCGGCGTTTCCGGACGAGCAGCACGTGGTGTCCGAGCGCATCGTGGTGCTGGCCGGCCGCGTCGCGCTGGAGACCGCGCAGCAGCGGGTCGAGATGGCAGCCGGCCAGATGGCCTGTATTCCGCCCGGACTCAGCCACCACTATGCGGCTGACAGCGACGGGCAGGTGCTGGTGCTGTTCGGCTGACCGGTTTTCCTGTTGCGCAAAAAATAAGCAGGATGCGAATTGTTCATGTTGGTCAATGACTTGGCTGACTTGTCCACAGCACGTCCCCAACCCTGTCCCCGCCGATAGTGGATGAAGTCAGAGGGAACTTATCCACAGTTCTGGCTGACCGCCAATTCCATTGGCATGGCCGACAGGGGCTTGTGCAAAAAACAGACAGCAACGGGAAGATGAAGCGATTTCAATGAGATAGCAGAGTTTTCCACAGGCAGTCCCCTGCGCCATCCCCGTTGCCGGGGGATGAACCGGCATTGCTGTGGAAAACCGGCGTTCAGCCGGCGACCAGCACGGCGATGGCGATCACGGCCACCAGGATGGCCATGGCCATGCCGGCCCAGACAGTCCAGTGGCGGCCGGCCTCCAGCACGCTGTCGGCCGGGTTGGCCGGATTCACGTGCACGCGCACCGGCTGACCCGCCGGATAGCGGGCGGCAATGGCGGCTTCGCCGGCCTCGTTGTCGCTGTAGCCGGGCTCGGGATAACGGCGGCGGCTGGCATCGTACTGCCGGCCGTTCAGCGTGTAGCGATAGTGGATCACCGCCTTGTAGTCCCACTGCCGTGCCGCGCTGCCGCGGGCGGCGCGGGTCTCGACCCGGCTGTCGAGCACGCTGCCGGTCACCTGCGGCCAGTCGAGTGCGGCGGCGGCCTTGCTGCCCTGGCGATGAATCATCAGTGCGCCAAGCAGACCGCCGAGGGCCAGCGCCAGCAGCACCAGCGTCCTCATTCGCGTTCCTCGCTGCCGCCCTTCACATCGAGCGCTTCGCCGCCGCCATCAAAATAGGTCTGCAGGATCAGCTGGGCGGCGATCTGGTCGAGGGCCGGCTTCTGCCTGCGGCCGCGCAGGCCGGCTTCCCTGAGCATTTCTTCCGCGACCAGCGAGGTGTGGCGTTCGTCGACCAGAAACACCGGCAGGCCGAAACGGCCGTGCAGGCGCTGGGCAAAACGCCGCGCCAGACGGGTCATTTCGTGCGGGGTACCGTCGGCATGGGTCGGCAGGCCGACCACCAGCCCTTCCGGCTGCCAGTCATGCAGCAGGGTGGCGATGCGGGCAAAGCGTTCGTCGTTGTTCGGGGTCGCCAGCGTTTCCAGCGGATGGGCCAGGGCCACCAGGCGTTCGCCGACGGCAACGCCGATGCGGACTTCGCCAAAGTCGAAGCCGAGATAAGTTCCGTTCATGATCATTTCCTGCAGGACGTCTGGCCCTGCATCAGGCGTGCCCGGCCTGGCCGAACAGCGCCAGAGGATCGAAGCCCAGCAGCTTCATGGCGGCGTCGTAGCGGTCTTCCGGCGGCAGGTCGAAGGCGATACGCATGTCGGCCGGCACGGTCAACCAGCCGTTGTGCGACAGCTCATGTTCCAGCTGGCCGGCTTCCCAGCCGGCGTAGCCGAGCGTGACGATGAAGCGCTCCGGTCCCTGACCCTTGCCGGTATCGGTCAGGATGTCCTTCGACGTGGTCATGGCGACATCGTCGGTGACGGTCAGCGTCGACTGCCAGTTGCCGATCGGCTCATGCAGCACGAAGCCGCGATCGGACTGCACCGGCCCGCCGTAGTAGACCGGCAGGTCGGCGAACTGCGGCTGGTCCAGCGTCAGACCGATTTGCCGGTACAGCGTTGCCATGGTCATGTCGGACGGTCGGTTGATCACCATCCCCATGGCGCCGCGCTCCGAGTGCTCGCACAGATAGACCACGGCGCGGGCGAAGAACGGGTCGTCCATGTGCGGCATGGCGATCAGAAAATGGTGGGAGAGGGAGAATTCGCTCATGTCTCGATTATGGCATGAGCGGGCCGCATTGGCGGTGGAACGCGCACGCGGAAAACCGCATGCCGGAGCGTTTAATTTTTTTGCCGCACCCTGTGGTTATTTTCTAAACACGTGATTACAATCTTCGACACTTGTTGCAGACTTGTCTGACAATAAACGCCGATTTGGCGAAATTTCAGTGCCATAAGTGCTGAAGTGTTGACCAAAACAGGCCATGTCAAGGTTTTGCATGAGAAAAACGCCATCAAACGCTTAAAAAATTAAACACGCGCCGAGATGGTTGTCATGAGTCGCCGATCCGGCCTTTACCTGCGAAAGATCCGGCGGGCCTGCCCGCCGCCAGGAGAGATACAAGATGAGCAAGAATGCTGAACTTCAAGCCCGCAAAGATGCCGCCACGCCGCGTGGCGTCGGCGTCATGTGTGGTTTTTATGCCGACCATGCCAAGAATGCCGAAATCTGGGATGTCGAAGGCAACCGCTATATCGACTTCGCCGGCGGCATCGGCGTACTGAACACCGGCCACCTGCACCCGAAAGTGGTCGCGGCAGTCGATGCCCAGTCGAAGAAGTTCTCGCACACCTGCTACCAGGTCGTTCCGTACGAGCTGTACGTCGATGTGGCAGAAAAGATCAATGCCCTGACCCCGGGCAAGCACGCGAAGAAGACCGCCTTCTTCAGCACCGGCGCAGAAGCAGTGGAAAACGCGGTCAAGGTCGCCCGTGTGGCCACCGGCCGTGCCGGCGTGATCGCCTTCTCCGGCGCCTTCCACGGCCGCACCATGCTCGGCATGGCGCTGACCGGCAAGGTCGCGCCGTACAAGCTGGGCTTCGGTCCGTTCCCGGGCGACGTCTATCACGTGCCGTACCCGAACCCGTTCCATGGCGTGTCCAGCGAAGATGCCCTGCAGGCGCTGAAGGGGCTGTTCAAGTACGAAATCGACCCGAAGCGCGTCGCCGCGATCATCATCGAACCGGTGCAGGGCGAGGGCGGTTTCAACGTTACCCCGTACGATTTCCTGCGCGAACTGCGCAGCCTGTGTGACGAACACGGCATCCTGCTGGTCGCCGATGAAGTCCAGTCCGGCTTTGCCCGTACCGGCAAGATGTTCGCCATCGAGCATTCCGGCGTGCAGCCGGACCTGGTGACCATGGCCAAATCGCTGGCCGGCGGTTACCCGCTGTCCGCGCTCAGCGGCCGTGCCGAACTGATGGATGCGGCGGCTCCCGGCGGCCTTGGCGGCACCTATGCCGGCAGCCCGCTGGCGCTGGCCGCCGCGCAGGCCGTCATCGACGTCATCGCCGAAGAGAAGCTGTGCGAACGCTCGGTCCGCCTCGGTGACCAGCTGCGCGAACGCGTGAACGGGCTGAAGAGCCGCGTGCCGCATATCGCCGACGTGCGCGGTCTGGGCGGCATGGTCGCCCTCGAAATCATGAAGCCGGGCACGCACGAGCCGGACGCCGATTTCACCAAGAAGGTCCAGCAGCACGCCCTGGCCAATGGCCTTATCCTGCTGACCTGCGGCATGTACTACAACGTAGTTCGCTTCCTGTTCCCGCTGACCATCGAAGATGCGGTGTTCGACGAAGCGCTGGGCAAGCTCGAAGCGGCCCTGCTGCACGCGGCAAACGCCTGAACCCGAGTCCGTCCGCCGGCCCCGCGCGGGGCCGGCGTGTCGTTGTGGCCAACACGAGAGAGAGAATCCATATGCTGAACCTGAAAGATCCGGGACTGTTGCGCCAGCAGTGCTATGTGAACGGACAGTGGCTGGACGCCGACAACGGCGAAACCCTGCCGGTCACCAATCCGGCCACCGGCGAAGTGATCGCCCGCGTGCCGCGCATGGGGGCGGCGGAAACCCGGCGCGCGCTGGAAGCGGCCAATGCCGCCTGGCCGGCGTGGAAGAAGAAGACCGCCAAGGAACGCGCAGGCATCCTGCGCAAATGGTTTGACCTGATGATGGCGGCGCAGGATGACCTCGCGGCCATCCTGACTGCCGAACAGGGCAAGCCGCTGGCCGAAGCCCGGGGCGAGATCGCCTACGGCGCCAGCTATATCGAATGGTATGCCGAGGAAGCCCGGCGCATTTACGGCGATACCATCCCGACCCATCAGAACGACAAGCGCGTGCTGGTGATCAAGGAGCCAATCGGCGTATGTGCTGCCGTGACGCCGTGGAACTTCCCGAATGCCATGATCACGCGCAAGGCCGCCCCGGCACTGGCCGCCGGCTGCCCGATCGTGGTCAAACCGGCCAGCCAGACCCCGCTGTCGGCGCTGGCGATTGCCGAACTCGCCCACCGCGCCGGCGTGCCGGCCGGCGTGTTCAGCGTCATTACCGGCTCGGCCGCTGCCATCGGCGGTGAAATGACCGCCAGCGACCTGGTGCGCAAATTCAGCTTTACCGGCTCGACCGAAATCGGCCGCGAACTGATTGCCCAGTGTGCCGGCACGGTCAAGAAAGTGTCGATGGAACTCGGCGGCAATGCGCCGTTTATCGTCTTCGACGATGCCGATCTCGATGCCGCCGTCGAAGGCGCCATGATCAGCAAGTACCGCAACGCCGGCCAGACCTGCGTCTGCGCGAACCGGCTGTACGTGCAGGCCGGCGTCTACGATGCGTTTGCCGAGAAGTTCGCCGCCGCCGTGGCCGGACTGAAGATTGGCGACGGCGCGTCCGCCGGCATCACCCAGGGCCCGCTGATCGACGAGAAGGCGGTCGAGAAGGTCGAGGAGCATATCGCCGACGCCGTGGCCAAGGGCGGCAAGGTCATTGCCGGCGGCAAGCGCCATGCGCTGGGCCACAGCTTCTTCGAGCCGACCATCGTGACTGGCGTGACCCAGGACATGAAGGTCGCCCGCGAGGAAACCTTCGGCCCGCTGGCCCCGCTGTTCAGGTTCGACACCGAGGCCGACGTCATCCGGATGGCCAACGATACCGAATTCGGCCTGGCGAGCTATTTCTACAGCCGCGATATCGGCCGCATCTTCCGTGTCGGCGAAGCGCTCGAGTACGGGATGGTCGGGATCAACACCGGCGTGATCTCGAACGAAGCCGCACCGTTCGGCGGCATCAAGCAGTCCGGCCTTGGCCGTGAAGGCTCGAAGTACGGCATCGAAGACTACGTCGAGATCAAGTACCTGCTGCTGGCCGGGCTGGATCGCTGATCAGCGCATTGCGCTTTACCTTCAAGGGCCGTCATGGCCCTTTTTCCTTGTTTTCCGCTCTGAAAGGCGGCGGCGTCCTCCACACTTGACAACGCAACGCCTGATGGTGACAGTGTGTCCATTGTCCATGGACTGTGGACGTGCTGGTTGTGACGAATATGAAGAGTCAAGATGTCTTTTTGTTGCTCAAGCTGGTCGCCCTTGGGCGACATGAAGGTACGGGCAGCGGATATGACTACCCTGCGGACGACCAGTCAGTGGCGTGGTCACGGGATATCGAGGGCGGGGAGCCTGTCGATGATCCCGGGGCGGGGGAAGCGCCCTTTGGCCGGTATAGTGCAAGAGGACTTGCCCGGCTCACTGGCATAGGCAAATCAGAGGTCAGCAATGTGATGTCCCGCTGCTTTTTCAGCGGGCTCGCCAGACCCGGCAGAAAAGGCGAGCCTCCAGCAGTCAACACAAGGGCATTGCTGGAGTTTCTCGTTTACGGTATCCGCTATGTTTTCCCGGTCAGGATGCAGGAGACCACGCGCGGAATCGCAACCTGTCTTACCGCGCCGATTTTTCAGGGCAAGTTGCATTCGGGAGACGCGGTTCCGGTATGGCCATACGCAAAAGGCAACGCTGCAGGCCCGGCCGTGGCGCCCCTTTACAAAACAGTCCCGATGGCGGTGATTCACGATGCGGAACTGTATGCCATGCTGGCCGCGGTAGACTCGATCCGGCTTGGGTTGCCCAGGGAACGCAGCCTGGCTATTGCTGAACTCGAAAAATTGCTTCGAGGCTGAAAAATGGCAAGTCGGGCAAACCACGTTGCGATGATAACTGCTGTGGCACAAGCAATGGGCCAGGAACTGTGCAATGAGGTTGCTTTTGTCGGGGGATGCACCACGGCACTATTCGTGACAGACACCTATTCTCAAGGGCAGGTCCGACATACTGACGACGTTGATCTGATTGTTCACGTGATCAGCACTGTCGGATGGCACGTGCTGGTCGAGAAGCTGCGCAGCAAGGGATTCAGGGATTCCCTTGTCTCCAGTGAGGATCCTGTCTGCGCCATGCGGCTGGGAGAACTGCGCGTTGATTTTATGCCGGACGATGCAAGCGTCCTGGGCTTTACGAATCAGTGGTACCGGGACGCCTTCCTGAAAGCAGAGCCATATGTGCTGCCTGCTCAACTCACGATCCGGCTGATACCGCCAACATACTTCATGGCTACAAAGCTTGAAGCATACCTGCAGCGTGGAAATGATGATCCGATAGAGAGCCGGGATATTGAAGACATCCTGACGCTGATTGATGGTCGCACGGAATTGATCGGTGAAATACTGGATGCTCCCGCCGCACTGAGGGCGTATGTCGGTACACAGATGGCGGCACTGCAAATGCACCGGGATTTCGACTATGCAGTTCAAGCTGCAGCCAATAACGACATATCAAGAGAAGAGGCGCTGTTTGACCGTATCCGGCTGATTGCCGTTCAAGGCCGCGGCGCATGAATGGCGCCCGGCGGTACGGTTTTCACTGGGCCAGCGTCAAGGGCACAGAACAAAATGAGAACCGTGATGCCGGGGGGCTATATGCCAGTGACGCCTACACTTTTGCCATCATCATGGATGCTTCGGGCAAGGGGAACGATGCGTCTTTGTTCAATGCCATCTGGCTGGACGCCTTGTTGAAACAGCTACCTGAGCACCCTCCTTCCGCTGACCGCGTCATCGGCATGATGCAGGAGGCCAGACAACCTCTTCGCCAGGCGAAGTTGTTCCAGGAAAGAGCGTGTTTTGCTGCATTGCTCATTCCTCATGACGATCATCCCTGCACCGCATTTGTTTGCGGAGATTGCCGGGTCGGGTCACAGGAAAAGGGGCAGCAAGAACAGTGGCAGACCCCTGTGCATACCCTTGAGGCCGCTCTTGCGCAGGCAGGCCGGTCACCGGATCGTCATCTTGTGACCCGAGTGCTCAAAGCTTGCCGGCTTGCCACTCCCGAGGTGATGGAGCTCAGTCAGACGGGGGGACAAGCCTGGGTTCTTTCCACGGATGGTTATTGGGACCTTCGCCGGACCAGGGAAAAGCGGCCTGCAGATGATTGCAGCTATTTGCGGTTAAGCCCGGGAGGGCCATCGCAGCAGCACGGTGACAACTTCCGTCGTGCCGGCCTGTATGCGCAGTGGTCGTCGGATTGACCACAAGCATGCCGTGATGTCATCCCGGGGGGCGGTGTCCTCATGGCCGGGACCGGGAAAACCCCGGGTTGCTCACGCAGGCCAATGAGTACTCAATGAATACTCAGCGCATCGTCACCCATTCCTCGGCGGCGGACGGGTGCAGTGCGATGGTGCGGTCGAGGTCGGCCTTGGTCGCGCCCATGCCGATCGATACCGCCAGCAACTGGATCATCTCCGCCCCGCCTTCGCCGAGCACATGGGCGCCGACCACCCGGTCGGTTTCGCCGTCGACCAGCATCTTCATCAGCATCGGTTCGTTGCTGGCGGCAAATGCGGTTTTCATCGGCCGGAAGCGGGCGCGATACACCTTCAGTGCCGGGTAGCGTTCGCGGGCGGCTTCCTCGCTCGGGCCGACCGTGCCGATTTCCGGGGTCGAGAACACCGCCGTGGGTACCAGTGAGTGATCGACAGTCGCCGGTCGCTGACCGAACACGCTGTCGGCAAAGGCCTGGCCTTCGCGGATGGCGACCGGGGTCAGGTTGACGCGGTCGGTCACGTCGCCGACTGCGTGGATCGACGGCACATTGGTGCACGATTGCGCATCGACCCGGATCTCCCCGTTCTTTCCGGTGGCCACGCCGGCCGCGTCCAGCCCGAGCTCGCCAGTGTACGGGCGGCGGCCGACGCACAGCATGACCACATCGGTCTCGACCGTGCTGCCGTCAGCCAGGGTGGCGCGCAGTCCGTCGGCAGTTTTCTCCAGCCGGGCCAGCGTGTTGTTCAGCAGCATGCGGATGCCGCGCTGGCGGTAGCTGTCTTCCAGCGTGGTGCGGATTTCCTCGTCAAAGCCGCGCAGCACGTGCGGGCCGCGATGCAGCAGTGCGGTGTTGACGCCAAGTCCGGCAAAGATGCCGGCGAATTCGATGGCGATATAGCCGCCGCCGACAATCAGGATGCGACGCGGCAACTGTTGCAGGTGGAACACCTCGTCCGAGGTGATGGTCAGTTCCTGGCCGGGGAAGGCCGGGCCGGCATGCGGCCGGCCACCGACGGCAATCAGGATATGGGCGGCGGTCAGGCGTTTGCCGCTGGTGCTCAGACGCACGGTGTGCGCATCTTCCAGTACGGCACGTTCGGCATGGATGGTGACGCCGGCCTGGTCGAGGTTGCGGCGGTACACGCTTTCCAGACGCGCGATCTCGGCATCCTTGTTCCGCAGCAGCGTCGGCCAGTCGAAGGCGGGCTTCGGCAGCTGCCAGCCATAGGCGGCGGCCTGTTCGAACTCGGCGGCAAAGCGGCTCGCATACACGAACAGTTTTTTCGGCACACAGCCACGGTTGACGCAGGTGCCGCCGAAATTCGCTTCTTCGGCGATGGCGACGCGTGCGCCGTGCTGACTGGCGACGCGCGCCGCGCGTACCCCGCCGGAACCGGCGCCGATGACAAACAGGTCGAGATCGTATTGAGCCATGGGGCGAGAGTCTCCCGGTGAAGGCCGCAAGGGCCGGTAGGTGGGGCCGGCATGCCGGAACGAGACCGAACGATAGCAGACCGGGCCGTCTGCCGACGACCGGCGCTGCTGCATTTCCCGCATCGGGGCCATGCCGCTGTACGAATCCGGACAGTGGCGCTGTCCGGATTCGTACAGTGATCGGCGCGCGAAACGGGGAAAGGCTTATATAACAGAAGGTTGGGTTTCTGGCACGCAAGCTGCTGAACAGTTATGAGAAATTTGCCGGAGCCCCTGATGACCATCCGCGCCATCGAACCGATCGTCGACATCGCCGTGCACCTGATCCGCAGCGACGATGAAGCACTGGACACCGCCCGTACCCTGGCCGCGCAATTCGCGCCGGGGGCTGCCGTGCGCGACCGCGAGCGGCGCCTGCCATGGGACGAACTGGCGGCCATGACCCGCGCCGGGCTGTGGGCGGTGACCGTGCCGCGCGAGCACGGCGGTGCCGGGGTATCGCGCCAGACCCTGACCGCGATCTTTCGCACCCTGGCGGCGGCCGATCCGTCGATTGCCCGCATTCTGCTCGCCCATGTCGACACGCTGGAACGGCTGCGGACGGCGGGCGGGGCGCAACAGCGCCTGCTGTACCGCGAATTGCTGCAGGGACGGCATTTCGCCTCCGCGCCGGCCGGCACTGTCGATGGCGAACCGGATTCCGGCGGCGCGCTGCGTCTGAACGGCGAGCTGCACCAGGTCGCCGGCGCCGGCTTTGCCGAGTGGCTGGCGGTGCCGGCCCGGGACGCCCGGCAGCGGACGTGGCTGGCGCTGGTGCCACATAACGCGCATGGCCTCGATATCGAGGATGAAGCGGTGCCGGTCGGGCTGCGCACCGTCGCTGGCGGCACGCTGCGGCTGACGCAGGTCACGGTCGCGGCGAAGTGGGTGTTCGACCTCGACGGGGCGGCCCGGTCGCCATCGCCGGTGGCGCTGTATGCCGCTGCCATCGACGCCGGCATGGCGGCGGCCGCACTGGATGGCACCCGGCGCCGGCCGGGGGCGCAGACCGATGCGCTGCTGGCGACGATCGGCGAACTGCAGGTGCGGCTGTCTGCGGCGCAGACACTGCTGCGCCACGCTGCCCGCGCGCTGGATGCCGGCAACGACGCCGATGTGGCGGTGCTCCAGGCCCGGGTGCTGTGCGGCGATATCGCGCTGCGTGCGGTCGATGCGCTGTTCGAGCTGGCCGGGCCGGTCCCGGCTGTCGATGGCGATGACCGCGATCGCTGCTGGCGCGATGCCCGGGCCCATGCACAGTACGCGCCATCCGCCGACAGTTGCCGCCAGCTTGGCGAACGGCTGCTGGACCTGCCGTCTGCCGCGCCTCTCCGCGCCCCTTTCTGACTGGAATCCTCATGACCGTTTCTCCCGTACCCCGCCGCCGCCGTCGACCGGCGCCATCGACTGATACGGCATCCCGCGCCGATGACGCGCAGGCGCTCGATGCGGCGCGACAACTGGCATTGCGGCTGCAGGGCGGTGTCCCCGACGCGCTGGCGCAGTTCCGGGCCAGCGGGCTGGGCGGCGTGGCCGTGCCGAAGGCGTATGGCGGCGGTGGTGTCGGCAGCGGCACCCTGGCGCAGCTGATCCGTCTGCTGGCGGCCGGGGACCCGGCGCTGGCCCGTATCGCGCACAGCCACTACGCGGTGCTCGAAGTGTTGCGCGCCACCGGCAGCGAGCCGCAGAAACAGGCGTTTTTCCGGCGGGCGCTGGACGGCGAACGCTTTGCCGCCGCACTGGCGGAAACCGGTGTCGACGAGGTTTGTCGGATCGAAACCCGCATTCACTGCGTCGACGGTCGCTACCGCATCGACGGACGCAAGTGCGATGCCGGCGGCGCGGCGCAGGCCGACTGGGTGGCGCTGTCGGTCAGATCCGGCGATGGCAACCTGCTGCTGGCCTTTGTCCCGCGCGGCAGTGCCGGCCTGCGGGTCGAAGCGGATGGCGGCGTGGCGATCGACGAGGTCGAGGTCGGGCCACTGGCGGTGATTCCGTACCGGGTGGTGTTCGACACGCCGGGCCGGGTCGGACCGCTGGCCCAGCTGCTGCATGCTGCCATCGACCTTGGCATCGCCGATGCCGCCCTGGCGGACAGCGCCGCCGTCTTGCGCCATGACCATGATGCGCAGCGGCTGGCGCGCTTTGGCTGGCTCGGCGCCTGCCAGGCCGCTGCCGGTGCGCTGCTCGACGACGCGGCACTGCAGGTCGATGCGCTGACCGCCGTGCCGGGCCAGACCATTCATGATGCGGCCGCGCTGGCCGTCACGGCGGCGCGGGTGCTGTGCGCCGATCTGGCATCGCAGGCTGGCGCTGCCGTGTTCGAGCTGGCCGGTCGCCGCCTGCTGGCGGATGCCGCCCGCCCGGACCGGCACTGGCGCGACGCCCGTCGTCATGACGCCGGTCGCCCCGCGCGACAACAGGCGCGCGTGATCGGCGACCACTGCCTGAATGGCACACCGCCTCCGCGCCATGGCGCGTACTGACCCCATCCCTCGCCACGGCCACGGGCCGATGGCTGCACCAACAGGAGTTCATGCCATGCAACACAGACTGAAAATCGCTGCCGTCATCGGCAGCTTCCAGCGCCCGTCCCGCACCGCCGCCCTGGTGGAAGCCCTGCTGGAGCGCTTTGCCGAGCGGTTGCCGGTCGATATCGATGTGATTGAAATCAGCGATATCGGCAAGGCACTCGGCGGCGCCTTTTCGGTATCGGCCCTGCCGGAGGCCGTACGCAGACAGTTTGCGGCCGTCGAATCGGCCGACTTCCTGATTGTCGCCGCTCCGGTGTTCCGCGGCACCTATCCGGGCCTGTTCAAGCACTTCTTCGATCTGGTCGGCCAGAACGCACTGGTCGACACCCCGGTGCTGCTGGCCGCCACCGGCGGCAGCGACCGCCATGCGCTGGTGATCGATCACCAGTTGCGACCGCTGTTCAGCTTCTTCCAGTCGCTGACGCTGCCGATCGGCGTATACGGCACCGAAACCGACTTCAGCGACTACCGGGTCAGCAGCCCGGCGCTGCAGACGCGCATCGACCTGGCGGTCGAGCGGGCCCTGCCGCTGCTGCGGGCCAGACAGACCCGGGTGGCGGCCGAGCTGCTGGCGGCCTGAATGACCTCACCCTTGTTCCCGACTTCCCCGATACAGAAAGCGACCATGCAGGTTTTCTGGTTTTTACCGACCCACGGCGACGGCCACTATCTGGGCACGTCGCACGGCGCCCGCCCGGTGACGCTGGCCTATCTGAAACAGATTGCCCAGGCTGCCGACGAACTGGGCTATTACGGCGTGCTGATCCCGACCGGGCGCTCGTGCGAGGATGCCTGGGTGGTGGCGTCCGCACTGGCGCCGCTGACCCGGCAACTGCGTTATCTGGTCGCCGTCCGGCCCGGCATCATTTCGCCGACGGTTTCGGCGCGGATGGCGGCGACGCTGGACCGGCTGTCCGGTGGCCGGCTGCTGATCAATGTCGTGACCGGCGGCGATCCTGACGAAGCGCAGGGCGACGGCGTGTTTCTCGACCATGGCCAGCGCTATGCGGCCGCGCGCGAATTCCTGCATATCTGGCGCCGCGTGCTGCAGGGTGAAAGCGTCGACTATGACGGGGAGTACCTGAAAGTCAGAAAGGCCAGGGCGCTGTACCCGCCGCATCAGCAGCCGTATCCGCCGCTGTACTTTGGCGGCTCGTCGGATGCGGCGCACGATCTGGCCGCCGAGCAGGTCGACGTGTACCTGAGCTGGGGCGAGCCGCCGCAGGCGGTGGCGGAGAAAATCGCCGACGTGCGCGCCCGCGCCCGGCGGCTCGGGCGCGAGGTGCGCTTCGGCATCCGCCTGCACGTCATTGTGCGCGAGACGGCCGCCGAAGCCTGGGCCGCCGCCGACAAGCTGATCGAGCAGGTGTCGGACGAGACGATCGCCGCCGCACAGCAGTCGTTCTCGCGCTTCGATTCGGAAGGGCAGCGGCGCATGTCGCAACTGCATGGCGGCCGCCGCGACCAGCTGGAAATTGCGCCGAACCTGTGGGCCGGCGTCGGGCTGGTCCGCGGTGGCGCCGGCACGGCGCTGGTCGGCGATCCGGAAACCGTGGCGGCACGCATTCTCGAATACGCGGCGCTCGGCATCGACAGCTTCATTTTCTCCGGTTACCCGCACCTGGAGGAAGCGTACCGCTTCGCCGAACTGGTGTTTCCGCTGCTGCCGCTGGGGCTGCGTGAGCGCGTGGCCAGCAGCGGCAACCTGACCGGCCCGTTCGGGGAAATGATTGCCAACGACATCGTGCCGATGCGCGAACGCCCTGCAGCCTGACGGAGACGCCGATGCTGAATACCCTGGCCCCGCCGATCGCCGGGCGTGCCCGCCCGCGTCACGACGATATCTTCGCCATTGCCGATGAACTGGCGCAGCGCTTCGCCGCCACGGCCGTGGCGCGCGACCAGGCGGGTGGCACACCGAAGGCCGAGCGCGATGCATTGCGGCGCAGCGGGCTGCTGACGCTGGCCATCCCGCGCGAGTTCGGCGGGCTGGGGGCCAGCTGGAGCGAGATGCTGACCATCGTGCGCCGCTTTGCCCGCGTCGATGCGTCGATCGCCCATGTGTTCGGTTTCCAGCATCTGATGCTGGCGACCGTGCGCCTGTTCGCCGGGCCGGCGCAGTGGCAGCCGTGGTTCGAGCATACCGCGCGGCGGCAGTGGTTCTGGGGCAATGCGCTGAACCCGCTCGATCCGCGCACCCAGGCCCGGCCGCGGCCGGGCCACTACCTGTTTGCCGGGCAGAAGCGCTTCTGCTCCGGCGCACTGGACTCGGAAATGCTGATCGTGTCGGCGCGGCATGCCGATGACCAGCGGCTGCTGATTGCCGCCGTGCCGACCGCGCGCAGCGGCATCACCCTGCTGGATGACTGGGACAGCATCGGCCAGCGCCAGACCGACAGCGGCACGGTGCAGTTCGAGCAGGTGAGGGTGGAGAACAGCGAGATCCTGGCCGACCCCGGTCCGCTGACCACGCCGTTCTCGTGCCTGCGGCCGCTGATTGCCCAGCTGACCCTGACCTGCGTCTATCTCGGCATCGCCGAGGGCGCATTCGACGAGGCGCGGCATTTCTCGCTGCACGAGGCGCGACCATGGCATCGCTCCGCGGCGGCGACGGTTGGCGAAGACCCGTACGTGCTCAATCACTACGGCGAGTTCTGGCTTGGCCTGGAAAGCGTGCGCGCACTGGTCGAACGTGCGGCGCGGATGCTGGACGATGCCTGGGCGTGCGGCGACGCCCTGACGGCGGACGAGCGCGGCCGGCTGGCGGTCAGCATCGCCAGTGCCAAGGTGGCGGCGACGCGGATCGGGCTGGATGTCTGCACCCGGCTGTTCGAAGTCACCGGCGCGCGTGCCACCCATGCCGCACTGCGGCTGGATCGCCACTGGCGCAATCTGCGAACGCAGACCCTGCACGATCCCGTAGACTACAAGCTCCGCGAACTCGGAGACTGGGCGCTGAACCAGCAGCCGCCCGCGCCATCCTTTTATTCCTGATGTCCCTGCCCATCCTGTCTGTCCTGCACCCGCAGCCGGGGTCGCCCCGCCGATGACGCTGCTGACACTTCCCAATGCCCAGGCGCTGGCCACCTCGATCCGCGCGACCGCGCAGGTGTTCGAGGACCCGGCGTCGCGGGCGCTGCTGTCGCGCATCCGCCGGGTGGCGCCCAGCGATGCCAGTGTGCTGATCATGGGCGAAACCGGAACCGGCAAGGAACTGATCGCCCGTCACGTGCACGCGCTCAGCGTGCGCGCTGACGGACCGTTCGTGGCGGTGAACTGCGGTGCTTTTTCGGAAAACCTGGTTGAAGCCGAATTGTTCGGCAACGAGAAGGGGGCCTTTACCGGCGCCTTTGCCGCCAGGGAAGGCTGGTTCGAGGCTGCGAATGGCGGCACCCTGTTTCTCGACGAGATCGGCGACCTGCCGCTGGCGATCCAGGTCAAGCTGCTGCGCGTGCTGCAGGAGCGCGAAGTGGTGCGGCTTGGCGCGCGCAAGCCGGTGCCGATCGACGTGCGCATTGTGGCGGCGACCAATGTCCAGCTGGAACAGGCCATCGCCGCCGGCCGCTTCCGGGAAGACCTGTTCTACCGGCTGAACGTGGTCAGGCTCGAACTGCCGCCATTGCGCGACCGGCCGGGCGACATCCTGCCGCTGGCGCACTTCTTTATCCGCCTGTACCAGTCACGGCTCGGTTACGAGCGCATCCGCATCGACGCCCGCGCCGAGGACAAGCTGCGCCGGCATGCGTGGCCCGGCAATATCCGCGAACTGGAAAACGTCATCCATCACACCCTGCTGGTGTGCCGCGACGGCGAGATCCGCCCCGATGACCTGCAACTGACCCGCCTGGACAGCCTGTCTGCGCCAGCGGCGACCGAAGCGGTCCCCGTCGCGCTGCCGCCCATGGCGCCTTCGACCGGAATGGCGCTGCTGGAGCAGGCCTTTGATGCCCTGTGCGCCGAGGACGGACGGGAGGGGCTGTTCGAAGAAATCGAGACGGCGATCCTGCGTTTTGCCTATGCACGCAGCCAGGACAACCAGGTCCATACCGCCCGCTTGCTCGGCCTCAGCCGCAGCGTCACCCGCGCCCGGCTGATCCGTGCCGGCCTGTTGTCGGTGCGCGAGCGCGGGTCACAGGGTTGAACCCAGATTCAGAATTTCTCTATTTTGGAATTAATCGTTAGTTAATTGGCCGCTGCGGGAAATGCGCCAATAACGTTCAGAATTCCTCGCTGCCATACCCGCCGGCGTTGGGCGGAAACAACGTACTGACGGCCATCATCGCGCCATTTATGGGCTTTATGCGCGGCATGGATTAAAATGTCCGCCATATTTTATATGCCAAAAGAATTGCGCGGATTTCCCCGGAATCCGTGCCGGGCACGCATGAGAAAACGGAACGACTGGTGATGGCGGTGAGGTGGAAAATGGTGCGTTGGGCCGCATGGGCGCCCGGCCTGACGGACAGCGAGAGCTGGCTGCGCTGGCTGGCGGCGCCGTTTCCGCTGCCGGTCGATGGCAAGCCGGCGCTGGCAGCGATGCCGGCGATGATGCGCCGACGGCTCGATCCGCTGGGCCGGGTCGCGCTGGAAACCGCCTACACGTGCCAGGCCGACGACGATGCCTGCCCGGTCGTGCTTGCGTCGCGCCATGGCGAAGTCGGCCGCTCGCTGACCCTGCTCGACTCGCTGGTCAGCGAGGGCCAGGTGTCACCGGCGTCGTTCAGCCTGTCGGTTCACAATGCCATCGGTGCGCTGTACTCGATTGCCCGTCACGATGTCCAGCCGTACTCGGCGATCGCCGCCGGTGACGAAACCGTCGAAGCCGCCTTTGTCGAAGCCGGCGGCCTGCTGGCCGACGGGGCGCCGGCGGTCATGGTCGTGGTGTATGACGAGCCGCTGCCGGCGCGCTACCAGGCATTTGCCGACCGGGTCACCTTTCCGCGCGGCTGGGCCTGTCGGCTGGAGGCCACCGACACGGGCGGGCTGAGCCTCTGTACCGGCGAGGCCGGCCGGGAGTGCGTGGCCGACGGCGTGCTGCCGCCGGATCTGGCCGCGCTGGCCTTTCTGCTGTCGGACCGGCCGGCCTATACCCGCCGGGTCGGGGTGCGGCAATGGCAATGGTGCCGGCATGACTGAACGCGCCGGTCGCGCCTGGCGCCTGCTGGCAACCGGGCTGGCCTTTTCCGTCTTCGGCCTCGGCGGCCTGCTGCTGTGGCTGGCGTACTTTCCGCTGTTGCAGTGGCTGGATCGCGATCCGGTGCGCCGCACGCGGCGGGCGCGGCTGGCCATCCACCATTCGTTCCGCCTGTTCGTCGACATCATGTGCGGGCTCGGTCTGCTGCGTTACCGGATCAGCGGGCAGGAGCGGCTGGCGCGCGGCGGACAGCTGATTCTGGCCAATCACCCGAGCCTGATCGACGTGGTTTTCCTGATCGCCATGGTGCCGAACGCCGACTGCGTGGTGAAGGCCGGGCTGGCGCGCAATCCGTTCACCCGCGGCCCGGTCCGGGCCGCCAGCTACATCTGCAACGATTCCGGCGTCGGCGTGATCGACGACTGCATCGCGTCGCTGCGGGCAGGCAACAATCTGATCATCTTCCCCGAAGGCACGCGCACCACCCCCGGCCGGCCGCTGCAACTGCAGCGCGGCGCGGCCAATATCGCCATTCGCGGACGCTGCGACATGACACCCGTGCATATCCGCTGCTCGCCGCCCGCGCTGAGCAAGGAACTGCCGTGGTGGAAGGTGCCGCCGCGCATCATCGATTTTTCCTTCGATGTCCGTGACGACATCGAAGTCGCGCCCTTTCTGGAAGCCGACGGCAGCGAAGCGCTGGCCGTACGGCAACTGACCCGCTATCTGAGCCATTACTTTTCGACGGAGATCCCGATCCATGCAATCCCTTGAGCTGGAAATCAAACAGCTTGTCATCGATTCCCTGAATCTCGAAGACGTGACCCCGGACGACATCGACCCGGAAGCGGCGCTGTTCGTCGACGGCCTCGGCCTCGACTCCATCGACGCGCTGGAACTGGGGCTGGTGCTGCAGAAGCGCTATGGCGTCAGCCTGTCGGCCGAAGCGGAAGAAACCCGCCGCCATTTCGCCAGCGTGCGCGCCCTGGCTTCCTTCGTCGCGGCGAGCCGCCAGCGCTGATGGCGCCCCCGACCTGACAGCAACCCGTGCGGCATTCCCCGTTTCGCCGCCAGCCAGAGAGAACAGAATGAACAAACAGGACATTTTCGACCGCCTGTCGGCCACCCTGCAGGAATGTTTTGAAATCGATGCCGAGCGCATCCGGCCGGAAGCCCGGCTGAAGGAAGACCTCGACATCGACAGCATCGACGCGGTCGACCTGATCGTGAAATTGCGCCCGCTGGTCGGCAAGCGCCTGCACCCGGAAACCTTCAAGTCGGTCCGTACGCTGCAGGATGTCGTCGACGCGCTGCACACCCTGATGCACGCGCCGGACCCGAGCTGAACCGCCCATGACCACGCTGCTCGCGTCGTTGCTGTTGCTCGCCTACCCGCTGATCGTCTATTTCGGTCTCGGACTGGTCGAGCCGCGCTGGCTGGCCGTGCCGCTGGTGGCGGTGGCGCTGCTGCGCGCCTGGCGGCAACGCGACCGGGTCTGGCTGGTGGTGGCCGCCGGCACGCTGGTGCTGGCCGTGGCCGGCCTGCTGGCCAACGCGGCCTGGCCGCTGAAACTGTATCCGCTGCTGATCAATGCCGTGCTGCTGGCGGTGTTCGCGGCCAGCCTGTACAGCCCGCAAAGCGTGATCGAGCGCCTGGCGCGACGGATGGAACCGGATTTTCCGCCCGAGGCCGTCGGCTACACCCGCAAGGTCACCCAGGTCTGGTGCGGATTTTTTCTGTTCAACGGCAGCCTCTCGCTGCTGACCGCCTTGTGGGGCGATGCCGCCACCTGGGCACTGTACAACGGCCTGATCTCCTACCTGCTGATGGGCGTGCTGTTCGCCGGTGAATGGCTGGTGCGGCGGCGGGTCAGGGCAGGGAGGAACCATGCCTGAACGCCTGACACTCGATACCCTGCTGACGCGCGGCCGCGCCGCGGACAGCACGGTCGCCTGGCGCGATGGCGCCCGGCTCGACTACGCCGCCCTGCTGCGTGGCTGCACAGACTGGCACGCGGCCTTTGCCGCCGAGCCCGGTCCGACCGTGGCGCTGTACTTCAACGACAGCTTCGACTTCGCCTGCGCACTGCTCGGTGCCTGGCATGCCGGCAAGACCGTGGTGCTGCCGGCCGATGCGCAGCCGGGCACGCTGGCCCGACTGCGCGACGAGGTCGACCGCTTTGCCGGCGATCTGCCGGCCGATTGTCTGCCGCTGACGCCGCTGAGCGGGGCCGCCACACCGGACTGGCAGCCGCTGGACCCTGATTTTTCCGCGCTGGTGATCCATACCTCCGGTTCCACCGGGGTACCGGCCGCCATCGGCAAGTGCCTGCGGCAGATGATGGCCGAAGTGGGCACGCTGGCCGCCTGCTGGGACGGGCTGCTGGGTGAGGCACCGGTATTCGCTACCGTTTCGCACCAGCATATCTACGGCCTGCTGTTCCGCATTCTGTGGCCGCTGACCAGCGGTCGTCCGTTCATTGCCACCCGACATGCGTATCCGGAGGACATCGTGGCCGCCCTGGCAGGCCAGCCGGCAGTGCTGGTCGCCAGCCCGGCGCACCTGAAGCGGCTGCCGTCCGGGCTGGACTGGGCAACGGCCACGCGCGGCCTGCGGGCGGTGTTCTCGTCCGGCGGTCCGCTGCCGGACGACGCCGTGCCGGTGTGCCGTGAACTGCTGGGCCAGGCGCCGATCGAGGTCTACGGCAGCTCGGAAACCGGCGGCATCGCCTGGCGTCAGCGCGAACGCGACGACGCCACCGGCTGGCTGCCGTTCCCGGCGGTCACGCTGCGTTACGAGGACACCCTGTGGGTGCGTTCGCCGAACCTGCCCGATGACGACTGGTTCCGCTCCGCCGACCATGCCCGGCCGCATGGCGACGGTTTCCTGCTGCTGGGCCGTCAGGACCGCATCGTCAAGATCGAGGAAAAGCGCGTCTCGCTGACGGCGATGGAACAGCGGTTGCTGGCGTCCGGCCTGCTCGACGAAGTGCGCGTGCTGCCGCTGGACGGCGCGCGGCAACGGCTCGGCGTCGCCGCCGTGCCGAGTGCCGCCGGTCGCGCGGCGCTGGTTGCCGACGGGCGCGGCGCCTTCGGCCGCCGGCTGCGGCAGTGGCTGGCGTGCGATGTGGAAGCCAGCGTGCTGCCGCGCCACTGGCGTTACGGCTGGGCGCTGCCGGTCGACAGCCAGGGCAAAATCACCCAGGCGGCGCTGACGCGCTGGTTCGACCCGCGCCGGCCCGACGTGTGCCTGCTGGCGCGCGAGGCGCAGTCCGTCCGGCTGTGGCTGCGCGCCGGGGCCGGCCTCCCGTACTTCGACGGCCATTTCCCCGGCCGGCCCATCCTGCCCGGCATCGCCCAGATCGAGTGGGCGATCCGTTTCGGCCGCGAGCTGTTTCCGCTGCCGGCGACCGTGCAGCGGCTGGAAGTGCTGAAGTTCCAGCAGGTGATCGTGCCTGACAGCGTGCTGACGCTGACGCTGGACTTCGATGCGGCGCGGGGCTCGCTGACCTTCGCCTTCGACTCGGATGCCGGCCGGCATGCCGGCGGGCGGATCCTTTTTGGAGAGACGGCATGACGGTCTGCGCCGTGATCCCGGTTTACAACCATGGCGATGCCGTACGCCAGGTGCTGGCCGGCGTGCGCCGTCATGGCCTGTTCTGCGTGCTGGTCGACGACGGCAGCGACGCCGCCTGCGCCGCCGCGCTGGATGCGCTGGCCGCCGCCGACCCCGACGGCGTTCACCTGCTGCGGCTGGCGAGCAACCAGGGCAAGGGCGGGGCGGTCATGGCCGGCCTGCGCGAGGCCGCACGCCTGGGCCACCGGCAGGCGTTGCAGATCGATGCCGATGGCCAGCATGACACCGATGACATTCCGCGTTTCCTGGCGCTGGCCGAACAGTATCCGCAGCGGGTGATCTGCGGCTGCCCGGTCTACGACGCCTCGGTGCCGGCCGGACGGCTGTATGGCCGTTACGCGACCCATGTATGGGTGTGGATCAACACCCTGTCGCTGGAAATCCGCGACTCGATGTGCGGCTACCGCGTCTATCCGCTGGCGCCGGTGCTGGCGCTGCTGGATACGGTCCGGCTTGGACGGCGCATGGATTTCGACATCGAGATCCTGGTGCGTCTGGTCTGGCGCGGGCTGCGCATCGTCAGTCTGCCGACACGGGTGCGCTATCCGGAAGACGGCGTGTCGCACTTTCGGGTCCTGCGCGACAACGTGCTGATTTCCCGGCTGCATGCCGGGCTGTTCGCCGGCATGCTGCTGCGCGCGCCGCTGCTGCTGTGGCGGAGACTGCGCCGATGAGCGAACGCGGCGCGCACTGGGCCGAGCTGGGCGAGAACACGTTCGTCGCCGGCATCTGGCTGCTGTACGGCATCGAGCGCCTGCTCGGCCGGCGGCTGTTCCGCTGTTGCCTGTACCCGGTCGTGCTCGCCTACTGGCTGGGGCGCCCCGATGTGCGTGCGCAGTCGCGCCAGTATCTGGACCGGCTGCAGGCGGCAACCGGTGCCCTCGGCCGGCCCGCCCGCCGTCGCGACACCTTTTTCCATCTGCTGACCTTTGCCGACACCCTGCTCGACAAGCTGCTGGCCGTTGCCGGCCGCTACCCGTTGCAGCGCGTGCGCACCCTCGGTGCCGAACCGATCCTGGCCGCGATCCGTGCCGGGCAGGGCGGCGTCATTGTCACCGCGCATGTCGGCTGCCTGGAGCTGTGCCGTGCGCTGGCCGAGCGGACCGAGACCCTGAAACTGACCGTGCTGGTGCATACCCGCCATGCCGAACAGTTCAACCGGGTGCTGCGGCGACTGAATCCCGATACCGCGCTGACCCTGCTCGAAGTGAGCGAACTGGGCCCGGCCACGGCCGTCATGCTCGCGGAGCGGGTCGAGGCCGGCGAATACGTGGTCATTGCCGGGGACCGGGTGCCGGTCGGCTCCGGCCAGACCGTGACCGTCCCGTTCCTCGGTCATGACGCCGCCTTTCCGGTCGGTCCGTATCTGCTGGCCTCGCTGTTCAAGTGCCCGCTGTACCTGCTGGGCTGCCTGCACGACGGCGAGGGCTATGCCCTGCATTTCGAATTGCTGGCCGGGCGCGTCGTGCTGCCACGCCAGCAGCGCCAGCAGGCGCTGGCCGCACAGGCATCGCGCTATGCCGGACGGCTGGGCGCGCTGCTGGCGGCATCGCCTTATGACTGGTTCAATTTTTTCCCGTTCTGGGAACAGAAAGCCTTGCCCCATGCTGTCCGATCAACCTGATAACGCCGTCTGCTTCGACGGCAGCCGCCTGACCCTGGAAGACATTGTCGCCATCAGTCGCCGCGAGCGCGCGGCCGTGCTGTCGCCTGCCCCGGCGTTCCGCCAGCGCATCGCCGCCGGCGCCGATTTCCTTGACCGCCTGCTGGCCGAGGACGGCGTGGTCTACGGCGTCACCACCGGTTATGGCGACTCGTGCACCGTCGCCGTGCCGCCGGAGCTGGTGGCCGAGCTGCCATCGCGGCTGTACACCTATCACGGCTGCGGCGCCGGGCGTTTCCTGACCCCGGAAGAAACCCGTGCCGTACTGGCGACGCGACTGGCATCGCTGTCGCAGGGCGCGTCCGGCGTCAGCGTGGCCCTGCTGGCACAGATCGAAACCCTGCTCCGCCATGACGTGCTGCCGATGATTCCGGCCGAAGGTTCGGTCGGCGCCAGTGGCGATCTGACACCACTGTCCTACCTGGCCGCGGTGCTGTGCGGCGAGCGGCAGGTCTGGTTCCGTGGCGAGCCGTGCGCCGCCGCCGACGCGCTGGCCGCGATCGGCGTCGCGCCGCTGACGCTGCGGCCGAAGGAAGGACTGGCGATCATGAACGGCACCGCGGTGATGACGGCGCTGGCCTGCCTCGCCTGGCGCCGCGCCGACTACCTGTCCCGGCTGGCGACCCGCATCACCGCGCTGAATGTCTTTGCCGCTGCCGGCAACGCCTACCACTTCGATCAGGCGCTGTTTGCCGTCAAACCGCACGCCGGACCGCAACTGACCGCCGCCCGCCTGCGTGCCGACCTGGCCAGCGACCGGCCGGCGCGCAATGAACGCCGGCTGCAGGACCGCTACTCGCTGCGCTGCGCGCCGCATGTGATCGGCGTGCTGGAAGAGGCGCTGCCGTTCTTCCGCATGATGATCGAGAACGAGCTGAACAGCGCCAACGACAACCCGATCATCGACGTCGACCACGGCAAGGTGCTGCATGGTGGCCACTTCTATGGCGGGCATATCGCCTTTGCCATGGACGGGCTGAAAAATGCGGTGGCCAATGTCGCCGACCTGCTGGACCGGCAGATGGCCCTGCTGGTCGACACCCGCTACAACCAGGGCCTGCCCGGCAACCTGAGTGCGGCGACCGGACCGCGCGCCGCCATCAGTCATGGCCTGAAGGCGCTGCAGATCAGCGTGTCGGCATGGACCGCCGAAGCGCTGAAACAGACCATGCCGGCTTCGGTGTTCTCGCGTTCGACCGAGTGCCACAACCAGGACAAGGTCAGCATGGGCACCATCGCCGCCCGCGACTGCCTGCGGGTGCTGGAACTGTCCGAACAGGTGCTGGCCGCCATGCTGATCTGCGCCCGCCAGGGCGTGGCGCTGCGGCTGCGGCACGACCCCGACCTCAGCCCGGTACTGGCCGCCACGCTGGACGATCTGGCCGCGCGCATCCCGCTGATCGTCGAGGACCGCGCGCTGGACGGAGAACTGCAATCGCTGCTGACGGCGATCCGCGCCGAAGCCTGGAGCCTGTATGACGACTGAGCTGAGTCATGAGATCGAACTGACGCCGGCCTTCCATGACCTCGACCCGATGGAAGTGGTCTGGCATGGCAACTACGTCCGCTACCTCGAAATCGCCCGCTGCGCGCTGCTGGCGCGCTTCGACTACGACTATCCGCAGATGCGGGCGTCCGGCTATGCATGGCCGGTGGTGGACATGCGGCTCAAGTACGTCCGGCCGCTGGTGTACGGCCAGCGCGTGCGGCTGCGTGCCCGCATTGTCGAATGGGAAAACCGGCTGAAGATCGACTACCGGATGACCGATGCCGACAGCGGCGAAAAGCTGAACGAGGCCTGGACCATCCAGGTGGCGGTCGGCCTCGACAGCGGGGAGATGTGCTACGTCTGCCCACCGGTATTGTGGGAAAAACTCGGCGTGGAGGTGGCATGAGACGGCTGTGGCTGGGCCTGGCCCTGTGGCTGGCGGTCGGTGCGGCCCAGGCCGCCGATCTGGTGGCCGGCGTACGCGAACGACTCGCGCAACCGGCGCTGCTGCGCGGGGATTTCACCCAGAGCAAGTCGGTGGCCGGCTTCCGGAAGCCGCTGGCGTCGAACGGGGATTTCCTGGTCTCGCGCGAGCGCGGGGTGCTGTGGCACACCCGCAAACCCTTCGCCGGCGAGCTGCGCATGACGCGCAATGAAATCGTGGCGACCCAGGATGGCCGCGTTGCCTTCCAGCTCGACGCCGGCCGCGAACCGTCGGTGCGGGTCATCAACAACCTGATGTTCTCGCTGCTCGGCGGCGATGTGCTGGCGCTGAAGGAATACTTCACCATCGACGGCAAGCTGTCCGGCAAGTCGTGGTCGCTGACATTGACGCCGCGCCATGCGGCACTGGCCAAGAGCATGCGCCGGGTAGACCTGTCCGGTGACCGCTACGTGCGCCAGATCACCATCGACGAAAGCAATGGCGACAGCACGCATATCCAGTTCTCCGCGCTGCGCAGCACGCCGCCCGCGCTGACTGCCGAAGAGGCCGCCCGGTTTGACTGACGCCGCCTCCCCGCTGATGCGCCGGCTGGCGCTGCTCTGGCTGCTGCTGGTCGCGCTGGTCGCCGGGCACAATCTGTGGCTGTGGACCGGCGACCGGCTGCAACTGGACACCGACGTGCTGGCGATGCTGCCGCAGGACCAGCGCGACCCGGCCGTGCAGCAGGCCACCCGTCGCCTGGCCGATGCGGCCACCCGGCGCATCGTGGTGCTGGTCGGCGCTGACGACTGGGCTGACGCCCGCCGCGCCGGCGATGCCTATGCGGCCGTGCTGGCCTCGGCGCGCCTGCCGCTGGCGCTGCAATACCGGGTCAGCGACCGGATGGCCGACGACTGGCTGTCGTTCTTTGCGCCGTACCGGCAGGCCCTGCTCAGTGCGCGCCAGGCGGAGCGGCTGGCGAGCCGGTCGCCGCAGGCGCTGGCCGACGATGCCGTCGCCGCGCTGTACCGCCCGGTCGGCATGCCGCGGCTGGGGCCGTGGATCGAGGACCCGCTGAACCTGTATGGCGACTGGCTGACCGAGCGTGCGGCCGACAGCCGGGTGCGGCCGGCCGACGGCCGGCTGTCGCTGCAGGTGGACGGTCGCGCCCATGCGGTCCTGATGCTGGAGCAGCAGGGGCCGGCGTTCTCGATCTCCGCCCAGCAGGCGCTGATGCCGTGGCTGGAACGCGCTGCGCAGGCCGCGCAGCAGGCCGCGCCCGGCGTGCGCGTGCTCAGCGCCGGCGTCCCGCTGCATGCGGCGGCGGCGGCCAGCCAGGCCGAGCGAGAAGTGCACACCATCGGTTTCGGCTCGCTGGCCGGCATCATCCTGCTGACCGTGTTCGCCTTCAGCGCGCTGCGGCCGCGGGTGCTGGTGACCCTGGCCATCGGCGTCGGCCTGCTGGCTGCCATCTCGGTCACTGCCGCACTGTTTGGCCGGCTGCATCTGCTGACACTGGTATTCGGCGCCAGCCTGGTCGGCGTGGCTGAAAACTACGGCACCAACTATTTTGCCGGCCGGCTCGGCCAGCCGCCGGCCTCGCGCTGGCGCATGGTGCGCGAGCAGGCGCCGGTGATGGGGCTGGCGCTGCTGACCACGCTGATCGGCTATCTGGCGCTGGCGCTGACGCCATTTCCCGGCCTCAAGCAGATGGCGGTGTTTTCCGCCGTCGGCCTGCTGGCCTCCTTCCTGACCGTCATGCTGTGGTTCCCGTTCCTTGAACGCGGTTACATGTCGGTGACGCCGCTGTCCGCTGCCATCGGTCGTGCGCGCCGCTACTGGCCGCGCGTCGGTCGCAACCGGGCGACACTGCTGCTGGCGCTGCTGCTGGCCGGCCTGTTGCTGGGGGGCGGCTGGCGCCTGCAGGCGAATGACGACATCCGCCTGCTGCAGAGCTCGCCGGCGACGCTGATCGAACAGCAACTGGCCATTTCCCGCCTGCTCGACCTGCCGAGCCCGGCCCAGTTCTACCTGGTGCGCGGGGCCACGCCGGACCAGGTGCTGGCCCGGGAAGAAGCCTTGAAGGCCCGGCTGGACGCGCTGGTCGGCGCACGCTGGATACGCGGCTATCAGGCGGTCTCCGACTGGGTGCCGTCGGCGGCCCGCCAGCGCGCCAGTGTGGCGCTGCTGCGCCGGACGCTGGATGGCGACGGCGGGGTCATCGCGCTGGCCACGCAGCGACTGGGAGAAACCCCGGCCGCCGCCCGCACTGCCGGCCCGGTGCCCTTGATGACCCTGGCGCGCTGGCTGGCCGCGCCGGTCTCCGAACCGCTGCGGCCGCTGTGGCTGGGCCGGCTCGATGGCGGCTACGCCAGCGTGATCATGCTGC
This sequence comes from Microvirgula sp. AG722, assembly GCF_003269145.1. Lineage (NCBI taxonomy): Bacteria > Pseudomonadati > Pseudomonadota > Betaproteobacteria > Neisseriales > Aquaspirillaceae > Microvirgula > Microvirgula sp. AG722. Next base: position 18,788 of record NZ_QLTJ01000007.1, on the reverse strand, counting down.
GCGGCGTGGACTCGCCCGATCGCCTGCCGCGTCTGGCGGCACTGGCCGACGGACTGCCCGGCGTGCGCTGGGTCGACAAGGTGGCGGAAGTGTCGTCGGTGCTGAGCCGGTACCGGCAGATCATGGGCGGCGTCATTCTTGCGAGTTACCTGCTGGTGCTGGCGGCACTGTGGCGTCGCTTCGGCCGCAAGGCGTGGCGGGCGCTGCTGCCGACCGCCCTGGCCAGCCTGCTGACCCTCGCCGTGCTCGCCCTGTTCGGCCAGCCGCTGCAACTGTTCAATGTCCTGGCCCTGCTGCTGATCCTCGGCATGGGCGTGGACTACGGCATTTTCCTGCAGGAGCAGCCCGACCCTGATGCCGGCGCTCCGTTCCTGTCGGTCACCCTGGGGGCGGCGTGCACCCTGCTGTCGTTCGGCCTGCTGGCGCTGTCGCACACCCCGGCGCTGCGCGCCTTCGGGCTGACCATGCTGCTCGGGATCGGCCTGGCCTGGCTGCTGGCGCCGATGTTCTGCTCGGGGCCGGCGCGGCAAAAAGAAAGGACGCCATGAAGCGCGTGAACCGATGGGGCTGCTGCGGCGTGCTCTGCCTGCTGTTGCTGACCGGCTGCGCCACGCGTTCGCCGGCGCCGGTCGCGGCCGTGCCGCCGCTGCAGCTGGCACCGGCCACGCTCGGCAGTTCGCTGACCCTGGTCCAGCGCCTGACGGTGCTGAAAGTGCCGCGCAACGGTGGCGAGGCGGCATCGACCGGCAGGAGCATCGACGTGCTGCTGGAACTGGACCCGGCACGGGTCCGGCTGGCCGGTTTCGTCATGAACCAGCGCGTGCTGACGCTCGACTATGACGGCAAGACACTGCGCAGCCAGCGTCATCCGCTGCTGCCGATGGAAGTCGACGCCGCGCATGTGCTGCGCGACGTGCAACTGGTGTACTGGCCGGCAAGCGCGCTGCAGGCGGCGCTGCCGCCGGGCTGGACGCTGGACGAGTCGGAACGGGCGCGCGTGCTGCGCAGCCGGGACGGCAGCGCCGTGGTGAACATCCGCTATGCCGTCGGCGCGCCACGCTGGATCGGCACGGCTGAACTGGACAATGTGGCCGAGCACTACCGGCTGCGCATCGAATCTGCCCTGCAGCCGGAGGAAGCGCCATGAGCGCCGCGGTCTACCTGAACGAACTGGGCGTGGTCTGCGCCGCCGGTAACGGCAAGGCGGCGCTGTGCGACGCCATGCTGGGCCGGACGCCGCTGCCCGGCAGCCTGGACGAATGCGATTCACCGGGGCAGCCACGCTTGCTGGGGCGGGTGACGGTGGCTGATGCCGACCTGTCCTTGCTGCCGCCCGCCCGGCGCAGCCGCAACAACGCACTGATGCTGGCCGCGCTGGCGCAGATCCGCCCGGCGGTCGATGCCGCGCTGGCGCGTCATGCACCGGAGCGGATCGGCGTCGTGCTTGGCAGCAGCACCTCGGGCATTGCCGAAAGCGAACGGGCGGCGCGGGCGTTTCATGCCGGCGGCGCCCTGCCGGCCGATTATGATTTCGCCATGCAGGAACTGGGCTCGCCCGCGCTGGCGCTGAGCGGACTGCTCGGGCTGGCCGGACCGGCGCTGGTGGTGTCCACTGCCTGCTCGTCCGGTGCAAAAGCCATCGCCAGTGCGGCCAGGCTGCTGCGTGCCGGGCTGTGCGACGTGGTCATTACCGGTGGCGTCGACACCCTGTGCGGCTTCACCCTGGCCGGGTTTACTGCGCTGGAATCGGTCAGCCCCGGACGCTGCAACCCGATGAGCGCCAACCGCTGCGGCATCCACCTCGGCGAGGGCGCGGCGCTGTTCCTGATGAGCCGCGAGCCGGGCGGGGTGCGGCTGGCCGGCTGGGGCGAATCGTCCGACGCGCACCACATCTCCGCCCCCGATCCGTCCGCCGCCGGGGCGCTGGCCGCCATGCGCGAGGCGCTGGCGCGGGCCGGCATCGAACCCGGCCAGGTCGACTACATCAATTTGCACGGCACCGCGACGGTGCAGAACGATGCGATGGAAAGCCTGGCGGTCCACACCCTGTTCGGCGCCGGCACCCCGGCCAGTTCGACCAAGCCGCTGACCGGGCATACGCTCGGCGCGGCCGGGGCGATCGAAGCGGCCATCGGCTGGCTGCTGCTGCACGACAACCCGCAGGGCGAACTGCCGCCACAGTGCTGGGATGGCGTGGCCGACCCGGCGCTGCCGGTGCTGAACCTGGTGCCGGCCGGTGGCCGGCTCGGTCGCCAGCCGGAATGGATACTGAGTAACTCATTTGCGTTTGGCGGCAGCAATGCCGTGCTGCTGCTGGGGAGAGCCTGATGACCGATCCGAGCCGGATACCGGTGACCGAACTGGTGGCCCATGCCGGTCGCATGTGCCTGTTGAGCCGGGTGCTGACGTGCGACGGCGACAGCGTGCTGGCGGAAGTCGACATTCGCGCCGACGACCTGTTTCACGGCGACGATGGCGTTGGCGGCTGGGTCGGGCTGGAATACATGGCGCAGGCAGTCGCCGCCTGGGCCGGCTGGCAGGCGCGCGGCGTCGGCGAGACACCCCGGATCGGCTTCCTGCTCGGTACGCGGCGCTATGAATGCCGCTGCCCGCGCTTCCTTGCCGGCGACACGCTGCAGGTGACGGCGACCCGGATTTTCCAGTCCGACAACGGGCTGGGCCAGTTCGAGTGCGCGCTGCAGCTGCGCGGCGACACGGTCGCGACCGCCACACTGACAGTCTACGGTCCCGACGAAGACACCGTTGCCGTCAGGGCGGACTGAAAGAGGCTTCTGTATGATGGCTGGCTGCTTTTTTGACGATTTTTATTGTTACCCAATTCATGACATCGAGTTTGCGAGTGGAACCCGGATTGCGGGGAGCAGGACATGACTGACAAGACCGTATTGATAACCGGGTCGAGCCGTGGCATCGGCCGCGCCATTGCGCTGTGCCTGGCGCAGGATGGCTACGATATCGTCCTGCACTGCCGCGAGCGGCGAGAGCAGGCCGATGAGGTGGCGGCGCAGATTGCGGCGCTGGGCCGGCACGTGCGCGTGCTGCAGTTCGACGTCGGCCAGCGCGAAGAGACTGCCCGGGCGCTGCTCGACGATGTCGGGCAGCACGGCTGCTACTACGGCGTGGTCTGCAATGCCGGCATTGCCCGCGACAACGCCTTCCCGGCCATGCCGCCGGAAGACTGGGATGCGGTGATTCACACCAACCTCGACGCGTTCTACAACGTGCTCAACCCGCTGATCATGCCGATGGTGCGGACGCGCAAGCCGGGGCGCATCGTCACGCTGTCGTCGGTGTCCGGCATCATGGGCAACCGTGGCCAGGTCAACTACAGCGCGGCCAAGGCCGGCATCATCGGCGCCAGCAAGGCGCTGGCGGTCGAGCTGGCCAGCCGCGGCATCACCGTGAACTGCGTGGCACCCGGCCTGATCGGCACCGAGATGGTCGACGACGACATCCTGCAGGAAGCGCTGAAGATGATTCCGGCGCGCCGGGTCGGCAAACCGGAGGAGGTCGCCGCCACCGTGCGCTTCCTGCTCGGCGAGGATGCCGCCTATATCACCCGCCAGGTCATTTCGGTCAACGGGGGGCTGCTCGGATGAAGCGCGTAGTGATTACCGGCATCGGCGCGCTCAGCCCGCTCGGCCATGACTGGGAAACGGTGCATGCGCGCCTGCGCGCCGGCCGCAACGCCGTACAGCGCATGAGTGCCTGGGCCGATTATGCCGGGCTCAACACCCAGGTCGGCGCGCCGGTCGCGTCGTATGTCCTGCCGACCGAGCTGTACCACCGCAAGAGCACCCGCAGCATGGGACCGGTGGCGCTGATGGCGACCCGTGCCAGCGAACTGGCACTGCGTGATGCCGGCCTGTATGGCGACCCGCTGGTCAGTTCGGGCCGCATGGGCATTTCCTACGGCTCGTCGGCCGGTTCGCCGGGCGCGATCGGCGATTTCGGCACGGTGATGAGCGAGAAGACCACCGCCGGCATCAGCGCAACCACCTACATCAAGATGATGTCGCATACGGCAGCGGTCAATATCGGCGTGTTCTTCGGCATTACCGGCCGCATCGTGACCACCTCCAGCGCCTGCACCTCCGGCAGCCAGGGCATCGGCTATGCCTTCGAGGCGATCCAGTCCGGCAAGCAGGTCGCCATGCTCGCCGGCGGCGCCGAGGAACTCGATGCGACCGAGGCGGCGGTGTTCGACACCCTGTTTGCCGCCAGCGCGGACCACAACGACACGCCGTCCCTGACCCCGCGCCCGTTCGATGCCCGCCGCGACGGGCTGGTGCTTGGCGAGGGCGCATGCACGCTGGTACTGGAAGAGCGCGAGCACGCGCTGGCGCGCGGCGCGCGGCCCTATGCGGAAATCATCGGCTATGGCACCAACAGCGACGGCCGCCACGTGACCCAGCCGCGCCCGGACACCATGGCGGTAGCCATGCGTCTGGCCCTTGACGACGCCGGCCTGGCGCCGGCCGACATCGGCTACGTGAACGCGCACGGCACGGCGACCGACCATGGCGACGTCGCCGAATCGCATGCCACGCAGGACGTGTTCGGTACCCGCATGCCGATCTCGTCGCTGAAAAGCTATATGGGCCACACCCTCGGCGCCTGCGGTGCGCTGGAAGCCTGGATGACCATCGAGATGATGCGGGCCGGCTGGTTTGCGCCGACGCTGAACCTCGACGCCGTCGATCCGGCCTGTGCCGAGCTCGACTACCTGACCGGGAACGGGCGCGCGCTGGAAACCGACGTGGTCATGAGCAACAACTTTGCCTTCGGCGGCATCAACACCTCGCTGATCTTCCGCCGCTGCGACTGACCCGCTTTTCAATCGACAACAGGATGAACGAATCATGAAAAAAACACTGGCGCTTTCGATGCTTGCCCTGCTGCTGGCCGGCCAGGCCCATGCCCGCGACACCGAGCTGCACCTGCCGTTCGAGGACGTGCTGAACATGCCGGAAGCCAAGGACAAGCTCGACGGCTCGGTCAAGTTCTACCTGGCCGGACAGAAGACCCCGGCCATTACCGAGCAGCTGGGTGAGGACGTGTCCAACCGCAAGACCAACGGCTTTGGCAAGGCCGACGACGTCGCCTGCCGCTGGGCCGCGCTGTCCGCGCTGATGGCTTTCCAGAACAAGGCCAGGTCACTGGGGGCGAATGCGGTGTACGACATCGTCAGCTACTACAAGAAAAACGAAACCCGCAGCAGCACGACTTATGAATGCCATGCTGGCGCCATGGTCGCCGGCGTGGCGCTGAAGGGCCGCTACGGCAAGACGGCCAACTGAGTGGTCCGCCGGCCCGCATGATGCGGGCCGGCATCATCTATGCACGACGGGTCCGGCTGGCCGGACCGCAACAGGGAGACAGGGTGGAAACCGTTTATGACCATGATCGACTGAACGCGCTGGAGGCCGTATCGGCTGCGCAGAAGATCGCCTTTGCGCCGATTCTGTTCCAGGCGGTCTGGTGCCTGCGCGAGACCGGCCTGCTGGCCGCGCTGGAACGGCACGACCGCGACGGCGCGAGTCTGGAAACCCTTGTCGACGACAGCGGGCTGACACCCTATGCCGTGGGGGTGCTGCTGGACATGGGACTGAGCGGTGGCGTGCTGTTCCTGAAGTCGGCGCGTTACCGGCTGACCCGGGTCGGTCACTACCTGCTGAACGATCCGATGACCCGGACCAACATGGACTTCACCCAGCACACCTGCTACGAGGCGATGCGCCATCTGCTGGATGCCATCCGCAGCGGCAAACCGTCCGGACTGCAGGTGTTCGGCGACTGGCCGACCATCTACCCTGCACTCGGCGAACTGCCCGACGAGGCGCGCGAAAGCTGGTTCGAATTCGACCACTTCTATTCCGATCAGGCGTTCAGCGAGGCGCTGGCGAAAATCTTCCACTACCGGCCTGCGCATATCTATGACGTCGGCGGCAATACCGGCAAGTGGGCGTTGCGCTGTGCGCGCCACGATCCGGACGTGCGTGTCACGCTGCTGGATCTGCCGCAGCAACTGGCCCTGGCGCAGGACAACATCGAACGCGAGGGGCTGGCCGGCCGCATCGACGGCTGGCCGGTCGACATTCTCAAGGCGGAACAGCTGCCCGGCGACGCCGACCTGTGGTGGATGAGCCAGTTCCTCGACTGCTTCAGCGAGGACGAGATCGTCCACATCCTCAAGCTGATCGGCCGCAGCATGCGCCCGGACGCCCGGCTGGCGATCATGGAGCTGTTCTGGGACCGTCAGCGCTTCGAGGCGGCGGCCTTCAGTCTCAATGCGACATCGCTGTACTTTACCTGCCTCGCCAATGGCAACAGCCGTTTCTATCACTCGAAAGTGATGCTGAAGTGCCTGCGGCTGGCGGGCTTCCATGTCGAGGACGAATACGACGACCTCGGCAAGGGTCACACGCTACTGATCTGTCGCAAGCTGGCCGACGCCTGATCCGGCCGGCAGGCAGTCCAGCCGGAGGGCAAGCGGCGGACTGCCGATCGGCGCGGCCTGCGCATCCCGCCAGTGCAGCCGCGCCGGCCACGGCACATGCAGCGCCCAGCTGCAGCCGTCATGCAGGCCGGCCAGCACCTGGCCGTGCGGCGTGCGCGGATAGCGCAGCGTGGCGGCGACCGGATCGACCTCGACCCGGGACAGCTCCGCCAGCCCGTGCCCTCCCGCCTTCAACGCCGCCTCGCGGATGCACCACAGCAGGTAGAAGCGTTCCAGTGCCGGACCTGACGCCATCCAGTCGCGCTCCGGTGCCGAATACAGCGCATCGGCCATGTCGGCCATGTGCGTGCGTGGTCGCGGCAGTTCGATATCGAGGCCGACCGGCCCGGTTCCGCCCAGGGCAACCGCAATGCAGTCGCGGCTGTGGCTGAGGCTGAAGGCGGGCAGCGCGGCATCGCGGAAACGGGGGCGGCCGCCGGCCTCGCGCACGATCTCCGGCAGCTCCTCCATGCCGTGCGTTACCGCCAGCAATCGTGCCAGCAGCGCGCGGGCGGCCAGCGAGGCGCGCTGCGGGAGCGGCGCCGCGTCCGCGTCCGGCGGCACAAGGCGGGCAAAGGCCAGATGGATGTTCATGCGCGCATTATCCGCCTGCCGCGCGGGTTTGGCCCGCCGCCGGCAAGGGAACGCTGTTCTATACTCACTCGCATTCTGCCCGGGCTCCGGGCATCCTAGTCATTCGACCCTGCGCCATGGAGCGTCCGTGAACCCTGTTTCTCCCCGCAACGATCTGGCGCGCGCGCTGCTCCTCATCCTGATTACCAGTCTGCTGATTGCCGGCAGCCTCTGGGTCCTGCGTCCGTTCCTGGTCGCGCTGGTCTGGGCGACCACGGTGGTCGTCGCGACCTGGCCCATCCTGCTGTCGGTGCAGCGCCGGCTGTGGGGACGTCGCAGCCTGGCAGTGCTGGTCATGATGCTGATCATGCTGGTGCTGCTGGTGCTGCCCATCGTCGCCGGGATTTCCATCGTGGCCGAGCATGCCGACGCGATCGCCGGCTGGGCCAAGGCACTGCCCGCCTACACCCTGCCGGCGCCGCCGGCGTGGGTGGGACAGCTGCCGCTGATCGGCAACGCCGTCGGCAGCGAGTGGCAGCGCCTGTCCGATGCCGGCTCCGGCGGCGTGCTGGCCCGGCTGCAGCCGTATGCGATGCTGATCGCCAACCAGGGGCTGGCTGCCGCCGGCTCGGCCGGCATGCTGGTCGTCCACCTGCTGCTGACGCTGGCGGTGTCCGCCATTCTGTACGCCCGGGGCGAAGCGGCGGCCTGCGGCCTGCGGCGCTTTGCACGCCGGCTGGCCGGCTCCCGGGGCGAGAATGCGCTGCTGCTGGCCGGCATGGCCATCCGCGCCGTTGCGCTGGGCATCGTCGTCACCGCGCTGACCCAGTCCGCGCTCGGCGGGCTCGGCGTCTGGATTGCCGGCGTGCCGTTTGCCGGTCTGCTGACCGTGCTGATGCTGCTGCTGTGCATCGCCCAGATCGGGCCGACGTTGCCGCTGCTGGGCGCGGTGGCATGGCTGTACTGGCAGAACGAGCCGGTGTGGGCGACGTCGCTGCTGGTCTGGACCGGCATCGTCGGCACGCTGGACAATGTGCTGCGACCCATCCTGATCCGGCGCGGCGCCGACCTGCCGCTGCTGCTGATCCTGGTCGGCGTGATCGGCGGCCTGCTGGCCTTCGGCATCGTCGGCCTGTTTGTCGGTCCGGTGATTCTGGCCGTGTCCTATACCTTGCTGAAGGCATGGATCGATGAGGGCCTGGTGTCGCCTGTCGTGACGCCGGACAGCGTCCCGACCCCTGCCGACAGTCATTCCCCCCACTCACAGGAGTAAGCCATGTCGATCCTCTCCACCGGAGGCCGCCGGATTGCCGGCTGGCTGGCCGTGGCCGCCTGCGTCGTACTGACCGCCTGCTCGACGCCGCAACTGACCTCGGTCTGGCGCAGCCCCGATTTCAGCGGACCGGCACCGAAGCAGATACTGGTGATCGGCATCAGCAAGAGCGACAGTCATCGCCGCATCTTCGAGGACAGCTTTGCCCGGAGCCTGCGCGATGCCGGCATCCCGGCCGCGACCAGCTATGCGCTGCTGCCGGAAAGCGGGCAGCTGTCGCGGGCCGACATCCGCGACACGGTCACCCGGACCGGTTCCGACGCGATCCTGGTCACCCGGCTGCTGCGCGTCGATCAGCGCATCAGCGTGTCGCCCGGCTACATGGGACCGGGCTATGGCGGCTTCTATGGCTGGTATGGCGCGGCCTGGGCATCGATGCCGCCGCAGGTCGACCAGTATGAAGTGCTGGTCATCGAGTCGACGCTGTGGGACTTCAAACAGGAAAAAGTCATCTGGAGCGGCACCAGCGAAACCATCGCCGGGCAGGACGTGGCCGGGCTGACCACGAAGCTGGCCGGGGTGCTGATCGAGCGCATGCGCAAGGACGGCGTACTGTAATTCCGGATCACGGCGGCGCGTGGCCGTTGGTGGATGGCGAAGCGAATGGTATGTTTCGCCATCCTCATTCCGTCATGGAGACGTGATGCTCGCCATTATCGGCGGCAGCGGCCTGTACCGCCTGCCCGGTTTCGAATCCACCCAGCGCCAGATCGTCCGCACCCCGTTCGGCGATCCGTCCTGCCCGCTGACCTTCGGCCTGATCGGCGGCCATCCGGTCGTGTTCATCGCCCGCCACGGCTACGGACATTCGCTGGCGCCGCACGAGATCAACTACCGCGCCAACATCTGGGCACTGGCGGAGCAGGGCGTGAGCGGCATCGTCGCCGTCGGCTCGGTCGGCGGCATTTCCGCCGGCGTGCCACCGGGCACCGTCGCGGTGCCGGACCAGATCATCGACTACACCTGGGGCCGCGCGCACACCTATTTCGAAGGCGCCGACATCCCGGTCGTCCACACCGACCTGACACTGCCCTATGACGCCAGACTGCGCGCGCGCCTGCTGCAGGCCGCAAAGAGCGCCGGCGTCGACGCCCATGATGGCGGCGTGTATGCCTGCACCCAGGGGCCGCGACTGGAAACCGCGGCGGAAATCCGCCGGCTGGAACGCGACGGTGCCGACATGGTCGGCATGACCGGCATGCCGGAAGCCGCGCTGGCCCGGGAAAAGGGCGTGCCGTATGCGTGCCTGGCGCCGGTGGTGAACTGGGCCGCCGGCAAGGGCGACAGCGTCGCCTCGGTGACCTTCGACAGCCAGAGCCAGGCCTTTGCCGCCGCACTGGAGTCGGTCGGCAAGATCCTGATCGCCGCGGTCACCCACGGCAGCCACTGAACCGGTTTGCATTTGCCCGCGGGTGGCCCACACTCGCGGTGTCCCTTCTTTGACACCGGACCCGACAATGTTCTCCCGGCTGCGCGAAAATATCCGCTGCGTGTTCGACCGTGATCCCGCCGCGCGGACCGTCTGGGAAGTGCTTACCTGCTATCCCGGCTTCCACGCCCTGACACTGCACCGGCTGGCGCACGGGCTGTGGCAGCGCGGCTTCAAGTGGAGCGGGCGCTTCGTGTCGCATCTGTCGCGCTGGCTGACCGGCATCGAGATCCATCCCGGCGCCCGTATCGGCCGCCGGGTGTTCATCGACCACGGCATGGGCGTCGTGATCGGCGAAACGGCAGAAGTCGGCGATGACTGCACGCTGTATCATGGCGTCACCCTGGGCGGCACCAGCTGGCAGAAAGGCAAACGCCACCCGACACTCGGCGCCGGGGTCGTGGTGGGCGCCGGCGCGAAGGTGCTGGGGCCGATCACCGTGCACGACAAGGCGCGTATCGGCTCGAACGCTGTCGTCATGAAGGACGTGCCGGCTGGCGCGACCGCCGTCGGCATCCCGGCCAGACTGGTCGAGTCGCGCGATGGCGGCAGCACCGACACGCGCTTTGCCCAGTACGGGGTCGGCGGCGACATGAACGATCCGGTGGTCAAGGCGCTGCACGCGCTGATCGACCATTCGGCACTGACCGACCGGCGCCTGGAACGGCTGCTCGCCCTGCTCGAACAGCACGGTATCGACACCGGAAACGCCGGCCGCAACGGCGACGATTTCGACCCTGACCGGCTCAATAAAATTGTTGACTAAAACACTCGGGTTTTAGTATTCTCACCATCGAAATTCGATGAGGGAGAACGACATGCGATTGACCACCAAAGGCCGCTTCGCCGTAACCGCCATGCTGGATCTGGCGCTGCGCGAGCACAACGGTCCGGTCACGCTCGCCGGCATCAGCGAGCGCCAGGGCATCTCCCTGTCCTATCTCGAGCAGTTGTTCGGCAAGTTGCGCCGTGCCGAACTGGTGGACAGCGTGCGCGGTCCGGGCGGTGGTTACTGTCTGGCCCGGGATGCAGTCAACATTTCCGTCGCGAACATCATCATCGCCGTCGACGAACCGCTCGACGCCACCTCCTGTGGTGGGCAGGAAAACTGTCACGACAGCCACCGCTGCATGACCCACGATCTGTGGACCGATCTCAACCGCACAATCTATGCCTACCTCGAGGCCGTTACGCTCGGCAGCCTGGTGGATCAGCAGCGCGCGCAGTGCGGACAAAATGTGCTGGTCGACGCCCGTGAGCGGCGCGGCCGCAGCGACGCACGCGCCGCAGCCTGACGAACCTCATTGGCAACTGGAGCATATCGATGAGCCAACTTTCGCTTCCCGTCTATCTCGACTACTCGGCAACCACCCCGATCGACCCGCGTGTCGCCGAGGCGATGATCCCGTTCCTGACCGAAAAATTCGGCAACCCCGCATCGCGCAGCCACAGCTTCGGCTGGGTCGCGGAAGAGGCGGTCGAAAACGCCCGTACCGAAGTCGCGCGGCTGGTCAACTGTGATCCGAAGGAAATCGTCTGGACGTCCGGTGCGACCGAGTCCAACAACCTGGCCATCAAGGGCGCGGCCCAGTTCTACAAGACCCGGGGCCGCCATCTGATCACGGTCAAGACCGAACACAAGGCCGTGCTGGACACCATGCGCGAGCTGGAGCGCCAGGGCTTTGAAGTCACCTATCTCGACGTGCAGGACAACGGTCTGCTCGACCTCGACCGCCTGCGCGACGCCATCCGTCCGGACACCATCCTGGTGTCGGTCATGCTGGTCAACAACGAAATCGGCGTGATTCAGGACATGGATGCCATCGGCAACCTGTGCCGCGAAAAGGGCGTGCTGTTCCATGTTGATGCCGCCCAGGCCACCGGCAAGGTCGTGATCGATCTGGAAAAGCTCAAGGTTGACCTGATGAGCTTCTCCGCCCACAAGACCTATGGCCCGAAGGGCATCGGCGCGCTGTACGTCCGCCGCAAGCCGCGTGTGCGCATCGAGGCGCAGATGCATGGCGGCGGTCACGAACGCGGCATGCGCTCCGGCACGCTGGCCACGCACCAGATCGTCGGCATGGGCGAGGCATTCCGCATCGCCCGCGAGGAAATGGCCACCGAGAACGAACGCATCCGCATGCTGCGCGACCGGCTGTGGAGCGGGCTGTCCGACATCGAACAGGTCTACCTGAACGGTGACCTCGAACGCCGCGTCGCCCAGAACCTGAACGTCAGCTTTAACTTCGTCGAAGGCGAAAGCCTGATCATGGCGATCAAGGACCTGGCCGTGTCGTCGGGTTCGGCCTGCACGTCGGCGTCGCTGGAACCGTCCTACGTCTTGCGCGCCCTGGGCCGCAACGACGAACTGGCGCACAGCTCGATCCGCTTCACCATCGGCCGCTTCACCACGGTCGAGGAAATCGACTTTGCCGTGAAGCTGCTGCACGACAAGATCGGCAAGCTGCGCGAACTGTCGCCGCTGTGGGAAATGTTCAAGGACGGCGTCGACCTGAACAGCGTCCAGTGGGCCGCGCATTGATTGACTGACGGGCTGATCCCGACCGGAAACAGGGCGGATCGGCCTCGCTTCGAGGAGTAGAGAAATGTCTTACAGTTCCAAGGTCATCGACCACTACGAGAATCCCCGCAACGTCGGTTCGTTCGAAAAGGGCGACACCACCATCGGGACCGGCATGGTCGGCGCACCGGCCTGTGGCGACGTGATGAAGCTGCAGATCAAGGTCGGTGCCGACGGCGTGATCGAGGACGCGAAGTTCAAGACCTACGGCTGCGGTTCCGCCATCGCCTCCAGCTCGCTGGTCACCGAATGGGTCAAGGGCAAGACGCTCGACGAAGCCCTGACGATCAAGAACACCGCGATTGCCGAAGAACTGGCGCTGCCGCCGGTCAAGATTCACTGCTCGATTCTGGCCGAGGACGCCATCAAGGCGGCCGTGACCGACTACAAGCAGAAGCACGGCGCGGAAAACTGAGAAGGGACGCATGATGTCGATTACCCTGACCGAAAGCGCGGCGCGTCACGTCCAGCGCTACCTCGAAAAGCGTGGCAAGGGTGTCGGACTGCGGCTGGGCGTCAAAACCTCCGGCTGCTCCGGCATGGCCTACAAGCTCGAGTTCGTCGACGCGGTCGACGGTTCGGACCTGACGTTCGAGAGCCACGGCGTCAAGGTGTTTACCGATGCGAAGAGCCTGGCCTACCTTGACGGCACCGAACTCGATTTCGTCAAGGAAGGCCTCAACGAGGGCTTCAGGTTCAACAACCCGAACGTGAAGAACGAGTGTGGTTGCGGTGAGAGCTTCCACGTCTGAGCCCCGCTTGCCAGGCGCGCCCTCCGCGAGGAGGCGCGCCTTGTTCATTTCTGCTGCACTGTCCGCCCGATGACCCACTTTTCCCTGTTCGACCTGCCCCAGCGCTTCGCCGTCGACCTGCCGGCACTTGAAGCCGCCTACCGTCGCGTGCAGGCCGAGGTCCACCCTGACCGCCATGCGCACAAGCCGGATGCCGACCGGCGTCTGGCCATGCAGTACGCGACACGCGTGAACGAAGCCTACCAGGTGCTGAAGCGCCCGCTGCTGCGCGCGCGCTATCTGCTGTCGCTGGCGGGTGTCGATACCCAGGAAGAAACCAACACCGCGATGCCGGTCGACTTCCTGATGGCACAGATGGAGTGGCGCGAGGCCGTGGCGGACGCGCGGATCGCGCGCGACGTCGACCAGCTGGAACGCCTGTCGGCCGACGTCCGTCGCGACACCGACGCGCTGACCGTCAGCCTCGGGCAGGCGCTGGATGTCGACGCAGACAATGAAACTGCGGCGCTGCTCGTGCGAAAATTGCGTTTTCTCGAAAAACTCGATGAAGAAATCGGCGATGCCATCGAGGCGCTGCTGTTCTGATTCCGATGATTCCCAAGGGGTGACGAGACCGCAGGCCGCCGGACTGATCCGGCGTGCCGCCGCCAGCGGTCGTCCTCGTCCCGTTTTGTGGTGACATAACGTTCATGGCTCTGCTGCAAATCTCCGAACCCGGCCTGTCGGCCGCTCCGCACCAGCATCGCCTCGCGGTCGGCATCGACCTGGGCACGACCAACTCCCTCGTGGCGACCGTGCGCAGCGGTTCTGCCACCGTGCTGCCGGACGAGCATGGCTACAACCTGCTGCCCTCGGTGGTCCGCTACATGGAAGACGGCAGCGTCGTCGTCGGCCATGCCGCGCGCGCGCGGCAGAGCGACGATCCGCACAACACCATCGTCTCGGTCAAACGCTACATGGGCCGCGACCTGAAAGACATCGGCGACACCGCCTCGACGCCGTACCGCTTTGTCGATGCGCCGGGCATGGTGCAGCTGGCGACCCGCCAGGGCGTCAAGTCGCCGGTCGAAATCTCCGCCGACATCCTGCGGGCACTGAAAGTCCGCGCCGAAGCGTCGCTGGGCGGCGAACTGACCGGTGCCGTCATTACCGTGCCGGCCTACTTCGACGACGCACAGCGTCAGGCGACCAAGGACGCGGCGCGGCTGGCCGGCCTCAATGTGCTGCGCCTGCTGAACGAACCGACGGCGGCGGCCATCGCCTACGGCCTGGATAACGCGTCCGAAGGCGTGTACGTCGTCTATGACCTTGGCGGCGGCACCTTCGACGTGTCGGTGCTGCGCCTGACACGCGGCGTGTTCGAAGTGCTGTCGACCAGCGGCGATTCCGCGCTGGGCGGCGACGATTTCGACCAGCGCGTGTTCTGCTGGATTCTCGAACAGGCATCGCTGTCGCAACTCGAAGACCACGACATCCGCCTGCTGCTGACCCACGCCCGCGCTGCCAAGGAACGCCTGACCGACGCCAGCGAGGCGCATATCAACACCGTGCTGTCGGACAAGACCGAAGTCGACCTGCTGCTGACGCGCGACGTCTTCGGCGACATCAGCCGCACGCTGGTGGAAAAGACCCTGCTGCCGGTGCGCAAGGCGCTGCGCGACGCGAAGATCGCGCCGGCGGACGTCAACGGCGTGGTGCTGGTCGGCGGCGCGACGCGCATGCCGCAAATCCGCCGCTCGGTCGGCGAGTACTTCGGCTGCACGCCGCTGACCAACCTCGACCCGGACCAGGTCGTCGCCCTCGGTGCCGCCATGCAGGCCAATGTGCTGGCCGGCAACAAGACCGAAGACGACTGGCTGCTGCTGGACGTGATTCCGCTGTCGCTCGGTATCGAAACCATGGGCGGGCTGGTGGAAAAGATCATTCCGCGCAACAGCACCATCCCGACCGCGCGGGCGCAGGAATTCACGACCTTCAAGGACGGGCAGACCGCCATGGCGGTGCATGTGCTGCAGGGCGAGCGCGAACTGGTTACCGATTGCCGCAGCCTGGCGCGTTTCGAACTGCGCGGCATCCCGCCGATGGTGGCCGGTGCGGCGCGGATCCGCGTCACCTTCCAGGTCGATGCCGACGGCCTGCTCGGCGTCAGCGCGCGCGAGCAGTCGAGCGGCGTCGAGGCCAGCATCTCGGTCAAGCCGAGCTACGGCCTGACCGACGACCAGATCACCCAGATGCTGGCCGACTCGATCGAACACGTGAAGGACGATATCGTCGCGCGCAAGCTGCGTGAAGCCGTGGTTGACGCGGAAAGCCTGCTCGCCACGACGGAAGCCGCACTGCAGGTCGACGGCGATCTGCTCGACGGCGCCGAGCGGGCCGCGATCGTCGATGCCGAAGCCGGGCTGCGCAGCGCGATCGCCTCGCAACAGACCGTGGCCATCAACGCCGCCACTGCCCGCCTGAACGACGCCACCAACGAATTTGCCGCCCGGCGCATGGATCGCAATATCCGTCGCGCGCTGGCCGGCCAGAAAATCAGCGACCTGTAAGGACTCCCCATGCCGAAAATCATCGTCCTGCCCAATCCCGACCTGTGTCCGGACGGGGCGGTCATCGACGCCGTTCCCGGGCAGAACCTCTGTAAGCTCCTGCTGGAACACGATATCGAGATCGAGCATGCCTGCGAAATGAGCTGCGCCTGCACCACCTGCCACGTCGTGGTGCGCGAAGGCTTCGATTCCCTTGATCCGTCCGACGAGCTGGAAGACGATATGCTCGACAAGGCATGGGGGCTGGAACCGCAGTCCCGCCTGTCATGTCAGGCCATCGTGGCGGAAGACGATCTGGTCGTGGACATTCCGCGCTATACCGTCAACCACGCCCGCGAACATCATTGATCAGCTCATCGGACCGGCCGTCAACTGCCGGCCGGGCAGGGGAGAAGCATGAGTGAGCATCCTCAGGGCGCGACAGGCGGCGGCAGCGTCGCCCGGGTCGCGGAAGCACTGAAAGCACTGGGCCTGCAGGCCGAGATCCGCGAAATGGCGGATTCGACCCGCACCTCGGCCGAAGCCGCCGCCGCCATCGGCTGCAGCGTGGCGCAGATTGCCAAATCCATGGTCTTTCGCGAGGTCGACAGCGACCGCGCACTGATCGTCGTCGCCAGCGGCACCAACCGCGTGTCGACCGCCAAGCTGGCGGCACTGACCGGCAAGACCATCGGCAAGGCGAACGCGGACTTCGTGCGCGAAAAGACCGGCTTCGCCATCGGCGGCGTATCGCCGGTCGGCCATGCCAACGATCCGGTCGATCTGCTGCTGGATGAAGACCTGTTCCAGTATGACGAGCTCTGGGCCGCAGCCGGCAGCCCGTTCGCCGTGTTCCGCACCACGGCCGCCGACCTGGTGGCGGCTACCGGTGCCCGTGTCGCCGACATCAAGGAGAATTGAACATGAAATGGACCGATACGCTGGATATCGCCATCGAGCTGGTGGAGCAGCACCCGGACATCGACCCGAAAACGGTACGTTTTACCGACCTGCGCGACTGGGTGATGGGACTGCCCGACTTCGACGACGACCCCGGTCACTGTGGCGAGAAGATCCTCGAAGCCATCCAGATGGCGTGGATCGATGAAGCCGAATAAGCTGTAGCTATTACCAGAAACGCTCCGCATGCCGGAGCGTTTTGCTCACTGTGACCTGCACGCGGGAGATTTCATGCAATTGATCATTGGTAACAAGCGCTATTCGTCCTGGTCGCTGCGGCCCTGGCTGCTGATGCGCCACTTCGATCTGCCGTTCGACGAAATCATGGTCAACCTGTACCAGGGTGACACCCGTGCCGAGCGGCTGGCTTACTCGCCGACCGGCAAGGTGCCGGCACTGATCGACGATGGCGCGCTGGTCTGGGAATCGCTGGCCATCCTTGATTATCTGGCCGAGCGTTTTCCGCAACTGCCGCTGTGGCCGGCGGAACGGATTGCCCGTGCCCATGCGCGTTCGATCGCCGCAGAAATGCATGCCGGCTTTGGCGCACTGCGCCAGGCGATGCCGACCAACTTCTGCGCCCGCCTGCCCGGGCGCGGCCATACCGACGCGGCCCTGGCCGACGTGGCGCGGGTGGTCGAACTGGTCAGCGACTGCCGGACCCGCTTTGGCGGCACCGGACGTTTCCTGTTTGGCGAGTTCGGCATTGCCGATGCCATGTATGCGCCAGTGGCGACCCGGCTTGTCACCTACGGCGTCCAGCTGCCGCCGCTGGTGCGCGACTGGGTCGATGCCCTCTATGCACTGCCGGCAATGAACGAATGGCTGCAGGCCGCAGAAAGCGAACCGCTCATCCGTTCGGCTGAACCCTACGCCGACGCCTGATCTTCCTTCCCCAGAACGAGGACTCCGCATGCTGATTGATCTCTCCGACGCCACCCTGCTGGTGGTCGACATCCAGGACAAGCTGCTGCCGGCCATTCGTGGCGCGGAAGCGCTGCTGGCCAATGCCGGCAAACTGATCTCGGCCGCGGCCGATGCCGGTCTGCCGATTGTCTTCTCCGAACAGTACCCGCGCGGACTGGGGCATACCGCCCCGTCGCTGCTGGCGCGGGCGCCGCGTGCCGATATCGTCGAAAAGAACCACTTCTCCTGCGTGGCCGCCGGTTGCCTGCCGGACAGCCTGATGGCGCGCTCGCAAGTGATCGTGTGCGGGATGGAAGCCCACGTCTGCGTGCTGCAGACCGTGCTGGAACTGCGCGCGCAGGGCAGGCAGGTCTTCCTGGTCCGCGACTGCATCGGCTCCCGCGCCGACAGCGACGTCGACGTCGCCCTGCTGCGTTGCCAGCAGGCCGGAGTGATTCTGGTGACGCGCGAAATGGTGCTGTTCGAGACCCTGCGTCTCGCCGGCACCGACCTGTTCCGCCATATGAGCAAGACCTACCTGGTGGAAGACAAGCCGCTTGGCGTGTCGCAGCGGGAGAGCGCGGTCATGCAGGGGCAGCTGCGCGGCAAGACCTTTGCCGAAATCCTGCCGCTGCTGGACGCAGGGCGCGGCCACTTTGCGGCGGCCTGCCGGCTGACGCTGCTGGGGTTCGAGAGCGAAGTGCCTCCGGTCCTGCTGGAAGACAAGCCGGGACAGAGCGGTTCGTTGCGCGTCTACCGCTATCTGCTCGATCATTTCCAGGCCCGTATCGGCCCGGAAGCGGCCGAAGCCGGGCTGCTGCTGTATGCGGAACACAGCGCGGATGCCCGGGCGAACCCCGGAAAACACCCGAATATCGACCGTCTGCTGGACATCGCCAGCGGGAAATCGCCTTCGCTGATTGCCGTCGCAGGATGAAGCGGGAAAAGTGGTTTCAGGAAAAATCTTTCCGCTCAAGGACTTGCCGGATCGGTGACAAAAAAGCGGAAAACGGGTGTTGACGGAAGAGAGGGGCGGACGTATAGTTCGCTTCCTCGCTGCACGACGCAGCGCCGAACGAAGCAGCAAGTCGCTGATTCAGTTCGGAAAAACGCTCTTTAACAAAACAGACAACCGATAAGTGTAGGCGCTTGCTGAAAAGCAAGGCTTACACAGTCAAGGAAGAACTTTCAGAAGTTCTTTTGAGA
>NZ_QLTJ01000006.1:0-162644 GCF_003269145.1 Microvirgula sp. AG722 | reverse complement strand
TCGGTTTTTTCAAAGCGTCGCGCTGAACTAAAAAGCCTGTTCCCGGCAGGATTCTTCCTCATTGAGGATGAGCCGCTTGGTTAAGCAGGCCTGCGCGGAAGCAGGTCAAGCCCCGGCAGGCTGGTCGCGACGTGTGCCTGTCGGTGGATGGGAAAATCTGGATTGACCAGGAGCCGGCCCGATTGCCACCGGCCTGGCACTACCAGCAGGCCAGTAACCTGAGTCAGTCGCTACCGATGGTGGTGGTCGCAGCAGGTCCGGAAGTACTGGCCGGGCTGACGGTCAGGAAAATGACCATCGGCGCGATGCTGGGAGGCTGATTTGATACTGCCGGGCAGCTGTTCGGGGGGCAGCTTTACCGCGGTGGGCAGGCGGCGGTGGCGGCCTTGACCGGTGCTGTGGCCTATCCGTTCCGTGGGGTGTCGCTGTGGCGTGATGCCGTGATAGGGGCGGGGGTGGGTGGGGTGAATACGGTAGCGGTGAATGGGATGTATGGGGAGGGGAAGGATGTGGTGAAAGGGGCGATGGTTGGGGCGATGTTTTATGGTGGTGGATATGTACTGGGAGCTGTTAGTTTTTCGGTAATTAAGTCGAAGCTTCCTGCCCGTATTGGTGGTGAACCTCTTAATCCATACGTTCCAGCTCTGTTTCAGAATTTTGGAAAGCCAAATCCGTGCCCCGAATTTATTTCTGGCGTAATTAGGGATTCATTTGGTGGAATTCCATCTGTGCTGCCTATGCCTTTCGCGGATGAAGGGAATAGTCCATGAAGAAAAAAATGAGCAAAGGTGAAAATTATACTCGCGGAAAAATATGGGATATTTTTACCTATGCGGGAATTTTACGAACTCTTGCAGGAATTATTGTTTTTTGGGCTTTTGGATGGAATATTGATGAATTATTCATGCGTGCGTATTGTTTTTTTAACAAGGAACTAGTTGTAGATCCTGCGGATATTGCATGGCATAAATTTGTCATATCAATGATGTGTGGAATGGCCGGGTCAATAATTTTTGCGCAATTAATAATTGTTTATATCAAGAGAAAAAATCCTGCTGTTACTACCGATACCTTATGGGACGAATGGGAACTGCACCAGCAATGGAAACAGCGCCAGCAAGCAGAAGCGAAGCGATGGAAGAAAAGAATAAAAATCGAGCTTCACGAGCCGGAAGAAGAACCCGCCCCGCCTGCAGTGCCGGCCGAACCGGTGGACGTCCCGATCAGCAGCGAGCATGAAATCCGGTTGCCGGGCATGGATGAGGGGGTAATGCGTGAAACCGGGGCCTTGCCCATGCGCCTGGAGGTGCCTGCCGGGCAGGATGCGACAGCAAGCCCGAAACTGGTCGGTCATTACCATTCCGGGACTAACCGGATCGTGCTGGTACGAAAACATCAAGGCCGAGCTTCAAGCAAGGGATGGCATCGGGGTGGGCAGTGCCGTGGCGCAGGAAAGAGTCCGGTTGCCGCAGGACGAAAAAAAGGCCCGCGAGGGGTGCGGGCCAAAAGAAATACGACAGACCGGAGTCGGTCGTATTGCCGGAAGAAGGGTAAAGAACTCAGCTGGCCAGGGCGGCGATGCCGGCCATGGCGATCTGGGCATCCTGATTGGACTTGACGCCGGAAACGCCGACAGCGCCGATGGTCTGTCCACCGACAATGACCGGGACGCCGCCTTCGAGCGTGCCCTGCAGCACCGGTGCGGACAGGAACGAGGTCCGGCCGCCATTGATCATTTCTTCGTACACTCTGGATTCGCGCCGGCCGAGTGCGGCGGTGCGGGCTTTTTCGGTGGCGATATAGGCGCTGACCGGTGCGCAGTCATCGAGGCGCAGCAGGCCCAGCGGGTGACCGCCGTCGTCGACGATGGCGATGGTGACGGCCCAGTTGTTGGCTTCCGCTTCCCTGCGTGCGGCGGCGAGGATGAGGTCGATTTCGGTGCTGGTCAGTACGGCTTTGCTTTGCATGGGGTTTCTCCTGTTGCCACCGCGCGGGGCGACGGTGGGCGGGTGGGTCAGACGAGGGCTTCCTCGACCAGTTCGATCCAGTGGCGGACCGGTGTGCGGCCAGCGCTGTCGAGATGGGTCTGGCAGCCGATGTTTGCGGTCACGATGACTTCGGGGCCACCGCTTTCCAGTGCGTCGAGCTTGTCGTCGCGCAGGCGCCGCGACAGTTCCGGCTGGGTAAACGAGTAGGTGCCGGCCGAGCCGCAGCACAGGTGTCCGTTCGGAACGGCCGTCAGTTCAAAGCCGAGCCGGGTCAGCACGCTTTCGACCGCGCCGCCGAGTTTTTGCGCGTGCTGCAGCGTACAGGGGCAGTGGAATGCCAGCCGCTTGTCGGCACGGATATCCAGTTTTTCCAGCGCTTCGTCGCGCAGCACTTCGACCACATCACGGGCCAGTTCGCTGACCCGCGCTGCCCTGGCGGCATAGGCCGGGTCGGCGGCCAGCAGATGGCCGTATTCCTTGACGAAGGCGCCACAGCCGCTGGCGGTCTGCACGATGGCTTCCGCACCCTGCTCGATGGCCGGCCACCAGGCGTCGATATTGCGCCGCGCCCGGTCAAGCCCGGCCTGCTGGGCATTCATGTGGTAGTCGACTGCGCCGCAGCAGCCGGCCTGCGGTGCCGGGATGACGCTGATGCCGAGCCGGTCGAGTACCCGTGCGGTGGCGGCATTGCTGTTCGGCGACAGATTGGGCTGCACGCAGCCTTCCAGCATCAATACCTGACGCGCATGGCGCGTTGCTGGCCGGGGCTTGGCCGGGCGAACGCGAGCCGGGACTTTCAGCTTCAGCGAGGGCGGCAGCAACGGGTGTAGTGCCTGCGCGGTTTTCAGCGCGGCACCGAACAGTGCCGGCCGGGTCAGCAGGGCGCGCAGGGCGCCACGCTGGAGCCGCTCGCCCAGTGGCCGGTACAGCCGGCGTTCGACTTCGGCACGGCCGATATCCAGCAGCGAGTGATAGGTCACGCCGGACGGACAGGTGGTTTCGCAATTGCGGCAGCTCAGGCAGCGGTCGAGATGGAGGCGGGTTTTTGCGGTGACTTCGCCGCCCTCCAGCATCTGCTTGATCAGGTAGATACGGCCGCGCGGGCCATCCAGCTCGTCGCCGAGGATCTGGTAGGTCGGACAGGTCGCATTGCAGAAACCGCAATGCACGCAGGTGCGCAGGATGTCTTCCGCCTCGGCGCCACGCGGCAGGGCGAGGGCGGCAGCGTTCAACTGGGTTTGCATCAGCTTCGTCCCGATTACAGCCCGGCGTACAGCCGGCCAGGGTTGAAGATCCCGTGCGGGTCCATTTGTGCCTTCAACTGGCGGTGGTAGCGCATCAGTACCGGCGCCAGCGGCTGGAACGGTTGCTCGCAGCCGGCGTGGTAACAGGTGGCGTGGCCGCCGTGCATGGCGGCGAATGCCTGCAGCGTGCCGGCGTCGGCATCACTGAGCAGCCAGCGCTGGGAGCCGCCCCAGTCGGCCAGTACGTCGCCGGGCAAGGGCAGTGGCGGCGTATTCGGCGGCAGCGACAGGCGCCACAGCGGGCGGGCGTCGACAAAGAACGGCAGCCGGCGCTCGCGCAGCTCGGCCCAGTAGCCGCCATCGAGCGTGTCGCCGCCAATGCGGAGGCGGGAGGCTTCGACCATGGCTTCGCCCCCTTCCAGCCGTACCGACAGCGCATGGCCGTCATGGCTGGCGCCGGTGACCGGCAGTGCCTGGCGCCCCCATTCGGCCAGCTTTTGCAGTGCGTCAGCGAATGTGACTTCCAGTCGCAGGCTGTGGCTGCACTGCGGCTTCGGCAGTACTTTCAGCGAGACTTCGGTCAGCAGGCCCAGGCAGCCGAAGCTGCCGGCCAGCAGGCGGGACAGATCGTAGCCGGCGACATTCTTCATCACCTCGCCGCCGAAGCGCAGGTGGGTGCCGCGGCCGGTAATCAGCCGCGTGCCGAGCACGAAATCGCGCACGGCGCCGGACCACGGGCGGCGCGGGCCGGACAGGCCACTGGCGACCATGCCGCCGACGGTGGCGGCGCCATTGCCGGATGGCGGTTCGCAGCCGAGCATCTGTCCGGCATCGTCGAGCGCCGCCTGCAGCACGCTCAGCGGCGTACCGGCGCGGGCGGTGATGACCAGTTCGGTCGGGTCATAGCTGACGATGCCGCTGTGGCTGCGGGTGTCGAGGACCACGCCGTCGACGGCGCGGCCAAGAAAATCCTTGCTGCCGCCGCCGCGCGGGCGAAGCGGCGTGTGGCTGGCGATCGCTGCCTGCACTTGCGCCAGCAGGTCGGCGCTGTTGTCCGCCGATTGAAAACCTTGTTGCATGATCTCTCCTGAATGCGCGCTCAGAACCGGTCCAGCTCGGGGAACGGCAGTTTCCCGTGATGGACGTGCATCGCACCGAATTCGGCGCAGCGATGCAGGGACGGAATGTTCTTGCCGGGGTTCAGCAGGCGGTCAGGGTCGAAGGCCGCCTTGACCGCGTGGAACATCTCCAGCTCGTCGCTGTTGAACTGGGCGCACATCTGGTTGATCTTTTCGCGGCCGACACCGTGCTCGCCGGTGATGCTGCCGCCAACTGCGACGCACAGTTCCAGGATTTCGCCGCCAAGGGCCTCGGCGCGTTCCATTTCGCCGGGCAGGTTGGCATCGAACAGGATCAGCGGGTGCATGTTGCCGTCGCCGGCATGGAACACATTGGCGACGCGCAGCCCGTGTTTTTCCGACAGTGCGGCAATGCCCTTCAGCACTTTCGGCAGCTCGCGGCGCGGAATGGTGCCGTCCATGCAGTAGTAGTCGGGCGAGATGCGGCCGACCGCCGGGAAGGCGTTCTTGCGTCCGGCCCAGAACCGTTGCCGTTCGGCCTCGTCACGCGCCTGGCGAACATCGGTCGCGCCGGCGGCGCGGACGATATGGCTGACCCGTTCGCAGTCGGCGTGCACGTCGGCCTCGGCGCCATCGAGTTCACACAGCAGGATGGCTTCGGCATCGACCGGGTAACCGGCGTGAATAAAGTCTTCGGCGGCCCGGATCGACAGGTTGTCCATCATTTCCAGCCCGCCGGGGATGATGCCGGCGGCAATGATGTCGCCGACCGCGCGGCCTGCCTTGTCGACGTCGTCGAAGCTGGCCAGCAGGACCTTGGCCATCTGCGGTTTCGGCAGCAGTTTGACGGTGATCTCCACCGCCACGCCGAGCATGCCTTCCGAGCCGGTATACAGCGCCAGCAGGTCGAAGCCGGGGCTGTCCAGGGCATCGCTGCCGAGCGTCATGCGCTCGCCCTCGATGGTCAGCATGTCGACCTTCATGACATTGTGCACGGTCAGCCCGTATTTCAGGCAGTGCACGCCACCGGCGTTTTCGGCGACATTGCCGCCGATCGAACAGGCGATCTGCGACGACGGGTCCGGCGCGTAGTACAGGCCGTAAGGGGCCGCGGCCTCGGAAATGGCCAGGTTGCGCACGCCGGGTTCCAGCCGGGCAACACGGGCATCCGGATCGACCGACAGCACGCGCTTGAAGCGTGCCATGACCAGCAGCACGCCCTTTTCCAGCGGCATGGCGCCGCCGGACAGACCGGTGCCGGCCCCGCGGGCGACGACCGGCACCTGCCGCGCATGGCACAGCCGCAGCAGGGTTTGCACCTGGTCGATCGTTTCGGGCAGGATGACCAGCAGCGGCGTGGCGCGATAGGCGGACAGGCCGTCGCACTCGTAGGGCTTGAGGTCTTCCGCATCGGACAGCACCTCGACGTCGGGCAGCACCCGGCGCAGTTCTTCCAGCAACGCGGCCTTGTCGACATCCGGCAGGACGCCGTCGACACGTTCGTCGTAGAAAATGCTCATAGTTCCCCTCTGTTTCTCAAGCGACCCCGGCAAAGGCCCGCTGACGTCGCAATGGCGTGACGGTGGGGCTCCGACTGCGGGGTGATGCAGCGCGGGCTGACTGTTTTTTTGTCCCGCGGCCGCTTCCGCATGACGAAAGCAACGACTTTATCTTGGTGTCTTTCCCGGTGAACGTCCATGCTAAAATCAACTGGTCATACCAGTTTGTGCACTGCAAGACATGACGATTCCTTCTGTTTCCTTTTTGTGATCAGCACCATGCGCAACATCCCCGATCCCCGTTTCCCGTGCTCTGCAGCTGGTCATACCAGTTGGAGCTGCGCATGACCGCCGCCGGTCCAGGCCGCTCCCGGCAACTGGCTGACGTCGTTGCCGAACGCATAGAACGCATGATTCTGGACGGGGTACTGAAGCCCGGCCAGCCACTGCTGTCCGAGCGGCGCATGTGCGAGAAACTCGGCGTGTCGCGTACCGCCCTGCGCGAAGGCCTGAAAGTGCTGCGCGGGCGCGGCATCATCGAGACCGCGCATGGCAAGGGCTCGCAGGTCAGCGCCATGGCGCCGGACGGCAGCGGCAATCCGCTGATGCACTTGTACAGCGCGCATCCGCGCACCCTGTACGATCTGCTGGAGGTCCGGGCGCTGCTGGAAGGCGAGTCGGCGCGGCTGGCCGCCCTGCGCGGCACCGAGGCCGACTTCATCCTGATCAGCCGCCGCTATCAGGCATTGATCGATGCACAGCGGCTCGGGGTGGATGCCGAAGCGCATGCGCGCGTCGACCATGCCTTTCACCTGGCGATCTGCGAGGCATCGCACAATCCGGTACTGGTACAGACGCTGCGTTCGCTGACCGACCTGCTGCTGAGTTCGGTATTCGCCTCGCTGAGCAATCTGTACCACCGCGCCGAGCGCAAGCGACAGCTGGACCGCCAGCATGCGCGGCTGCATCACGCCGTCACCAGCCGCCTGCCGGAGCAGGCGCGCCGCGCCGCCATCGAACACCTGACCAGCATCAGCGACAACCTGCGCGAGATCGAGCAGGAAGAACAGCGGCTGGTGAGGGCGACCATGCGCCTGGAAGGGCTGGATGCGCTCGACCCGCCCGCCGACGATTGAAGCTCAGGCTGCCTGGCGCTGAACCCTGTCGCTGCGTTCCACCCGCATGCCGCGCGCGACCATCTCGTCGACAAACTCCCGGCCCAGCGCTTCGAAACCGGCGACCGGGCTGCTGCAGTCATCAAGCAACAGCAGGCGGGATGCGTCGCCGAGCGCGTCGGCCAGATCGCGTACGGTGCTGGCCACGCAGTGCGACAGCGCCTGCCCGGCGATCAGCACGGTATCGGCCCCGGCCAGGCGGGCGATCCAGGCCGGATCGGGACGGGTGCCCGGATCGGCCGGGTCGGGCACTTCGGCGCACAGCGCCGAGTAATGTTCGGTGCCCGGATTCATGCCCTTGAACACATAGTCGACCGTGCGCAGTGTCTGCCGGCCCCACGCCTGCAGCGCTGTGGCGCAGCCGGCATGCAGCTGGTGGCCCCAGCCACCGATCAGGCAGTGCTCGGGCCAGATCACCAGTGCATGGCGGGCGCGGGTGGCCAGCGCGCGGACGTAGTCGACGCTGTGCGCCTGCTGCTGCGGGTCGCGCGCGCGCCAGAGGCCGGATTCGACATCCCCGACCGTGATGAGCGTGAATGGCGCCGGTGCTTCGCCGTCCGCATTGCACCACCAGACCGGGTGGGCGATATCCACGGGCTGATGCGAATCCAGCGTGACATGGATCCGGTCGAGGCGCGCCCCGAGCCGGTCGACCAGCGTGGCCACGCGCGTCAGGTCGGCATCGGCACCGGTCACCGGCAGGGCCGCACCGGGCAGGTCGCAGAAATCATTTTGGGGATCGATCAGCAGCAGATGCAGGCCAGTGGACACGACAGCGGACTCCGGAAGGGCGGGGCGGGAATGCCGGTCCGCAGCATCCCACTTTTTCGGCCTTCGACCAAGATCTCCCGGTCCTGCTGTCTGGCCTGTCCTGAATGGCGCCCTGCCGGAATATGTAATTTATATATGGAATATACAATCTGAATTTATAGATATTCTGGCGTATGGGGCACGCCATGTCATTGCCGTACCATTCATGGCTGAATGATCCGGAATACAAATGATGAATATGAATGATGCCATGACCGTCAGGCAGAAACTGCTGACAGGCTTTGGACTGGTATTGCTGCTGCAACTGCTGATGGCAGTATTCGCCATGAACAAAATGTCGGCGGTACAGCAGAATCTTGAAAATATTCTTGATGCGCGATATTCAAAAATCGTGCTGGTGAATGGCGTAATCAAAACCTCGCTTGAGAATACCCGCCTGATTCGCGATATTCTGCTCGTCAGTGAAAGCACCGGGCGTGAAACCGTCATCGGGCAGATGGCGGCCAACCGCAAAAAGAATACCGACACCCTGAATACGCTGGGTGCGTCGCTGAATCTGGTCAAGGGCAAGGCGCTGTTCGCCGACATTGTCACCGCACATGATCAGCTGCTGTCGCACTACGATCGTTTCAATGCCCTGGTGCAGGCCGGGCAGATGGCGGACGCCGCCCGTTTCCTGCGCGAGCAGATCGTGCCCGACAACCGGTTGCTGATGGCACGGCTGGACACCATGGCGGCATTCCAGGAATCGCTGATGGCCGGGGCCAGGGCCGAAGCCGACGCCAGCTACGGGCAGGCGCGAATCGTCATGGCCGTGCTCAGTGCGCTGGGCCTGATGCTGGGCGCGGCGGTGGCGCTGCTGCTGTCGGTGCGCATCGGCCGTTCACTGGGGAGGGCGGTCGTGACCGCCAACCGGATTGCCGACGGCGACCTGGCCGCAACAGGCGGGCACGCAGTCCATGCCGGGCGCGATGAAGTCAGCCAGTTGCTGGCAGCGCTGGAAACCATGCGTGCCCGGCTGTCCGCCGCGCTGCATGACATCCGCCACAACGCCGGCGCGGTAGCGGACTCGGCTGCGCAGCTGTCCGGCATGTCCGGCCAGGTGGCAGCCAGCGCGCAGCGTCAGGCCGATTCGACCTCGTCCACGGCAGCGACGCTGGAGCAACTGACCGTCAGCATCAGTCATGTGGCGGACAGCGCCGGCGAGGCATCGCGGCAGGCGTCGCAGGCCGGCCGCCTGGCCGGACAGGGCGGCAGCGATGCGCTGGCCTCGGCCGAGCGCATGCGGACCGTCAGCAGCAGCGTGCAGGACACCGCCGGCGAGATGGACAGCCTGACCGGTGAAGTGCAGGCCATCGGCAATATCGTGACCGTGATTCGCGATGTGGCCGACCAGACCAATCTGCTGGCACTGAACGCCGCGATCGAAGCCGCCCGTGCCGGCGAGGCCGGGCGCGGTTTTGCCGTGGTGGCGGATGAGGTGCGCAAGCTGGCCGAGCGCACCACGCTGTCGGCACAGGAGATCACCCGCATGATTGCCTCGATCCAGCAGAATGCCGGCCGGGTGGTGGACAGCATGGCGCAGAGCCGGCAGCACGTGGCTGCCGTGACCGAGAGCGCCGACAAGAGCGGCGAGGCCATGGTTCAGGTCCGGGACAGCGCCAGCGAGGTGCTGGCGGCGATCAGCAGCATCAACCATGCGCTGGACGAGCAGCGCGGCGCCAGCCAGGGCCTGGCCCGCAGCATGGAACAGGTGGCACAGATGGCCGGTGAAAACAGCGCGACGGTCGAGGAACTGGCCCGGACCTCCGACGGACTGCGGGGATTGTCACAGGGCCTGCAGGGGGTGGTGGCGCGATTCCGGCTGTAAGGGGCGGATTTTTCTTGCGCAAAACATATTATATTTATTAATGTAATGTATTTGCCCCTCCAGGAGACCCCCCATGCTGAAAACCGCCCACGATCTGGTGCAGGAAGCCCGCAAGTCCGTCGACGAGCAGGCGCCGGAGGCTGTCCGTCAGCGGATGGCAGACGCGGATACGCTGGTCATCGACGTTCGCGAGCCGGATGAATATGGTCAGGGTCATCTGCCCGGCGCCATCAGCATCCCGCGCGGCATGCTCGAATTCCGGATTTCCAGCGAGCCGGCGCTGCAGCGCACCGAACGGCCGCTGGTGGTGTACTGCAAGACTGGCGGACGGGCCGCACTGGCCACCGTCAGTCTGCAGAGCATGGGATTCGGGCAGGTCGTGTCGCTGGCTGGCGGCTATGAGGCGTGGCTGGCTGCCGGACTGCCGATCGACAAGCCGGCCGACATCGCCTTCGATTAACGGCGAGTGGCGTTGCGATCGAAAAAGGCACCCGGCGTGCTGCCGTGAAAACGGCGGAATGCCGCGATAAAGGCCGACAGCGAAGCATAGCCGAGCTCGGCGGCCACGGTGGTGACCGGCGTGCCGGCCTCCAGCCGCGGCAGGGCGGCCAGCATGCGCAATGACAGCCGCCATTCGCTGAAAGTCAGCCGGGTTTCATCGCGAAAGCGTCGCGCCAGCGTGCGGCGGGTCGCGCCGACCCGCTGACCCCAGGCCTCCAGCGTGCGGTCGTTGCCCGGGTCGGCCTGCAGCGCCAGCGCAATGCGCAGCAGCCGCGGATCGCCGGGCATCGGCAGGCACAGCGGCGCGGCCGGCAGGCGGGCAATCTGGTCGAGAATCACTGCCACCAGCCGGCCGTCGGCACTGTCGGGCCGGTAGTCGGCCGGCAGCGTCCGCGTTTCGTGCAGCAGCGCCCGCAGCAGCGGCGTGACCACCAGCGCCTTGCAGTCCGGGCCCGGGCCTTCAAGCGCGCCCGGATCCAGATACAGGCTGTGAAAGGCGATGCGGCCATGGGTGGTCACCCCGTGCGCCATGCCGGGCGGAATCCAGATCGCGTGTTGCGGCGGCACCATGTGCCGTCCGAGCGGGGTATGCACGCACAGCACGCCGGCACTGGCATGCATGAACTGCGCCCATGGGTGGCTGTGCATCGCCACCTCGCTGTCGGCCGGAATCTCGAACGCGCGCACATACAGCGGCCGTGGCAGGCCACCCAGCTCCGGCACCCGGTAGTGATTCGGTGTCTGTCCCGTCAGCAGCATAGGCTGTCCCCGCTCCGCAAGTTCATGCATGGCGGCGATGATAGCGTGATGGCCGTCATTCACAAGCCAAGGGATTTCGCCATGAGTACACCCGCCCGTGTTACCCGCATCGGGGTGCCGCAGATCCGCCAGCGCAAGGGCGCCGGCAGCCTGGTGTCGCTGACTGCCTATTCGGCGCCGATGGCGCGGCAGGTCGATCCGCATGCCGACCTGATCCTGGTCGGCGACTCGCTGGGCATGGTGCTGTACGGCATGCCCAGCACCCTGGCGGTCACGCTGGAGATGATGATTGCCCACGGGCAGGCGGTCATGCGCGGCGCGCAGCGTGCCTGCGTGGTGATCGACCTGCCGTTCGCGTCCTACCAGGCCTCGCCGGCCGATGCGTTTCGCGCCGCGTCCCGGCTGCTGATCGAGACCGGCGCCCAGGCGGTCAAGCTCGAGGGCGGGGTGGAAATGGCCGGGACGGTTGCCTTCCTGACCGCACGCGGCATTCCGGTGATGGGCCATGTCGGCCTGATGCCGCAGCAGGTCAACACCATGGGCGGCTTCAGGGCGCAGGGCATGACACCGGAGGCGGCAGCGCAGGTCGAGCGCGATGCGCTGGCGATCGAGGCGGCCGGTGCGTTCGCGCTGGTGATCGAGGGGACGGCCGAGCCGCTGGCGCGCCGGCTGACCGGCCTGCTGGCGATTCCGGCCATCGGCATCGGTGCGTCACCGGCCTGCGATGGTCAGGTGCTGGTTACCGAGGACATGCTTGGCCTGTTCGACGACTACACGCCGAAGTTCGTTCGCCGCTATGCGGAACTGAATCCGCTGATCGACGCCGCCGTGGCCCGCTTCGCCGATGAGGTGCGTCGTGGTCTCTTTCCGGCCAGCGAGCACTGCTTTCATGGCCGCAAGCCGGCTCACGACGCCGACGCCCGTCCGGCATAAGCGGCCGCCACGGCGGAAAGGCCGGACAGTGCATAGGTTTTCAGGTGCTGGCGCAGCGCGTCCGGGTCGCGCCAGATATCGGTCAGCATCCGGCCGAGTACCTGGCGGTCGGCGAGCAGCAGCATGGCCAGCGGCGCAAAGAAGTTCAACTGGCAGCAGGCCAGCGCCGGTTCCTGCTCCGGGATGCCGGTAAAGTCGCTCAGCATCCGTCGCAGCAGGGTGGCTTTCGGCAGCGCTTCCTGCTGCAGGGCGGCCAGCAGGGTCGCCGACGGGCCGAGCATCTCGCGGACATAGATGCGCAGATGCCAGCCGCCGTCGACCGCGCCGAGAATGAAAGCGTCGATCACGCCGCCGAGCTTGTCGGCCGGTGAGGCATCGCTGGCGGCGATCGCCGACAGCGTGTCGCGGCTGATCAGGCGCCGGTGCACTTCCACCAGAACGGCCTGGTACAGGCCTTCCTTGCCGCCGAAATGGTAGTTCACCGCCGCCATATTGGTTTCGGCGCGTGCGCAGATGGCCTTGCTGGTGGCGTGCTCGTAGCCCAGCTCGGCGAAAATGTCGCCGGCGACGTCGAGAATGCGCTGGCGCGTGGCGTCACCGTCGGCACGCGCCTTGCGGCCTGGCGCGCCGGGGACGTTCGGATCGCTTGTTTTCATCCCATAATCTTACCGTAGCGCGACGGCTTGTCATAAATTAGAATTCAAATTAGAATTTAAATTATGAAGACGCCATGGACCGCCATGGCGGCGTATCGGGAGCGGGTCGGGATGAACGGGAAACTGAAGATCGCTGTGGCCGGGCTGGTGCTGGCCGGCATTGCCGGCAGCATCTGGTGGCTGGTGCGGCCGTCGCCGGACAACGGCGTACTGACGCTGTACGGCAATGTGGATGTCCGCCAGGTGTCGCTGGCTTTCAATGCCAGCGAACGGGTGGCGACACTGACCGTGCGCGAAGGCGACCGGGTTCGCCGCGGGCAGTTGCTGGGCACACTCGATACCCGTGGGGCGACACTGGAACTGGCGCAGGCCGAGGCGCGGCAGGCAGCGTCAAAACAGGTGCTGCGCCGGCTGAAGACCGGCAGCCGCCCGGAGGAACTCGCCCAGGCGCGTGCCGCGCTGGCCTCGGCGCAGGCCGAGGATGACGATGCCGGTCAGCAGCTGGCACGGCTGAACAGCGTGCATGCCGCGACCGCCGGCAAGGCCGTCAGCCAGCAGGATCTGGATGCGGCCATTGCCCGCCGGCAGCGGGCCCGGGCGGCGCGGATCACGGCCGACAAGGCGCTGGCGCTGGCCGTCAGCGGACCGCGCGACGAGGACATTGCCGAAGCCGATGCCCAGCTGCGGGCGGCGCAGGCGCAGACGGCGCTGCTGCGCTACCGGCTGGAGCAGGCGCAACTGACTGCGCCGGTCGATGGCGTAGTGCGCAGCCGGCTGCTGGAACCGGGTGACATGGCGTCGCCGCAGCGGCCGGCCTATGCGCTGGCGCTGACCGACCCGAAGTGGGTGCGCGCCTATGTCGGCGAAGTCGATCTCGGTCGCCTGCGTCCCGGCATGCGCGCCATGGTCAGTACCGACAGCCATCCGGACCAGCGCCTGCCGGGCAAGGTCGGCTATATCTCGTCGGTGGCGGAATTCACGCCGAAGACCGTGCAGACCGACGAGCTGCGCACCAGCCTGGTCTACGAAGTCCGCATTCTGGTCGACGACAGCCGCGACCGGCTGCGGCTCGGCATGCCGGCCACGGTTCGTCTGACGCCGGATGCACCATGAGTACGCTGGCGCTGGATGCCCGCGGGCTGGGCAAGCGCTTCGCCGTCAAGCCGTCCGGCCGGATGCTGGATGCGCTTGCCGACGTGACGCTGTCGATCGAGCCGGGCACGCTGACCGCACTGGTCGGCCCGGATGGCGCCGGCAAGACCACCCTGCTGCGGCTGGCGGCCGGTCTGCTGCGCGCGGACAGCGGCAGCCTCCGCGTACTCGGCATCGACGCCGCGCAGGACCCGCAGGCGATCCAGAACCGGATCAGCTATATGCCACAGCGCTTCGGTCTGTATGACGACCTCAGCGTGCAGGAAAACCTCGATCTGTATGCCGATCTGCACGGCGTGCCCCTGGCGGCACGGCGCGAGCGCTATGCGCGGCTGATGACCATGACCGACCTCGGCCGCTTTACCGCCCGCCCGGCCGGCAAGCTGTCCGGCGGGATGAAACAGAAACTCGGGCTGGCCTGCACCCTGGTCCGCTCGCCGGAACTGCTGCTGCTCGACGAGCCGACGGTCGGGGTCGATCCGCTGTCGCGGCGCGAGCTGTGGGACATCGTCCGCCAGTTGGTGGATGACGAGCAGCTCAGCGTACTGGTCAGCACCGCCTATCTGGACGAGGCCGAACGCTGTGCGCGGGTATTCGTGCTGCATGACGGCCGGCTGCTGGCGCAGGGCGATCCGGCCAGCCTGCGCGACCGCGCCAGCGGGCGGGTTTTTGCGGTCACGCCGCCGGCTGGTCAGCCGGCCCGGCTGCTGCAGGCGCAACTGCTCGATCACGCCGTGGCCGTGGCCGATGCCGTACCGCAGGGCGGGCGGGTCCGTTTTGTCCGCGATGGCGATGGAGCGGACCCGGCGCTGTCGGCGCTGCTGGACGGGCTGGCGGTCGACGCGCTGCCTCCGCGGCTGGAGGACGGTTTCATGCTGCTGCTGCGCGAGCGCCGCGTCATGCCGGCCCCGACGACACCGCTCGCCGTGTCTGCCCCCGCGCCAGTCAGTGACGACGCGACGGTCATTGAAGTTCGGGATCTGGTGCGTCGCTTCGGCGATTTCACTGCCGTGGCCAGCACCAGCTTCTCGGTTCGCCGCGGCGAAATTTTCGGTCTGCTTGGCCCGAATGGCGCCGGCAAGACCACGACCTTCCGCATGCTGTGCGGACTGCTGCCGGCCAGCAGTGGCAGCCTGCGGGTGGCCGGGGTTGACCTGCGCCGCGCACGGGCGGCTGCCCGGCGGCGCATTGGCTATGTGGCGCAGAAGTTCGCGCTGTACGCCAATCTGTCGGTGCGGGAAAACCTGGAATTCTTTGGTCATGCCTACGGGCTGCATGGCACGACCCTGCACGAACGCATCGCCACGGTGGCGGCGCAATTCGACCTGGCCGAGGTGATGGACAGTGCCAGTGGCCAGTTGCCGGGCGGGTTCCGCCAGCGGCTGGCGATGGCGACCGGGCTGCTGCACGAACCGGACATCCTGTTTCTGGATGAACCGACCAGTGGTGCCGATCCGGGCGCGCGGCGCGCCTTCTGGCGGCGGATCACCGCACTGGCCGCTGCCGGCACCACCATTATCGTCACCACCCACTTCATGGAAGAGGCCGAGTACTGCGATCGCATCGTGATCCAGGACGCCGGCAAGCTGCTGGCGATCGGCACGCCGGGCGAGGTGCGCGGCCAGGCCGGCATCGCCGGCGACCCCGGCGCCGGCATGGAGGCGGCCTTTATCGGCATCGTCGAAACAGCACGGGAACGGGGGGCGCGATGATCGGCGACGGACGCTTTGCCGCCCGGCTGCGGGCACTGATCCGCAAGGAATTCCGCCAGTTGCTGCGCGACAGGAGCAATCTGGCCATCGGCATCCTGCTGCCGATGCTGCTGATCCTGATCTTCGGCTACGGACTGTCGCTGGACGTGCGCAACGCGCCGCTGGCCGTGGTGCTGGAAGATCCGTCGCCGGCCGCCACCGAGGCGGTGGCCGGGCTGCGGCTGTCGCCATTCCTGTCGGCGGTGATGCTGACCTCGATGCAGGATGCCGAACGGCTGATGCGGGCGCGCAAGGTCGATGCCATCGTCCGCGTGCCGGTGGATTTTTCCCGCCGGCTGGCCGATGGCAATGCGCGCATCCAGATTCTGCTGCATGGCGCCGACGCCAATCGCGCCAGCAGCATCCAGCGCTATATCACCAGCGCGCTCGGCCAGTGGGCGCTGACGCGGGCCGACCGCGCCGGCCCGGCCGGCAGTGGCAACCGGGTGGGCGGGGTGACCATGGAGACGCGGCTGTGGTTCAACGCCGCCAATACCAGCACCTGGTATCTGGTACCGGGTCTGATCGTGCTGATCATGACCCTGGTCGGCGCCTTCCTGACCGCACTGGTCATGGCGCGCGAATGGGAGCGCGGCACGCTGGAGGCGCTGTTTGTGTCGCCGGTGCGGCCGATCGAAATCCTGCTGGCCAAGGTGGTGCCGTATTTCACCATCGGCCTGGTCGGGCTGGTGCTGTGCCTGCTGGCCGCACGCTTCCTGTTTGCGGTGCCGATGTACGGTTCGCTGCTGGTGCTGCTGTTCGCGTCGATGCTTTACCTGCTGGTCGCCGTTGCCGTCGGCCTGCTGATTTCGGCGGTGACGCGCAACCAGTTTCTGGCCAGCCAGGTGGCGCTGGTCGCCAGCTTCCTGCCGTCGATGATGCTGTCCGGCTTTCTGTTCGACCTGCGCAATGTACCGCCGGTCATCCGCATCATCGGCCAGGCGCTGCCGGCCACCTATTTCATGGAACTGATCCGTGCACTGTTCCTGGCCGGGGATGTCTGGCCGCTGATCTTCAGGAACTGCGCCATCCTCGCCGTCTACGCCGTGGTCCTGCTGGCCCTGGCGCGTGCGGTCACCCACAAGCGACTGGACTGAATCATGCTGGAACGCCTGCGTTGCATCCTGGCGCTGTGTCGCAAGGAACTGCTGACCATTCTCAAGGACCCCGCCAACCGGGTGATCCTGTTCGTCCCGGCACTGTTGCAGAGCGTGCTGTTCGGCTATGCCGCCACCTACGATCTGACCCATGTGCCGTATGCGCTGCTCGATCAGAGCCGCAGCGCGGCATCGGCCGAACTGGTTGCCCATCTCGATGGCACCGGCGTGTTTCACCGCATCGAAACCCTGCGTACCCGGGCCGACATCAGCCGCGTGATCGACAGTGGGCAGGCGTTGCTGGTGATCAGCATCGGCCCGCGCTTTGCCACGCAGCTGGAAGCCGGCGAAGCGGCGCCGCTGCAACTGGTGCTTGATGCGCGCAACTCGAACACCGCCGGTTCGGCGTCCGGCTTCGTCAGTGCCGTGGTCGAACGCTTCAACGCCGACTGGCGGGAACAGCACGGTGCTGCGCCGCTGCCGCTGCAGATCGAGACCCGAGCCTGGTACAACCCGAATCTGGAAACGCGCTGGAACCTGATTCCCGGGCTGATCGCCGCGCTGAGCATGCTGCAGACGCTGATGCTGACCGCACTGTCGGTGGCGCGCGAGCGCGAGCAGGGCACCTTCGACCAGCTGCTGGTCACGCCGCTGACGCCGCTGGACATCATGATCGGCAAGTCGCTGCCGCCGATCCTGGTCGGGCTGACCCAGTCGACGATCGTACTGTTCGTTGCGCTGTTCTGGTTCCGCATCCCGATGGCCGGCTCGCTGCTGACGCTGTACACCGGGCTGCTGTGCTTTACCGTTGCCAGCGTCGGAATCGGTCTGTCGATTTCGGCGGTGTCGCTGAACATGCAGCAGGCGATGCTGTACACCTTTGTGCTGGTCATGCCGCTGATGCTGCTGTCCGGCCTGACCACGCCAATCAGCAATATGCCGGACGCGCTGCAACTGGCCACGCTGGCCAATCCGCTGCGCTTTGCCATCAACCTGGTGCAGCGCGTCTATCTGGAGGGCGTCGGTCTGCGCGAGGTGGCGCTCGACCTGCTGCCCCTGCTGGTGATTGCGGCACTGACGCTGCCGCTGGCGGCATGGCTGTTCCGCCACCGGCTGTCATGACGAGAAAGACCCTGATGATGCGTACCCCGAACCCGATCGAACTGGCGCTGATCCTTGCCCTGGCCGGCTGCGCCGCTGGCCCCGATTATCACCGGCCGCAGATTCCGGCACCGGACGACTGGCGTGCATGGCGCAGTGGCGCCGATGCGCTGGCGGTGCCGGTGGTCGAAAGCGGGCTGGAGACGGACTGGTGGAAGCCGTTCGGCGACCCGCTGCTTGACCGGCTGGTCGAGCGCGCCCGTGCCGCCAGCCCGGACGTGCGCACCGCGGCGTTGCGCTTCGCCCAGAGCCGCGCTCAGCGCAGCACCGTGGCGGCACAGCGCGGGGTCCAGGTTGATGCCGTCGGCAGTCTCGATCGTCAGCGGCAGAGTGAGCATGCCGTCAGCACCCGGCTGATCGACGTGCTGTCGCCGGCGCGCCACGACGAACTGGTCGGCGTGCTCAGCGAACCGGTAACGGTGTACCAGGCCGGTTTCGATGCGTCGTGGGAGGCCGATCTGTGGGGACGGGTCGCCCGCCAGCTGGAGGCGGCCGATGCCCGCATCGCCGGATCGCGTGCCGAACTGCAGCAGGTCACACTCAGCGTGACGGCCGAAGTGGTGCGCAACTATGTCGAACTGCGAGCGGCCCAGCAGCAGCTGCGGCTGGGCCGGGCGCGGGTGGCCGCCGCCGGTGAGGCGCTGCAACTGGCACAGGCACGGGTGGCCGGCGGGCTGGACGACAGCGGGGTGGCCGAGCGCCGCCGGGCACAACTGGCGGACGCCGAAGCCGCATTGCCGCCATGGCTGGCGCGCGAGGCGCAGGCGATCAATCAGCTGACCCTGCTGCTCGGGGAACGCCCCGGCGCGCTGCGGACCGAACTGGCCGACAACGGCCGCGGCCCCGGCGACTGGCCGCGCCCGGACCTCGCGCTCGGCGTGCCCTCGGCGCTGCTGCAGCGCCGCCCGGACATCGGTGCGGCCGAGGCACGGTTGCAGGCGGCCGTGGCCGAGGTCGGCGTGGCGGTGGCCGACCTGTATCCGCGGTTGACCATTGGTGCGCGCTTTGGTCTGGACTCCTATCAGGCCGGGCAGTTTGGCGACTGGGGCAGCCGCGAGTGGTCGATCGGGCCCAGCCTGACCCTGCCGCTGTTCGACCAGGGCCGCCGGCGCAGCACGATTACCCTGCGCAAGCTCGAACAGCAGGAAGCCGCTGTTGCCTACCAGCAGAGCGTGCTCGGTGCCTGGCACGATGTCGACCGTGCCCTGGCGCGCTATGCGGCGGAACAGCAGCGCCGCGTACAGCTGGCCCGGACCGAGGCCGCCCGCCGCGACGAACTGACGCTGGCGCAGGCGCGGCAGACTGGCGGCATGACCGACTTCCTGACCGTGCTCGACGCACGCTGTGCGCAACTGCAGGCGCAGGGCGCCCGGGCGGACAGCGAGGCGCAACTGCTGCTGGATCTGGTGGCGGTTTACAAGAGTGTCGGGGTGTAGCAGGGCAATTTTCTTGTAGTGGTTGACGTTTTGTCATTAATGGACATAATG
The DNA here is from genome assembly GCF_003269145.1 of Microvirgula sp. AG722. Lineage (NCBI taxonomy): Bacteria > Pseudomonadati > Pseudomonadota > Betaproteobacteria > Neisseriales > Aquaspirillaceae > Microvirgula > Microvirgula sp. AG722. The sequence goes on along the minus strand of NZ_QLTJ01000006.1, from coordinate 143,521 downwards.
TCACTCATGCCAAATCTCCAAGAAAACCAGCTCCTGCTGCGCGAGGCGCGGAAAATCGTCGACGCGCTCGGGCAGACCTTCGCCCCGCTGGTCGAGGTCGTGCTGCACGACCTGACCCGGCCCGAACACGCGGTGGTGGCGATCGCCAACAACCTGTCCGGCCGCGAAGTCGGCGACGCGGCGACCGAGCTCGGTCTGGCGCGCATCACCAATCCCGACTTCCCGGAAGTCATCCAGAACTACGCCAACCGCTTTCCCGATGGCCGTCCGGCCAAGAGCACATCGATCGGCCTGAAGAACAGCGACGGTGAGTTCGTCGCCGCGATCTGCCTGAACATGGACGTGTCGATGCTGGGCGCCATGACCGCCGGGCTCGGCCAGCTGATCCGCACCGACACGCCGGCACCGGCGGTAAACGAATCGCTGGCGCCGCGCCGGGTCGAAGAAGTCCGCACCGTGCTCGAACGCTATGCCGCCGCCCGCAATACCACGCCGATGGGCCTGAATCTCGACCAGCGCCGCGATGCGATGCGCGAACTGGCTGCCAGCGGACTGCTGGACCTGCGCCGCGCGCTGTCCGAAGTGGCGCAGACCCTCGGCGTCGCCCGCTCAACCGTCTATACCTATCTCCCCCAGGAAGACCGACCATGACTGCACTGCCCATTTCCTTTGCCGATGTTGTCGCTGCCCATGAACGCATCCATGGCGTCGCCCACCAGACCCCGGTGCTGACTTCGGCGACAGCCGATGCGCTGACCGGCGCCACGCTGTTCTTCAAGTGCGAGAATTTCCAGCGCATGGGAGCGTTCAAGTTCCGCGGCGCCTACAACGCCATCTCGCAGTTCACCCCGGAACAGAAGGCCAGCGGCGTGATCACGTTCTCGTCCGGCAACCATGCGCAGGCGATTGCCCTGTCGGCGCGGCTGCTTGGCGTCAGGGCAGTGATCGTGATGCCGGAAGATGCGCCGGCAATCAAGGTCGAAGCCACGCGCGGCTATGGCGGCGAGGTGATCTTCTACAACCGTTATACCGAGGACCGCGAGGCCATCGGCAAGCGGCTGGCAGCCGAACGCGGCCTGACGCTGATTCCGCCGTACGACCATCCGCACGTGATGGCCGGGCAGGGCACGGCCGCCAGGGAACTGATCGAACAGGCCGGCGAACTGGATCTGCTGCTGGTCTGCCTCGGCGGCGGCGGGCTGCTGTCCGGCTGCGCGGTGGCGGCCAGGGCGATGAACCCGGCCTGCAAGGTGATCGGGGTCGAGCCCGAGGCCGGCAATGACGGCCAGCGCAGCTTCCGCAGCGGCGAAATCGTCCATATCGACACGCCAAAGACCATCGCCGACGGTGCCCAGACCCAGCATCTTGGCAACTACACCTTCCCGGTCATTCGCGGGCTGGTCGACGACATTGTCACCGTCAGCGATGCGGAACTGGTCGATACCATGGCCTTCCTGGCCGGCCGGATGAAAGTGGTCGCCGAGCCGACCGGCTGCCTGGCCGCCGCCGCCGCGCTGCATGGCAAGGTCGATGTCGCCGGCAAGCGGGTCGGCATTATCGTGTCCGGCGGCAATGTTGACCTGCAGCGCTTTGCCGCGCTGATCCAGGGCCTGGCATGAGTGCGCCGCGCTTCGTCGATCCGGCGGCCATGGCGGCGCCCGGCGGGCATTACTCGCATGCGGTCTGCGCCGGCGGGCTGGTCTATGTGTCCGGCCAGTTGCCGATCACCGCTGATGGCCACAAGCTGACCGGCGCGCCCTTCGAGGCGCAGGCGCGCCAGGTGCTGGCCAATGTCGGGCAGGCGCTGCTTGCCTGCGGCAGCAGCCCGTCACGGCTGCTGCAGGTGCGCGTCTACCTGACCGACATCGACAACTGGCCACTGTTCAACCGCCTGTACGCGGCCTGGCTTGGTGAGCTGCGCCCGGCCCGCGCCGTTGTGCCGGTGCCGGTACTGCACCACGGACTGGCGGTCGAGATGGAGGCGGTCGCCCGGGCCTGAGCTTGCCGGCCCGCCGGCGGCAGGCGGATGATGGCCGCCCCGATTTGTGCGAAAGATGTCATGCCGATCCCCGCAAACCAGCGCGAACTGCTGGACGCGATACGAACCCGCTATGCGCAGCTCGATGCCGAGCTGCGCACGGTGCCGCCGGCGCAGGCCTTTGAGGCGACACTGGAAGGCCATGTGCAGGGCACGCTGATCAGCGTGGCCGACCTGGTGGCCTATCTGCTGGGCTGGAACCTGCTGGTGCTGAAGTGGTGTGCCGGCCGGGACGCCGGGCGGGAGGTGGATTTCCCCGATACCGGGTTCAAGTGGAATGAACTCGGCCGGCTGGCACAGCGGTTCTATCGTGACCACGCCGCGCTGGATTTTCCGGCGCGGCGGGACGCGCTGGCCCACGCCCATGCCGATATCGTCGAGCGGGTCATGCGCGAAACCGACGCCTCGCTGTATGGCGAAGCGTGGTACGGCAAGTATCCGCTCGGACGGATGATCCAGCTCAATACCTCGTCACCGTATGCCAATGCCCGGGCACGGCTGCGCAAGTGGAAGAAGGCCCGAGGTGTCTAGCCGGACCCGGAAGCGACGCACCGGGCTGGATGGATCGTCGCATTTGCCAACCTGCTTGCCATTTGGGGGCGAGCCGACAGCGACCGCTGTCACCCTGCAATCCCGCACGGCCGACGCACGGTGGCCCCGTCCGCATCGAACGCATTCGTCCGCATCGCCGCCTTCGTCTCCGGTCCGGTTGTAGCGGATGGTGCGAACGGTGAGACAACGGTTGTCATGGACGATGACGGTAGGCGTGCCGGTGCAGCGCTGGGCAGTCGCGGGGTCGGCCTGCGTGATCATGGGGTCTCCTCCTGTTCCAGCCTGCTTTTTGACGCTATAAACCAGCCGGTTTCTTGCGGAATGTCACTATGGCCGGTCCGCATGCCCCCGACGCAGCAAGGCGGTGCTCAGTGCCCGCACCAGCCGGACCGTCGATACCGGTCCGCCAAATGGCCACAGACCGTCAGGCAGAACCAGCAGCCGTTCGTGCCGAACGGCGGGTGCCTGCTTCCATACCGGCGTCTGCGGGGGGGCGCCGCCGAGCAGGGCAAGGGTGACGTCCAGAACCAGCAGTTCCTCAACTGTTTTGACCGTGATTCCCTGCCGCGCGCGCTCGTGCAGCCACGGGCCGCCAAGGCCCAGTGCCTTCTGCACGCCACCCGGCACACTGTTGCCGGCGAAGGCCCACATCTGCGGCACACCGGCGATGTGCTGCAGGATGGCCAGTGGCTTGCCGGCCCAGCCCGCCGCAGCCAGTCGGTTCCGCTCTCTGGCGAGACAGTCGTCCAGTACTGTCAGCGCAAGCCCTGCGCGCGTTTCCAGACCCAGTGTCAGGGCAAGTTGACGATGGTCCTCGAATACGGCGGCGAGTCCTTCACGTTCACTGCTGGACAACATCAGGGTCGGAGCAATGCGCTCCAGCAGGGCTTTCAGCGATGCATGCCGGAAGTCGACTGCCACGATCAGGTCCGGGCGTAGCATGGCGATGGCTTCCAGCGATGGCTGTTGCCGATTGCCAACATTGATGGCAGTGGCGAGCCGTGCCTTTTCCACACCGACCCAGCGGCTGTAGCCGCCGGTATCGGCAACCCCTACCGGCGTGACGCCCAGCGCCAGGACCATTTCCGTAGCGTGATACTCGAGAGTGATCACCCGGGGCTGTCGATGCTGCAGGGGAGTGCGAGCCTGTGAAGGCAGCGCGGCCAGGGCCGTGGCGAACAGCAACCGGCGGCGGCTAATCCTGTCGCTGCCAGTGTTCAAGGAGGGCATGCAGTTCAGTCCGATCGAGATGCTCAAGGTGCGGGCAGCTGGCGCAATACACCATGCCGGGAATTTCGTGCCGCAGGCAGCACAGGCGGCGCAAGCGGGTCGGAGTTGTCCGGACCTCGGGCAGCAGTGGGGCGATATGGCGGACGGGATATCGCATCGGGTTGCGAAGCGTGTTTCCTGATCCGTCCGGCAGGAGCCAGTGCCCGGCTTCCAGCAGAAAGAGCCGGTCTGCTTCACTGGATGACGGCAGTCTGGAGAAAATTGCATCGAGCAGATTGCCGAGGTTGTTCCACAGCACGCGGGGTGCGAGCCGGCCGTGGCTGGCCAGTGCCGCGATCAGCGGGGCAAGGTGGTCAAACAGGAGTTCGCTCCAGCGGTCCGTGTCATCCTGCAGCGGTGCGCCGACATATGCATAACGGAAGGCGCAGGCCTCTCCATCCGGACCCATCCGCAGCGACAGTGCGCTGATCTCCTGCGGCAAGCGCCAGCCATGCTGCAGCAATGCCAGTTGCGGGATCAGCAGGCAGGCGAGGTACCGCTTCAGCCACTGGGAGACCAGCGCACGGCGCGGGGCGGTGGCATGCCTGGAGGCATAGCGCGCCATTGCTGCTGCAATGTTTTCCGGGTCTCGCAGCATACCAACCGCCATTTCACTGGCACCATCCGGTTCCAGTACTACGCAACGAGCGTAAGGGGCCAGCGGGCCGGTCAGCCAGCGACGAGGATCGGGCGGGCTCATGTTGCCTTCCGTGCATACATCAACTGGCAAAGAAAGACCGGTGCGCCGATCAAGGTGGTGATCAGACCGAACGGCAGATCCTGCGGTGCCAGCAGGGTGCGTCCGAGCAGGTCGGCCAGTCCGCACAGAATGGCCCCCAGCGACATGGCCAGCACCAGCCGCGGCCGATGCCGGCCAGCCCCCAGCCGGCGCGCCATGTGCGGCGCGACCAGTCCGACAAAACCCGCCGGGCCGGCGCAGGCGACGACCAGTCCGGCCAGCACGCAGGCGATGCCGAGCAGTCGCAGGCGGACCGATGAGACCGCCAGGCCAAGGCTGGTTGCGGTTTCGTCTCCGAGCTCCAGCAGGTCGAGTGCTCTCGCCTGGCGGTAGGCCAGCGGCAGCAGCGTCACGCAACCAGCGAGCAGCAGGCCGGCTTCGGCCCAGCCTCGACCATAGCTGCTGCCCACCAGCCAGGTCACGGCCTGGGCCGGTTGCAACTTCGACTGGGCAACAATCAGGGTGCCGAATGCGCTGCACAGGGTGGCCAGTGCCATGCCGCCGAGCGCCAGCTGCATCGGCGCCCATTGTTGTTTGCGGGTGACCCACAACAGGATGCTGAGCAGGCTGCCGACCCCGATCAGGGAAAAGGGCAGGCGGACATGCCATGCCGGATCCGGAAACCAGACCAGCGACAGCAATATCGCCAGTGCCGCACCCTGGCTCAGCCCGAGCAGTTCGGGACCGGCCAGCGGGTTGCGTACCACGCCCTGCAGCAGCACGCCGCTGGCTGCCAGCAGTGTCCCGGCCAGCATGGCTACGCCAACGCGCGGTCCGCGCAGATCGAACAACAGCCCGGCAAGGCTGGATGGGTTTCGCCAGCCGTCGAGCAACTGGTCCGGCGTCAGTTGCAGACCCAGCAGGGCAACCGGCGGCAGGATGGCCAGCGTAAGGAAGGATGCATGCGGAAACGGAGGGCGACTGTCCGGGAATCGTGTCGGCACGGGCAGTCCGGCGGACGCCTGCTTGCCGATCAGCCACAGCAGTAATGGCGTCCCGGCCACTGCCGTGGCGACGCCCAGCGGCAGCAGGCTGCGGCTGGTATCGCCGAGCCAGTCAGCGAGCGGATCTGCAAATGCAAGCAGTAGTGCCCCGGTCAGTCCGGCACCCGGCAGCAGCCGGGCCGGCTGGCTGATCCCGGCCAGGCGCAGCAGATTGGGCGCGAGCAGCCCGACCAGCCCCAGTGGTCCCGCCAGGGTCATGGCCACGGCTGAAAGTAGCGAGGCAATCAGCAACAGCCGGCGGCGGAGGCGATCGACGTTCAGCCCCACGCTGGCGGCACTGTCATCCCCGAGCGCCAGTAGTTGCAACTGGTTGCGGTTGCGCCAGGCCATGGCGGTGGCCAGCATGAACCAGGGCAGACCACCGGTCACACCCGTCCAGCCGGACTGAAACAGCGAGCCCGCACTCCACAGTGCAACCCCCGCCACGTGCTGATCGAACAGTACCAGTATCAGGCTGACCATGGCCGACAGCAGCAGTGACACCACGCTGCCGGCCAGTACGAGCGTCAGCGGATGGGCACGCCAGCCGCCAGCGATGACGAAGCAGAACAGCACGGCGAGCAGCGCACCGGCAAAAACCGTCGGTACGGTTGCCAGCGCCAGACTTGCGGGCAGCAGCACGGTGGCGATCAACCCCAGCTGGGCGCCTGCTGTGACGCCCAGCACGCCGGGGGATGCCAGGAAATTGCGAGAGAGTGCCTGAAGCAGACAACCCGCCATGCCCAGCGCTGCGCCCGCCATCAGCGTTGCCGCGACACGGGGGAGACGCAACTGACTGAAGGCGATCCACAGGGTGTCTCCGTCGACATGGCCGTTCAGCCAGGTCTGCAGCGTGATGCGGCCAGATGGCAGCGGTCCGGTCAGACTCAAGCCGATTGCGACCAGAAGGCCGCCCAGCAGCCATGTGAACGGATGGCTGCAACGAGTGCTCAGGGGACGCATGGTGGCTGTTCCGCCGGTGTGCTCATGCGCGGCAGGCAGACGGGCTGGCCGTCGATCAGGCCGGCGCACATGTCCACACCAAATACGGATGACAGCACTGCCGGTACGGCGAGGGTGGCCGGTGGACCCTCGGCATGCACGCGGCCATCGCGCATGAGCACCATGTGCTCGGAGAAGGCCGCAGCCTGATTCAGATCATGCAGCACCCAGAGTACGGTCAGACCGTGCTCGCGACTGAGCGCACGCATCCGCTGCAGGATTTCCATCTGGTGATGAACATCGAGAAAGGTCGTGGGCTCGTCGAGCAACAGCGTATGGCTTCCCTGTGCGAGCGCCATGGCGATCCGGGCGAGCTGGCGCTGCCCTCCCGACAGCCGTGACAGCGGCTGGTCACGCAGTGCAGTCAGGCCGCTGGCACTGATGGCCCACGAGATCCAGCGCTGGTTGCCGTCGCTGATCCTTTCCGTCAGCCCGGTATGGACGAACCGGCCGCAGGCAACCAGTTCGGCAACGGTCATGCTGGTGGGCAGCAGAGGAGATTGCCCCAGTATTGCCAGATGCCGTGCTCGTTCCTGTGCCGTCATCGCAGAAAGGAGCCGGTCGCCGAGCCAGACGCTGCCGGCCTGCGGCCTGATCAGGCCGGCCAGCGCCCTGAGCAACGTGCTCTTGCCACAACCGTTTGGGCCGCACAGCGCGCTGACCCGAGCATCGGGGAAAGCCAGGTCAATCTCCGACAGCACCTGCTTGCCAGCCAATGCCACGCTGAGTCGGGAGGCCCGGAGGGAACCGGGGATGGTGTTCATGTGTGGTCCTGCCCACGCTGGCTCCACGAGCCGGGAGCGGCCTCGCTGGCCCACTCGATGGGAAAGGGGGGGGCTGCCGTTGCATACCGCTCTTCACCGAGAATGGCATTGGCGATGATTGCACCGCGCCAGGCTGCCAGGCTCAGTTGTGGATCCGCGATGCCGTGGCTGTGAAGCCCGCCGTTCTGCACGAAAATATGGTGGTCAGCCGGCCCGTCCCAGGGCACCGAGAAATCATGACGCAGCGGCAAATGCCCTTGCTGATCGATATTCAGCCGGCCCCGCAATGGTTCGATGCAGGCGGGCAGCCGGGTCAGATAACCTGTGGCCAGAACCACTACATCAGCGTCGACGTGATGGATCCGGTCATCAAAGCCATTATGGGCAGCCAGTATCCAGCCGCCAGCGGGGAGGCATTCCATTGCCCTTACGTCCCGGTGTGGAAGGATGCGCAGCCTTTGTTCCCGGCCCTCCTGCAAGCTGCTCAGATAGAGTGTCTGGTAAATCTGCCTGAGCGTTTCGTGTGAAATGCCATTACCAGTCAATGTTTGCTGCCTGATCAGCGCGGGCTTGCATGCCATTGGCAACGAATGGAACGCGTTGACATAGCTGGGGGTGAAGAATTCGTTACTGAACGGTGCCTCGTCGAGTGCCTCCAGCGTGTGCCGCCGTGACAGCCAGCAGATCGATTGTGTCCGGCCACGTCGACCAGACATCAGGTCAAGCACGACCTCGGCACCACTTTGTCCTCCGCCGACAACCGCAATGCGCAGGCCTGTCGCGTCGGGAACCCGCGCCAGATAGTGATGGGAATGCAGGCAGCGCGGGTGTTCATGCCGACGGGCCCAGTCGGGAATGTTGGGCGTAAGTCCGGTGGCGACAACCAAATGTCGGGCATGTTCGCACTTCCCGTCGAATTGCAAGCGGAAACCGTTTTCGCTCCACCTGATTTCTTGCACTTCGTGCTTGAAATGCAGGTTAGGCAGTTTTTCTGCCACCCACTGCAGGTAATCGGCAAACTCATATCGTCGGACATGGGTAAAGCCGGCATGAATGAAGCGATGAAAGCGGTGTTTGGCTACCAGATAGGCAATAAAAGAATATGCGCTAGTAGGGTCTGCAGACAAAACCAGATCTTTGAGAAAAGAGGTCTGCATCGCTGCATCGTCGACCATCATGCCCGGATGCCAGTCAAATTGTTCGCGCCGGTCAAAGAAGGCGCTGCGGATTCTTCCGTGTGGGGCCAGCAAGGCGGCAACACTGAGGTTGAAAGGGCCCGCACCGATACCCGCGACATCAAAGTGAATGGACATGACGATTCCTGAATTCGAGAATGAAATAGAGGGAGAGTGGCTATTTCCCGGATGGCGCTCCGAATATCAGGGGGTTATCCAGCAAGGGGCCCGGTGAATGAACGGGGCGCTGGGCCATATCGCCATAGCCATGGGAAAAGCGGGCCCGATTCAGCGACAGGAGAGGCATTTTGTGACTGAATAATCCCAATCTGGTAAAACGTGGTGCAAGTGTCGGATGGCTGTCCTGATAGATCTGCAAACGTTTGGCAAGTAGTCGATAGAAGGCGTATTCACTGAATACGCCTTCAATTTCCAGTTGTGGCGCCATGAAACGGAACACACTGGCGAACAGTCCGGTCCACAGGTGATGTATCAGGAAGTGGGGAGGCAAGGCTGGCAACGCATCCCATGCCTGCACTGGCAAGCCGGGATGGCTGGTCCAGTCCTCATCAGTGCGAAACAGATCTCCTTGATAATCCTTGAGCAGGATGCCGACCGGAAGTTCATCCCGGAAACGCAGCATGAGGTTCTGACCGTGAGCGATGAAGCCCAGACCGTAGCGTGCCTGCAAGTGATACAGCGGAACGACTGCCCGGTCGAACAGGAACGTCAGCCAGCGTGTTGCACCGGTACCCGACATATGGATCAGTTCAGCGGCAAGTGAGTGGCCGCTGTCATCCTTCTGCTGAAGGACCGAGGCCATCACGATGCGTTCGCCAGTACCCAGGTGCGAATGCGCGCTTTCGCGCCAGACTGCGCCGAGCATCTCGTCGAACTGATAGGGAGTGCCCGGAAGTGTGTGGTAGACAGGGTGGGGGATGAAGGCAGTAGCTGCTTCTTTCAGTGCTGTTGCGTTGCAATCTGCCAACAGGGGATCGCTGGTCAGCAGCTGTTGCAGCCAGATTGACTGCATGGGGGAGTGGGACAGATGTCGAGCTGACAGGCCTCGATATGCCGAGGTCGTGAGCAGGCTAAGCGACAGCTTCAGGTCTGGTCGGGCCGGGCGATCGATATTGCTGAGCGTGCGCAATGACGGCTGGGGAACATAGCAGTCTCCTGCCTCGCCTAGTGGAAACATGGCACCTGCGGCAATTGGCCCTGCAAACTGCCGGGTAATCATGGCCTCCCATTGCCAGGGATGGACGGGCATCGTCCAGTATTCAGAAGAGGGGAGCAGCCCAGACAACCGGTTATGCTCGGCCTCATTGCAACTGGCCTCCAGCAGACGACTGGCAGTCCAGCCTGGTGCATATACGGGTTCAGCCAGTGAGTGATGAACGGCGAGCCAGTGCAGGCGAAAAGCAGGGGCATGTTCGGGCGCATAGCGCTGATTGTCGATAAAGCTCCAGCCAATACGGCCTTTTGACGGGATTGCTTTCGGGTGCCCATCAAGCAGGCTGTGCAAGTGGTGAGATGGCAAAGCCAGCCAGTCGCGAGCGCACAGTCCGCGCCGGGCCGCCAGCATCTGGGTATCTGCGGCCAGTGTGTTGAGTGTTTCGCTCAGGTAATTGGCCAGTGTCGCCGGGTTTTTCACCCGTCCTTCCAGCACGCGGTGCAGTACAGTCATTGCATCTGTTGCCGGGCTGCCATCTGCAATATGGATGACACTGCCGGGATGGATCACGGGGTGCTGCCAGCGATTCAAGCGACCTTGCCAGCAGTAACCCCCTGTCGGAACAGACACTGAAAAACGACTGCCGTTTTCCGATTGGCTAGCGGTGATTAGCCCCTCATAACACAGTTCGGCCAAGGCCTTTTCAATCAGATTGACATTGGCCTGCCGCCAGAGATCCGGATCGTGCAGGCCGAGCAGGCCCAGCTCATTGCCCCGGCTGGCCCTCATTCCTCACCCCACGGACCATGCTGTTCGAAGAATACTTCCCGCTCAAGCATCAGCAGCGCCGCGCGCTTATGAGGAAAGTCAAACTCCTTTAGCTTGGCAAATCCCTGATTCTGCAGATGAGAGATAAACCGGACATTATCGATATGTGGCTCTCCCACCAGCCTTTGCGTGCGAGAGTCGTCCAGAAACACGTAATGACTGACCGCTCGCATCCAGGCGATGGTTTTTCCTTTGCTGGCATGACGGCTATTGCCAACTAATAGATGGCAACCACGGTCAAAATCCTGCGCTGCATAGAAGGGGGCCAGTCGGTCCTCTTTTGCCCAGTAGACCTCAAAATAGGCAAAAGGCTCTCCATCGAACTCGCCCATCAGTGGAAGAACACCCACGTCGTCGATCTGTGCCTGCAGATAAGCTGCATGTGCTTCACGCTTTCCTGCCAGTGTCCAGAAGCGATGTACCCGATCCATATTCATCCAGGCATGGAATAGCGGTAGATCCCGGCGGATATTGGCAACCCGGAGCGTGAACGTGCATCCCTGTCGGGGCAGATAGCGTTGGTAGACCACACCTTGTGGCTGTGGTGCGCGACGTGGATGGCGCCTGCCATGGCTCATGACGTATTCAGTGGCAACTCCGGACACCCCTGGGGTGGGGAGCCACAACTGTGGCTGTTGCCAGAATACCGCCCGGCTGCAGCCAAGCCGCCAGCCATTTGCCGTGGCAATGCGCCTCCCCATTATTCCCATCCTCACCAGCGTCACGGCGAACTCGTCCGTGCAGCCGGTATCGAGCATGACATCGCGCAACGATGGCTGATGGCAAAACAGTTCGGCCAATAGCGGCATCAAGGCCAGCGGGGGCGTTTCGGGATGCAGCGGGCCAGTCAGCAGAATACTGTTGGCTGCGGGTCGGCTTAACTGCAGGGTGGCCATTGTCACACTGCCGACCTGCAGCGTAACAAGGCTGTCCTGAATCGTGCTTGCTGCCAGTCTCTGGTCTGGCAGACACAGCGAGAAGGCGCTCATTGATGACTCTCCGGGTTCGCTGCGGCAGCAATTGGATTGCGCAGCGGCACGTACGAACGGAACGAGTCCTCCGGATTTGCCGTTTCGTCCAGACCACGGAGGCTGAGCATGAAGTTGCCTTTGCTCATCAGCATGGGAGAGTCGAGCAGGTAGTCGATGAAGTGCGGAAATCTGGGAGAGGTGCGTCGCAGCGCCAGCAGAGAGTGTCGCAGACGTTCAGCAAGCCGCATTTCGTCTACCAGGCCATCGACCCCCAGCGTGGCAATCAAACTCAGTACATTGTTGACGATCAGGTAATAGCCCAGCAGATGATTGGCCATGGTTTCATTGAAAGCCAGTGTGCTGGCGCTCCTGATCCCGGGAATCTGTCCGGTGAGTTCAGCGATGGTTTCCGGATGAAATGCGGCGCCCTGCCCATCACGGAGCCAGATGCCGGCAGGCCAGCCTGACTTCAGTGTCAGCACGGTGTTCTGCTGGTGAGCGCTGAATAGAAAACCGTAGTCAGCCTGGGCAATCAACAGCGGTTTGAGTGCAACGGAAAGGAAGCAGTCAAACCATTCCATGGCAAGTAGGGTGAGGGGGCGCTGCTCTTGCGCGGCAAGGTCAACGATCAGGCGGCTGACCATTGATGCCGTACCGTTTGCCCCTTCCTGGTACAAGGTGGCCATGACGTAGGACGTGCAGTCGGGCGGAAATGGGTTGTCACGGAAAATGACAAAACTTTCTGCCAGGGGATGACCGTCCAGCGTTGTCAGCGCCAGTGCACCATGCTCATGCAGGATGCCGAGCGTCGGGCAGCGATGGCGCAATGCCTTCCCCTGCTTGCTCGAGAAGATATCGCGGACCAGCTGGCCGCGCATGACCTCATCCATCCGCAGCACGCGTCTGGAATTGGTAATGCGTACTGACAGTGAAAATTTCAGCATGGCCGGTGCATGTGGCGAATACAGGGTTCGCAAGGAAGATGTCGGAAACCAGTCTGTACCGGCTTCTCCCAGATCAATCAGGGCGTCGCGGCTGCGCCAGTGATGATAGGCAGGGGCCCGGCGCAGCACGCCAGCCTGCCAGGGATGGACCGGCAGCCATTGCCAGCCCTCGCTGTGCGGGTAGCGGGTCATCATGGTGGATAGTCCCGGATCGCTGGTGATCAGTGCATCGGGAAGGAAGGATGAGCCGGGCCTTGCTTGCCACAGCGCCCCGGCCTGCACGGCAAACCAGACCAGAGGAGTGTGCCCACCGAAATCCGGGCTGTAGCGAATGTGGTCTTCACGGGTGAATTCGTCCCGGCTCTTGGGGGTTGGGTGAACTGCATGGCCATAAACCAGCCCTTGCTCTGCGGCGAGGAAACCTGCATCAGGCCAGCTTGGGGCCTGGTGGTCCGCGTCTGCATCAAGCAGTGTGGCTGCGCTGTCCAGCACACGGAGAAGGAAGCGCCGGCGTGTGCTGTCATCAATGTCCGGTGCCAGCGCTGGTTCACCTGCGAGCAGGGAGACCGTCTGGGCAAAATCAATAGCGAAAGCGGGACCGCCAGCCGGAACAAAGTGAACAGTGCCGTCAAAACGGTGCCGGCCCGACAGGGAGAAATATTGCAATGGCACCTGCAGCACTCCCTCTGGACGGGTCAGCGGCAGGCAGAGCGTTCCGTCCTGACCGGACAGGTTGCTGTTCTCGGCCGGCAGGCGTTTTGCAGGAGACCATTCACGCCACAGTGCGTTCATGAATGCAGACAGTGAGGCGCGCTCGCTGAGGACTGGGCGGGTGTTCATGGTGGGGTTCCAGGAATAGGTACGGTGCGTACCATCAAGCTAAATGACAATGATTCCTGTTTGCAAATCCGGGTGATGTTGCAAAGAATGTCCGGCGGTGGCTGTGCCGATCTGACTGGGGGAGAGCATGGAACAGGGGAAGTGCGCACCTGGGCAGAAGGCTGGCGGGGGGCGTGAATGGACGCAACTGATATTGGCTGCTGCTGGCATGGTGATGGGGATTGGGCAGACAGCATTGCTGACCACTTTGCCGTTACTGATGCAGCGAACCGGTCTGGCACTTGAGTTCATCACCATGATTCTGGCTTCTGGCTCGCTGGCATTTCTGGCAGGGGCGCCGTGCTGGGGCCTCCTCTCTCGCCGTTTGGGACCGCGCTGCATCGTTGCAGTGGCCCTGGCAGGGTTCGGGCTCAGTCACATGCTGCTGTTCTGGCAACTCGGGCAGGGTAGTGACTGGGAAGGGCAGGGCAAAACACTGCTGGCTGGTCGGTTCCTTTACGGACTGACGGTGTCAGGGCTGGTGCCGACCTGCCAGGCTTGGCTGCTCGCAGGCGCATGCCAGCGGCAGCAGCGAGCTGTGCTGTCCCGGTTTTCTGCTGCACTGGCGCTGGGCCGGTCGTTGGGACCGGCACTGGTGGCAGGGAGCCTGTGGTTAAGCCCGTCGGGCCCCTTTTTGCTGGTAGCGCTGTCAGCCTGGCCGGTTCTGCTGATGCTGCCGCTGGCGGTACCCTGCCATGCAGAATCGGGATGCGCCGGCTGGCCTGACTGGCACCTGCAGGCGCTGCTTGGCTGGCCGGTACTGACTCTGGTTATCGTGACCGCATTTGGCCTGATGCAGTACGCGCTGGGCCCCTGGCTGATGCTCTGCATGAAACTCGATGCGGCGACGGCATCCTCACAGCTGGGCTGGATGCTGAGCGCTGGCACGCTGGTGGTGGCTGCACTGCAGATCGGGGTGGTTCCTTACTGCAAACCGGGGCGCAGCCTGCTGCGGGCCGGAAGTGTGGGGCTGGTTCTGGCAGGCATGCTGCTGGCGCAGGCAACGACAACACTGACTGCAATGGGAGGGGTTGTGGCTCTGGGCGTGGCTGCTGCGCTGCTTGGACCTGACTGCACGGCACGTGCCCTGCAGGCTGCAGGCAAATCGGGTCAGGCTTGGATGGCTGGCATGGTGGCTACGGTGCACACCACCGGACTTGCCCTGGGGGCTGTGCTGGCAGGCTGGACGCTTGGTCTGTCCCCTTCGGCACCGTTCTGGCTGGCTGCCTTCCTTGGGCTTGGTGTGGTTCTGGCGTCATTAATGGCACGGGTACCGGGGGAGGCGCTTCGCTGATGCCAGGACGCCGTCTGCTTGCCGCATGCCGTGCCCATGCCGTTTGCCGCCGGGCAGGGGAAAGCTGTGAAATTCCAATCCGTACAGGGATACAGCCATGCCCATTTATTCCCACTATGTTCGTTTATGCCCTGTCTCTGCCGCATTGCTGCTGGCACTGGGCAGTCCTTGCGTCCAGGCTGGCGGTTCGGCCCTGGACACGGTTGTGGTGACCGGCGCCCGGGTGCCGACCCGGATCAGCGAGCTGCCCCGCAGCACCTGGGTGGTGGATGCTGACGAGATTGCCCTGCAGGCGCGTGCCGGCGTGCCGCTCAAGGTGCTGCTGGGCCAGTTGGTTCCGAGCCTCGATGTTGGCCCGCAAGGGCGCAGCAACTATGGCCAGAACCTGCGGGGACGCTCGATGCAGGTGATGATCGACGGGGTGTCGCTGAACAGTTCTCGCGCGGTCAGCAGGCAGTTCGATTCGATCGATCCGTACCAGATCGACCGCATCGAAGTGCTGTCGGGCGCGACCGCCCTCTACGGTGGCGGGGCGTCCGGTGGTGTCGTCAATATCGTGACCCGGCGGGGCTCCGAGGGGCTGCACTTCAATACCGAACTCGGGTTGCGCTCCGGTTTTGAAACCGGCAGCGATCATGACTGGCGCGCCGGGCAGTCGGTCTCCGCCGGCAATGACCGGGTGACCGGTCGACTTGGGGTGGCCTATCGTCACAATGGCGCGGCTTATGACGCGGCAGGCCGTCAGGTCACGCCCGATATCACCCAGACTGATCTGCAGTACAACCGCCAGCTCGACATCCTCGGCAACCTGGACTTCAGGCTGCCCGCCGGGCAGCGGCTGAAGCTGACGACGCAGTACTACGATTCAGGTTTTCACGGCGACAAGGCGCTCTATCTCGGACCGAATCTCGCGGGCGCATTGCGCGGGCGGACGGAATGGCTGGCGGTCCGGGATGGCTTCCAGTCGGACGTGGTGCCGCGCTCGACGCGCGCGATGGCGATGTTCGACTATGTGCTGCCACAGGTGCCAGGGGGACAGGATTTGTATCTGCAGGGGTCGTGGCGCAGTGAAAAACTGGATTTCTATCCGTTTCCTGGTGTTATCACCGGCATGACGGTGAGGCCGCCACGCGTGCCGTACTACAGTACATCGCGTCAGCGCACCGGCACCCGGGCGCTGAAGGTGGCACTGGTCAAGTCGCTTGGCGCGGCCAGGTTCACTTACGGGATCGATCTTGACCGCGAGAAGTTCCGGGCGCGGCAGGTGCTGTTCGATGCACGGCGGGGAATGGCGTCGGGGGGGCTCGTGTTCCGGCGCATGGCTGAAGTCGGGCGCTACCCCGGGTTCCGGGTGGAAGGCCGCTCGCTGTTTATCCAGTCCGACTGGCAACCGGCTGAAAGCTGGGGTCTGAGCGCAGGGCTGCGGCATCAACGCATGGCGATCAGCGTGGATGACTTTGTCGATACCCGCCAGCAGGTACTGATGGCCAATCGCATCGGCACGTCGTCTGATGCGATTCCCGGGGGGAGGAACCACTATGCGGTCACCTTGCCGAATGCCGGCGTGGTGTACCGCTTCAATGCCGCCAATCAGTACTACGTGAATTATGCGGAGGGTTTCGAGCTGCCCGACCCGGCCAAATACTATGGGCAGGGCGACTATGCGCTATCCGGCGGACATCGCGGGCACTGGGCACTGAAGAGGGGCGTCAGTGTGACGGGTTCGCCGCTTGCGGGCATCAAGACCCGGCAGCTGGAAGCGGGCTGGCGAGGGCGCGTCGGCAAGCTGTCGGGCCAGATCGCCGCCTTCCATGCCTGGTCCGACCGGAGCATCGAATTCCAGAAATCGACGCTGGCCATCCGTGTGCTGGATCAGGGCACCCGGAATCATGGCCTGGAAGGGCGTCTCGATTATCTGCTGAATGCCCACTGGACCGTGGGCGGGACGGCCCTCGGTATTCAGTCCCGGGAACAGCAGGGTGGCCGCTGGCAAAAACAGTCCGTGACCACTGCCAGCCCGTCCAAGACCACGCTGCACGTGCACTGGCAGGACGGGCCACTGCAACTGCGCCTGCAGGGCGTGCGGAGTTTCCCGTTGCGCGATGCCGGGAGGCAGACGCTGGAGGGGTTCACGCTGGCCGATCTGCTTGGCAGCTACAAGCTGCCACGAGGCACGCTGAACTTCGGCGTGCAGAACCTGTTCGATCGCCAGTATCCGACGCTGTGGAGTCAGCGTGCCCGGCTCTTTTATGACCGGATGGTGGCCCCGGAGGTCGTCGACTTTCAGGGGCGTGGACGGACGTTCAGCCTGGCGTATGGCATTGACTACTGAGTGAGAAGAGGCCGCAGGCCCGCTCCGGTGGCGGGCCGTCCGTGCTCGTCACCCGGCAATCCCGCACAGCCGACGCACGGTGGCCCGGGCCATGATCGGGACAATCAGGCGGTGGAAGGGCCTGACCAGTGCGAAGTAGCAGACGCCGACGGCATTGTGGGTTTTCACCCAGCTGGACATGGCCAGTTGCGGGCCGGCCGGTCCGTGCAGCAGTTGCAGCGAGGTGCGGAAATCCAGATGACTGTCGTTTTCCCCCAGCACCACTTCCTGCTTGTCGAGTGCCAGGATGCGGAAAATGCCGATGCGCTGGCCGACCCGGAACGGCGTCGGGACAGGGCCGGGCGCGGCGCGGGCGGTTTTCAGTCCGAGCGGGGTGACCAGCCGGTTGCGCAGCGCCATCAGGGCGAGCAGCCAGGCGGGAGAACTGCCGAAAAAGGCAAGCAGCGCCTGCTCGATATTGACCGTGGCCGGCAGGGCTTCGATGCAGCAGTCCTGATAGGCGCCGGCCGGCAGGTCGTGGTGCAGCAGGGAGGTGAGCGGAATGTGGTCCAGCATGGCAGGTTCCGGGCAGTGAAGACCCGCCCATTCTGCTGCCGGCCGGCAGGCCGGTCTTGTAGCGAAACGACAGCGGCTCAATAGCCCGATGGACCAAACAGCTGGCCCATCCGGGTGGAGGCGATCCGGTACGGCCAGAACGCCGGATCGTCGCGGGCAAGGCCGGCCGCCAGCTGGCCGGGGGTATGGCCGGTAAAGCGCTGCAGGTCGTGGTGCAGGTGGGACTGGTCGAAATAGCCGGCTTCGGCCGCCAGTCCGGCCCAGGAGTCGATGCGGCGTTGTCCGCAGATGCAGGCGGCAATCAGCCGGCTGCAGCGCAGTTGCTGGCGGAAGCTGCGCAGCGACTGGCCATAGCTGGCAAGAAAACGGCGTTCGAACTGGCGCTGGCTGATGCCGAAGCGGTCGGCCAGTTCGCCGGGGGCCGTGGCGAGCAGATCAATCGGCAGGTGCAGGTCCGCATCGAGTCCGGCCCGGCGCCGGCGCAGGCTGAACAGCAGGCGAAAGAACGCGGCGACCTGCTGTGACGGGTCGCAGGTCGCGGCCAGCGCGGTTTCGCAGCGTGCCAGCTCGCCGAGATCCTCACCCCGCAGCAGGGTGTCCAGCGGGCTCCGGCAGTCGACGATGGTCGCCGCCGGCATGTCGATCAGTCGCCGCAACTGCCCCGGCTTCACCGACAGGGTCAGGATGCGGGTGCCGGGCGCGGCCCATGCCTGGCGGGGGCCCTGGGTGCCGCCGCACAGATTGAGCCGGGCCATCTGCTGCTGCCTGTTCGCATGCAGAAAGCGGATGCCACCGTCCAGCACCAGCAGGAAGATCGGCTGCAGGCCGGCCGGCAGCAGGTACGGTCCGCCGGGAAGGTTCTTGATCAGCCCGTGGCAGACGCAGTCCGCCAGCGCGGGGGGCGGCTGGAACAGCCACTCGGACTGCGGGTGAAGGGCGTCTCCGGGGGAGATCATGGTGTCCATGGTGCAGGTCGGGGCGTTGGTTTCCACTGTCATAGTGTAAACAAGCCTGCCGCCTTGCGTGGCGTTCGCTCAGTCGAGCGGACGGGTCACTGACACCGCACCGCGGATCATGCCTTCCAGATAACCGGTGGCCTTGTCATGCGGGTAGTCGCGTGCCAGCGCCTGGCTGACATCGGCCGGGATCTGCTCGCGGCTGCCGTGACAGCTCAGGCACAGTGTCTGGACCGGAATCGCCTTCAGGTAGCGCTGTACCTTGCCGGTCGGCATGCCGACGATGGCGGTTTGCTGCAGCGTGGCCGGCGCCACGCCGGCCCTGGCCCGGGTGTCAAAGTCGAGCAGTTGCCGTTGTTCCCATTCGTCCGCCATGCCCAGCATCGGGTTGCGCGGCTTGAGGCTGACCCGGGTGACTTTCCAGCCGGTTTCGCGCGAGATCTCGCCGGCCAGCTTCGGTGCCAGATCGCGGCACACACTGATGGCCGACACCGGGCCGCGCGTGCTCATTTCCTGTTTCAGCGCCGTGCCAAGACGGGTCAGCAGCAGGTTGGCGGCATCTTGCGGGGTGGCGACGGCCGGGGCATCGGTTGCCCAGGCCGGCAGGCAGATCAGCGCACAGCAGGCCAGCAGGGAGAAACGGTTCATGGCAGTTCTTTCATTATACAAATTAATATAATGACAAGCGTATCGAATATGACGAATGCTGGCAAGCGCCATGACTGGCAGGCAGTCAGCCGACGGCGCGGCGTCCCACCAGCATTCGCCCTTTCATCTGGCTGATCGCCAGTGCGGACAGGACCAGCGCCATGGAGATCCAGCCCGTGGTGCCGGGGTGCTGGCCGGCGATCAGCATGGAACCGGCAATGCCGAAGACCGGGATCAGCAGTGACAGTGGTGCGACGCGTGATACCGGATATTCGCGCAGCAGCAGATTCCAGCCCCAGTAGCAGAAATGCGTGGCCGCGTAGACCTGGAACAGCAGCGAAAACACCGCGGCCCGGTCCAGCTGCGCGGCCAGCCGGACATAGGGTGCCGCACCGTGCGTCAGCCAGCCCAGCAGAAACAGCGGAAGCGGGGCGAACAGGCTGGCCCAGACCACAAAGGCGAACACCTCGCGAACCCGGGACAGCTTGATGATCACATTGCCGATGCTCCAGGCCAGGGCGCTGACCAGCACCAGCGCCAGGCCGAGCCGGGTGTCACCGGCCGGGCTGGAAACGAGAATGCCGAGCAGTCCGGCCACTGCCAGCAGCAGGCCGGCGACCTGCGGCAGACTCAGGCTTTCGCGAAACAGCAAGACCCCCCAGCCCAGCGTGAAGAACGCGCTGAACTGGATCAGCAGCGCGGCGCTGCCCGGCGGAACGCCAAGTTCGATACCCAGATTGATCAGTGCCCACATGGCCACGCCGAAGATCAGCCCGTAGCCAGCCAGCCAGTGCAGGCCGACCTGCGGCCGCCGGATGAAAAATACCCACGGCAGGGCCGAGAGGGTGAAGCGGATGGCGGTCAGCAGCAGCGGGTCGATGGCAGCCAGGCCAAGTTTGGTAATCGGGAAATTGAATCCCCAGACTGCGGTGACCAGAACGGCCAGGAACAGGTGTCTTGTCTGCATGGCAGGGTTTTCCGTAAGCATGGTGCCGGGCGGGAGTCGCATCGGCATGGCTGGCACTATGCCGTTCCCGGATTTGGCCCGCTTGCAATGAAGGGTCAATAATGAGTAGATTCGGGCCATGGAAAATCCTGCCGCCGATCCGTACCCGCTGTCGCCGCGCCATGTCGTGGTGACGGCGCGCGACTATCCGGATGGCGAGCTGTTCCCGGCGCATGCCCATCGGCGCGGTCAGTTTGCCTATGCCGATCGCGGGGTCATTTCCGTGCATACCGGGGCGGGCAACTGGGTGGTGCCACCGCAGCGGGCGATCTGGGTCCCTTCCGGCCTGACGCACTCGATGCGGATGCAGGGGCCGGTCACCCTGCTCAATACCTATGTCCGTGCCAGTGCGGCCCGCCGGCTGGGGTTGCCGGTCCACTGCCAGGTGTTCGACGTGTCGCCGCTGTTGCGGCAACTGCTGCACAAGGCCGTCAGTATTCCCGCACGCTATGCGGACGACAGCCGCGATGGCCACCTGATGGGCTTGCTGCTGTACGAGATCGCGGACATGCCGGCCCTGTCGCTGAATGCGCCGCTGCCGGCCGAACCCCGGCTGGCGCGGGTGTGCCGTGACCTGCTGGCGCAGCCCTCGCTGGATGTCGGCATCGACGACATGGCGGCGCGGGCAGGGATGAGCCGGCGCACCTTCACCCGGCTGTTTCGCCACTACACCGGCATCAGCTATCTGGAGTGGCGCCAGCAGGCCTGCCTGCTGGCGGCCGTCGTCCGCCTCGGTCACGGCGAGCCGGTAACCCGGGTCGCCATGGAGCTGGGCTACAGCAGCCCGAGCGCTTTCAGTACGGTATTCCGCCGCGTGCTGGGCGCGTCGCCCAGTCGCTATTTTTCCGGCGGATTGTGACGTGTCCGGCCGAGGCCGGATTCTGTTGCCAACATTTCGACTGTTGTCGTAATATCAACGAATGGAAAAACAAACTGCTGTCACTCTCTTCGAATCCCTGTCCTCCGGGGTGCGTCTGGACGTGTACCGTCTGCTGGTCCGCATGGGGACGGAAGGCATGGTCGCCGGGCAGATCGCCTGCGAGCTCGATATCCCGCCCAGCAGCCTGTCGTTCCACCTGAAGGGCATGGTGTGGGCCGGTCTGCTGAGTGTCGAGCAGGAAGGCCGCTTCCAGCGCTACCGGGCCAATATTCCGCTCATGCTGGACCTGATCGCTTACCTGACCGCCGAGTGCTGTGCCGGTCAGCCCGGTGCCTGCGCCGGCATGCGCGCTGCCGTGCCGCAAATCGAACCGCTGCTGCCACCGCTTCCTCCTGCCTGCAAAGCGAAGTGAATCATGAATATCCTGTTTCTGTGCACCGGCAATTCATGCCGGTCGATTCTGGCCGAGGCCACGTTCAATGCCCTGGCGCCGGCCGGCCTTCGGGCGATGAGTGCCGGCAGCCGGCCCGTCGGCCATGTTCATCCGCGTTCACTGGCGCTGCTGCAGCGCAAGGGACTCATGCAGGAAGGGCTGTACAGCAAGTCGCAGGATGCCCTGCCGCTGGCGCCCGATGTCGTCATCACCGTCTGTGCCGGCGCCGCTGGCGAAGCCTGTCCCGTCTATCCGGGCCCGGTCGTGCGGGCGCACTGGGGGGTCGAGGACCCGGCCGGGGCGACCGGCAGTGATGACGAGATCGATGCGGCGTTCGAGTCGGCCTATCGCCTGCTGCGGGTCCGGATTGAAGCGCTGCTGGCTCTGCCGCTGGACGAAATGGTGCATGACCGTGCGGCGTTCGGCGCCGCGCTGGCACGCATCGGCGAACAGGGTCGCTGAGTTTTTCCTGATATTTCCATATTTGTTGGAGCATCAACATGAAAATTGCCATCTATGACCCGGCCATGTGCTGCAGCACCGGCGTATGCGGGATCGAAACCGATCAAACCCTGGTGCAGGTTTCAGCCGACCTGGACTGGCTCGGCAAGCAGCCTGGCGTTGAGGTTCAGCGCTTCAATCTGGCCCTGCAGCCAATGGCGTTTGCTGACAACGCCACGGTGAAGGGATTCCTTGAGCGGTCGGGCCAGGAAGCGCTGCCGCTGGTCCTGCTGGATGGCGAAGTGGTGCTGGCCGGCCGTTATCCGCGTCGGGCCGAACTGGCGCGCTGGGCCGGGGTCAGCCTGCTGCCGGTCAGTGACAGCGGCTGTTGCGGGTCCTGCTGCTGAACAGGATGCCAACCTTGATCCGGGAGCCATATTTCATGCATTTTCTCGACAACCCGCCACTGTTCCTGTTCTTTACCGGCAAAGGGGGCGTCGGCAAGACCTCGCTGGCGTGCGCCGCAGCGATCCGGCTGGCCGATGCCGGGCGCCGCGTGCTGCTGGTCAGCACCGATCCGGCCTCCAATGTCGGGCAGGTGTTCGGTCAGGCGATCGGCAGTCATGTCACGGCCATTCGCAGCGTGGGCGGCCTGTCGGCACTCGATGTCGACCCGCAAGCGGCGGCGGCTGCCTATCGCGCCCGCATCGTCGACCCGGTACGGGGTGTCCTGCCCGAGGCGGTTGTCGCCGGCATTGAAGAGCAGCTTTCCGGTGCCTGCACCACGGAAATCGCCGCATTCGACGAGTTCACCTCGCTGCTGACGGACACGCGCCTGCAATCCGGCTATGACCATATCGTGTTTGATACCGCGCCGACCGGGCACACCCTCCGCCTGCTGCAACTGCCTGGCGCCTGGAGCGGCTTCCTGGAACACAACCCGGACGGGGCATCCTGTCTCGGGCCGCTGGCCGGGCTGGAAAAACAGCGGGCCCGGTACCGGGACGCCGTAGCGGCGCTGGCCGACCGGCAGCGGACCCGGCTGGTGCTGGTGACGCGCGCCCAGGCCGCGGCGCTGAAGGAAGTGGCACGCACCCACGACGAACTGGATGCACTGGGCCTGAGCCGCCAGTTCCTGGTCATCAATGGCATCCTCGACCCTGACGAAGCGGTAGCGGACCCGCTGGCCATGGCCATTGTCCGTCGCGAGCAGGCCGCGCTGCAGGCGATGCCTGCGGCGCTGCAGTCCCTGCCGGTGGACCGGCTGGCGCTGAAGGCGTTCAATCTGGTCGGGCTGGATGCATTGCGCCAGCTGCTGGCGCCTTCGTTGCTGCCGGCCGGGAGCGAGCCGCCAGCGCTGGACGCGCTGCGGGCGCCGCCGCTGTCATCACTGATCGATGCGCTGGCCGGCGCCGGTCATGGCCTGATCATGCTGATGGGCAAGGGTGGGGTCGGCAAGACCACGATGGCTGCCGCCATTGCCGTGGCACTGGCAAGGCGGGGACGGGATGTGCACCTGTCCACTTCGGACCCTGCCGCCCATCTGACCGACACGCTGGCGGGCGAGCTGGCGCACCTGACGGTCAGCCGGATCGATCCGCAGGCGGAGACCGCACGCTATCGCCGGCATGTGCTGGAGACCCGGGGCCGGCTGCTGGATGACGCGGGCCGGGCCCTGCTGGAAGAGGACCTGCGTTCGCCATGCACGGAAGAGATCGCCGTGTTCCAGGCGTTCTCCCGCATTATCCGCGAGGCCGGCAAGCGCTTTGTGGTCATGGATACGGCCCCCACCGGACATACGCTGTTGCTGCTCGATGCCACTGGAGCCTATCACCGTGACATGGTGCGGCAGATGGGGGACAGCAAGCTGCACTTCACGACACCGATGATGCAGCTGCAGGATCCCGCGCAAACCCGGGTCATCATCACCACGCTGGCGGAAACCACGCCGGTGCTCGAAGCCGCCAGCCTGCAGGCGGACCTGCGCCGCGCGGGCATCGAGCCGTGGGCCTGGATCATCAACAACAGCCTGGCTTGCGCCTCGCCCCGTTCGCCGCTGCTGCGGCAGCGTGCGCACAATGAACGGGTCTGTATCGACGCGGTGGCCTCCCGGCATGCATCACGCTATGCCGTCGTGCCGCTGCAGGCCGACGAGCCGGTCGGCCTGCAGCGGCTGGCCGCGCTGGGTGACTGACCGGGACGCGGCGGCAGGCTTCGCGCCGCCGCCGTGCCTGCTTCACGAAAGGAAATCGCAGTCATGTCCGTTCAATGCGAAACGATCGCCCGGCACGAGGCGGGAACGCCGATGAGCGTGTTCGAGCGCTATCTGACGCTGTGGGTCGGGTTGTGCATCGTGGCCGGAGTGGCGGTCGGGCAGTGGCTGCCCGATGTGTTCCAGGCCATCGGCCGGATGGAGGTCGCCAGGGTCAACCTGCCGGTTGGCCTGCTGATCTGGGTGATGATCATCCCGATGCTGGTCAAGGTCGACTTCTCCGCACTGCACGAGGTGCGGCAGCATGTCCGCGGCATTGGTGTCACCCTGTTCGTGAACTGGCTGGTCAAGCCGTTCACGATGGCATTTCTGGGCTGGCTGTTCATCCGCCAGCTGTTCGCGCCGATGCTGCCCGCCGACCAGATCGACAGCTATGTCGCCGGTCTGATCCTGCTTGCCGCCGCACCATGCACGGCCATGGTCTTTGTCTGGAGCCGGCTGACCGGTGGCGACCCGCTGTTCACGCTGTCGCAGGTCGCGCTCAACGACGGCATCATGATCGTGGCGTTTGCGCCGCTGGTGGCTTTCCTGCTCGGTATCTCGGCGATCACGGTGCCGTGGGCCACGCTGCTCACGTCCGTCGTACTGTATATCGTGGTGCCGGTCATCCTGGCCCAGCTGTGGCGCCGGTCGCTGCTGGCCCGCGGACAGGCGGCTTTCGACCGGGCAATGGCAATGATCGGCCCGTGGTCGATGGCCGCACTGCTGCTGACGCTGGTGTTGCTGTTCGCGTTTCAGGGCGAGGCCATTCTCCGCCAGCCGCTGGTCATCGCCTTGCTGGCAGTACCGATCCTGATCCAGGTGTTCTTCAATTCGGCGCTGGCCTACTGGCTGAACCGGATGGTGGGTGAGCGGCACACGATCGCCTGCCCGTCGGCACTGATCGGTGCGTCGAACTTCTTCGAGCTGGCCGTGGCGGCCGCCATCAGCCTGTTCGGTTTTCACTCCGGTGCTGCGCTGGCGACTGTGGTCGGCGTGCTGATCGAAGTACCGGTGATGCTGGTGGTGGTTCGCATCGTCAATGCATCCCGGCCCTGGTACGAGCGCGGGCGCCGCTAGGGCAGGGGCTCTCGCGCCGGGGCTCAGGCCGCATTCGCCTGGTCCGGCTTCTGCAGGGCCAGAAAAGGCCTGCCCTGCAGTTCTTCGCCGCGGGCATCCAGTCCGAGGCGGCGGAGGGCTGCAAGCAGCGTTTCCTGCTGCGCGTGGTGATCGGCCGGGAGGGGAAACAGCATGTGGCCGCCCGCCTTCAGCGCGTCGTGGCAGGCCGCCAGCAGCGGGAGCAGCGCCTCTTCGCCAGTGCCCTCGCCATGATCGGCAGACGGCTGGGCGAGGCCGAGAAAAGCCCGCACCGTCTGCCATGCCCGGCCTGGCGCTTCCGCCCTGAAACCGGGGGGATCGAACAGGCACAGGTCCACCTGGTTGCGGATGGCAAGGGCACCGACCGCCACGGCCTGATAGCCGAGATTCTTGCTGATGACCAGCTGGTAAGGTTCGAGCTGGAAGAAAAATTCCTCCGCATCGGCCCTGATCGCCGCGTACCGGTCTGTCAGGTCGCCGGTGTCGGCCGGGAAGGCGCAATGGTCAATATGGCTGACGCAGTGCAGCAGGGCGAGAACCGACGCCGGGTGGTGATCGAACTGGCCGGACTGCTGGATCTGCACGATCGCCTGACGGGCCTCGTGGTCCGGGATTGCGGCCGGATACACGGCCAGCGCTTTGAAATAGCGGTAATTGGCCCTGATGGCTTCAATGAAAATGCGCGCCAGCGGATCGGAATCCACGGCGATGATTTCAAGGCCGTGGATGGCGGCGCAAAGGGGCAGACCGGTCGAGCCGCAGAACGGGTCCAGTATCCGGCCATTGCCGGCGCCATATTGCCTGAATACCGCTTTCAGCCAGTCGTTGTCGTGTCCGGCAGCGGGGCACCATGCGATCTGCCGATAGCATTGCATCAGTCCGGCTTTTGCGTCTTGGGTCATGTGGCGCACCTGGAAAGGAACTGCGTTACGCACACCGGACGACTGTTGATGCCACTGTGAGCCCGGTCCTTGAAGCCTGGCGCAGCCATCCCACGGTCATGGAATCATAGTGAGTGATATCCGGCCATGCCAACTGCGCCGGATTGCCGCTTCGTCCGCCCCGCCCCGGCTGTGCCGGTGGCCTGGGCAGCCAGGATACGCTTTTCATTATACTTGTTTGTATAATCAAAACACATTTCTGACATGACAAGTTATTTCGCCATTCAGGGCGTTATCGGGTGCAAAAATCGTCAATCTACTGAAAAAATGCGTAAAAACTAGAAGTTGATTAGTCCGTTTTTTAATGACTAATAGTTAATCTTTTAAGATTAACCATGAAATACGGCTGTGTTGCCTGATGTATAACCACTAGGTCATTTCAATGCGCCCGTCATCGTGACAGGCCACATCAGGAGCGAAGCAATGCCGAACAGTCCGGATCGATACACGCAGCGGTCTCTGCAACTGGGCCTGGACCCGCATGCCCATACGGGCCATGCCCCCATCCTGGTTCCGGTTCGCGGCATCGAGCGCATGCGCGAGCTGGCCGCCATTCCCCGGCAGCCCGAGCTGGCGGAAAGCCCGCTGACGGCGGAAAAGATGCTCGCCGTCGAACCGGGCATGGCCCGCCAGGCGGTGGTGAACCATATCTTCGGCCGCAAGGCGCTGAGTGCCGACGCGCTTGCTGCCGCCGAGCAGCGCTTCCCCTTCATGCCCCTCCATGTGTACCAGTCCACGGACCGGGAGGTGACGGCAACCAACCCGCTGAGAATCACTAAGAATTCCTCCCTGACCAACTTCCGCACCGTCACCATCAAGGAGGGCGGTTTCATCGATATCTCGGTGGACTGCCATTTTGTCTGCGACACCCTGATCAAGATTCCCGGTGGTGACTCGCCGGCGACGCATGACCTGACCGTGCACGGTGTCGACGGCGACAACGGGGCGACACCGCCGACCCAGCCGCAGGCCAGCAACGGTCAGGACAGCAGCGGGGCTGCCTGCGACTGCTGCGGAGGATCGGTGGCGCACAATGCGGCGGTTGGCGGCGACGGGAAACCCGGCCTGAACGGTGCCAGCGGTTTCGACGGTACGGCGGGCAGAAACGGCCCGACGGTCTATGTCAGCATCGGCAAGCTGGTCGGTACGCTGACGGTCAGCGCACGCGGCGGCAATGGCGGCAGCGGGGGGCATGGTGCGGCCGGGCAGCAGGGGGGCAACGGGGGCAAGGGCGGTGATGGCACGACGTGCGGCGCATTCCAGCCGGATGGTGCCAATGGCGGTCCCGGCGGCAAGGGCGGTGACGGTGGTGCCTCGGGCAGCGGCAAGAATGCCGGGAACGGCGGCTTCCTCAGCATCAAGTATGTGCCGGATTCCAGCAGCAGCATGCTGATTGTCACCAATGGCGTCGGTGTGGGCGGGAACAAGGGCACACCGGGAGCCGGCGGTGCGGGCGGCAACGGCGGCGCAGGCGGCAGCCACGGCGGGGCGCAAGGCGCGCCGGGCGGCATCGGTTCGGTGGGATCCGATATCGGCATCAATGGCACCGATGGTCTGAAAGGACAGGTGCTTGTCAACGATGAGCCGGTGAACTGACACCGTGATTCGCCTGCCGGAAGCCGCTGATACCTGCTCCCGGCAGACTGCTGTTGAAGACGGGGATCGACACTCGCGGGCGGGGTTCATGCACCCGCTGTCCCGTTGTCACCCCCGTTCCCCGCAAGATTTGCCGAAAGCCCGCTCCATGCGCCTGATTCCGTCGTCACTGCTGTCGAGATTTGCCCGTGCCGGGCGCCGGACTGTCGGGACGCTGCTCCTGCTGCTGGTCGGGCTGCCGGCACAGGCTGGCCCCGACGCCGGCCAGACCGGGGCGCTGCGAGCCAATACCGAGGTCAGTGCGCTCGGTGCCAGTACCTATGAGCTGCCGATCCAGGTGCCGCCGGGTATCGTCGGCGTGGAACCGCTGCTGTCGCTGCAGTACAACAGCCAGCAGGGGGAGGGCATAGCCGGGCTGGGCATGAGCCTGACCGGGCTGTCCATCATTACCCGCTGTCCGGCCACGACGCCGCTGGACGGCTATGTCGGGAGCGTGAATTTCAACGACCGGGACCGGTTCTGTCTGGACGGCGCCCGGCTGATTGCCGTCAAGGGCCGCTATGGTCAGGACGGCTCCGAATACCGGACGGAAAGCGAGTCGTGGACGCGCGTGGTCGCCAGGGGCGTTTGCGGCAGCGGTCCCTGCTCGTTCCAGGCCTGGAACAAGGCCGGCTGGGCGCTGGCGTTCGGGACCACCGCCGACTCCCGCCCCGGTGTGCCCGGTGCCAGCGAGATCGTCAGCTGGCAGATCGCCCGCTCTGCCGATCTGAACGGCAATGCCGTCACCGTCCACTACAGTACGGCCAGCGATGGCCTGCAGAACCTGCCGGCGCAGATCCGCTACACCGAAAACCCGGCGCAGGGCATGACCGGCGGCAGCCGGGCAGTCAGCTTCGACTACGAGCCCCGCCCCGATCGCATGCCGCGCTATATCGGCGGGCAACGCTTCCTGATGGACAAGCGCCTGACGCGCATTCGTACCTCGGCCGACGGCGCCGCCGTGCTGGATTACCGGCTCGGCTATGCGGTCAGTGCGACGACCCGTCGCAGCCTGCTCGACAGCGTGACCGTGTGTCCGGGCGGCGGGAGCGGCGACTGCCTCGCGCCGACGCGCTTCACCTGGCAAGCCGCCACGCCGGACGTGCGTTCGCCGAACGGCAGCGCCGGCGGGCTGCTGGCCAGCGACTGGTGCAGCGGGGAATCGGCCGTGGTGGACGACGCCGACTTCAATGGCGACGGCCGGCCCGATCTGCTGTGTACCCGCGAAGGCGAGGCCTGGGTGCTGGTGTCGACCGGTACCCAGGCCCGCCCGGCCAACAACCGCGCCAGGGGACAGCTGAACCTGACGAAGGACTGGTGTGCCGGCAAAGACCGGACACTGGGCTGGACCGACTTCAATGGCGATCGCAAGACCGATGTGGTGTGCGCCAGCGGCGACTCGACATTCAAGGTCATGGCATCGACCGGCAGCGACGTGATCAGCGTCAATGGCCGTTCCGGCGGCCTGCTGAGCACGCCGCCGCAATGGTGCGAGGCGAGCCGCCAGTGCCGCCCGCGCTTTGTCAATTTCGACGGCGACGGGCGGGGCGATCTGGCCTGCGACTGCGAGGATGGCGACCATCGGGTACTGGTTTCGACCGGCAGCGATGTCCGCTCGCCGAACAACTCGCCGCTCGGCCAGGTGGCCAGCCAGTTCTGTTCGGCCAAAGGCGCGACGACGTCGTGGGGCGACTTCAATGGCGATGGCCAGAGCGATCTGTTCTGCCACGACCATGGCCGGCAGTCGGTGCTGGTGTCCACCGGCACGCAACTGGTGTCGCCGAATCAGGATGCGCGCGGCGTGCTGCGCAACAACTGGTGCGCCGGGTCCGACGACCAGATCGGCAGCGCGGATTTCAACGGTGATGGCCTGGCCGATCTGAGCTGCCGTCAGGCCAATGGCTCGATACAGGTGCTGCTGTCGACCGGAAAGGGACTGGCCAGCCCGAACGACGATGCCAATGGCCTGGTCCGGGCCGGCTGGTGCACCGGCAGTGACAGCCGGCTCAGCTGGGGCGATTTCAACGGTGACGGTCTGGCCGATGCGTTCTGCCACGAAAAGAACGGCCGCCAGTCGCTGATGGTGTCCACCGGCACGCAACTGGTGCCCGGCAACAACAGCGCCGATGGCCTGATTCGCGCCAACTGGTGCCAGGGCGGCACGGTCCGCGCCGGCAACAGCGATTTCAACGGTGATGCGCTGGCCGATCTGATCTGTGCCGACAGCAAGGGTGGGCAGTCGGTGCTGGTCCACAGCGCCGGCGCACCGGACCTGCTGTCCACGGTCACCAACGGACTGGGTGGCGGGGCCCGTTTCAGTTATCGGCCGATGACCGATGATGCGGTCTACCGCGATGGTGACAAGGTGGCCTATCCGACGCTGGATATCCGCACGCCGCTGTACCTGGTGGACCGTTACACCCCGTTCGACGGCCGCGGGAACGACTATCCGAACGCCTTGCAATACAAGGGCGCGCGGACCCAGGTTGAGCTGCGTCGCTGGCTGGGCTTCCAGGAAGTACGCCGTACCCGGCTGTTTGACGGCCGCTATTCGCTGACCCGCTATCTCCAGCAATACCCGCTGACGGGGTTCATGGAAGAGGTCGGGGAATATGCGGCGGACGGTGCCCTGCTGTCGCGCGGCAATTTCGTGCCGCAGGTGCTCAACCCGTATCCCGGGGTCTATGCAACGCTTCGCGCCAGCGAGCGTTCATCCACCTTTACCGCGGGCAAGGCCGACTACGTATCCGAAAAGCGCTACCGCTATGACGAATACGGCAATCCGCTTCTGACCCAGGATCTCGGGGATGTCGCCTCGCCGGCCGACGATCTGTTCGACTGCTGGCACTATCGCAACGACCCGGTGCAATGGCGGCTGGGCTATATCGACAGCCATCGTTCCACCCGGAGCGAAGCCGCGTGCAACGCCTTCCTGCAGGACCCGCAGCGCCGCTGGGACGAGTCGGTCGATCTGCGCTGGGAGCGGACCGGCTACGACGCGGCGATGAATCCGCTGACGCTTGGCGCCTGGGATGACCAGAACAAGACCTGGCTGACCCAGACCAAGGGCTTCGACGGCTTCGGCAATATGGTGTCCATGACCGACTGGGCCGGCCAGACCACCAGGCTTGAGGTCGATCCGGGCAAGACCTATGTGGTCAGCGTCACCTCTCCGGCGCTGGACAACGGCGTGCGGCTCAAGACCCGCAGTGCCTACCAGAACGGGTTTGGCAACCGGACTCTCGAGGTGGATGCCAACGGCAATGAGCAGCGCAGCGAATTCGACGGCCTGGGGCGCAGGGTGCGCGAGTTCGGCCCGCGCCCCGGCGCGGACAGCGGCGCCGCCACGACGCTGCTGAAAACCTATCGCTACGGGCAGGATGCCGCCGGGTACTTTGTCGAAACGCGCGAGCGCAGCGACTGGGCGCAGGAGGACACCGCCCGCTGGCCATACTCCCGACTGTACGTGGACGGGTTGTCCCGACCGCTGCGCACGGTGCGCAGCGGCCCGGCAGGCGGCGCGGACGTTCTGACCGAGCAGGTTTACGACGCGGCCGGCCGCCTCGGCCGCAGCAGCTTCCCGCGCTTCGTGCAGGAGCCGGCAGCGTGGGTGAGCTACCTGTACGACAACCGCGACCGGCCGACCCGGATGACCCAGCCGGACGGCACGGTGCAGACCGTCGACTACCTGCAGGGAGAACTGAAGGTCCGTACCACGCTGGCGGCCGGTACGGCCGACGAGCGCAGCACGCTGCGCGAGAGTTCGGTGCGCGATGCGCTTCTGCGCACCACGGCCAGCAATGGTGCCGTGGTCAGCTACCAGTACGATCCGCTGGTGCAGACCCGTGAAACACTGGGCCCGCGCGGGGACCTGATCCGTTTCCGCTACGACTCGCTGGGCCGCATTGTCTGGTCGCAGAGCGCGGATACCGGCGAAAAGTACTTCCGCTACGATGCAAAGGGCCTGCTGGCGCGTGTCGAGGCGCCGGACCAGACCGTCATTCGCTATGAATACGATGCACTGGGCCGCGTGCGCCGGCAGTCGACCAGCCGGGACGGCGAGCCCGGGCAGCGTTACGACTATGGCTATGACGATGCAGCCGCCAACGGTCTGGGGGTACTGACCCGGGTCACCGGTGCCGACGCGACCCAGTCGATGGGATATGACCGCTATGGCCGGGTACGCACGGAAACGCTGGCCATCGATGGCCGGGTCTATACCCAGACCTCGGAGTACGCGCCCGACGGTGCCCGTACCCGACTGATCTATCCGGACAACGCAATCCTGGACACCGCCTACGATGCGGTGGGCAACCCGACGACGCTGACCTTCCGCGACCGCGCCGACGCCACACCGCGCACTGTCGCCGACTACCGGTCCTATACCGCGCAGAACCAGGTCAGCGATGTGATCTACGGCAACGGGGTCCGCACCCGTTTCGACTACTACTCGTACCAGGAGGCCATGGGCCGCCCGCGCGGCCTGACGGCGTCCGCCGGCAGCGGCGCCCGTTACGACGCCAGTTATGACTGGAGCCGCATGGGCCAGCTGGTCGGCACCACCGTCCAGCGCGGTGCCCGCAAGCCGGAACAGTACCGCTTCCGCTACGACGGCATGGGCTGGCTCGCCCAGGCCAACGGTCCCTACGGGCTGCAGGATTTCGACTACGACCCGGCCGGCAACATCCTGCACAAGGACGGGGTGACCTACGACTATGTCGAGGGCAGCAACCGGCTGCAGGGGGCCAATAACGGCCTGCAGGTCGCCCATGATGGCGCCGGCAATGTCACCCGGCTGCACTGGCCCGGCGAGGACTGGCGCTATCACTACAGCGGCGATGGCAATCTGCGTGCGGCCGACCTGAACGGTCAGGTGCAGACCGCGTACCTGTACGACTTTGCCGGCAACCGGCTCAAGCGCAGCGACGCGTCCGGCGCGGTATCGCTGTACGTGTCCGGCGACTTCGATGTCGCCATCCATAATGGCCAGACCCGCTACACCCGCTATATCGCCGGCCCGCAGGGACGCATCGCCGCCTTTACCCGCAGCGACGACGGTGACAGCCGGCCGGTCCGGCCGGCAGCCGGCCAGCCCCTGTCCGGCGACGGCCTGCCGCAGCCCGGTGAGCGGTATTTCCACACCGATACCCTCGGCAGTTCGGCCGTCGTGACCGACGAGCAGGCGCAGGAGAGCGCCACGCTGGCCTACCAGCCGTTCGGCGCCATCGACACGGCGCGCAGTGAAGGGAAGGATGATTTCCGGCCCAAGTTCAGCGGCATGGAACTGGACCAGCCGGTCGGGCTGAACTATTTCGGCGCCCGTTACCAGCACCCGACCCTGGGCCGCTTCCTGCAGCCGGACCCGCTGAGCCAGTTCTCCAATCCGTACAGCTATGTGGGCAACGATCCGCTGTCGCTGGTCGATCCGGATGGCGAGGAAATCGTCTCCGCCCTGGTCTTTGCCTCGGTGGTCGCCATCAGCGCCACCGCCGGCGCCTACTCGGGTGCGGCGGCGGTCAATCACGAGATGAATCCGGCGTACTGGGACTGGCGCAAGGGCAAGACCTATGCCGGCCTGTTCGCCGGTGGCGCCATCGGTGCTGCCGGCGGGGCCATCGGCGGCGTGGCGGCCGAGGCCGGCGTGGCGGTGGGTATCGTCGGTGAAATCGCGGTGGGGGCGGTGGAAGGCGCGGCCTTCTCCGCCATGGGCGGCGGCAGCCCGCTGGAGATCGCCGAGTCCACGCTGACCGGTGGCCTGTTCAGTGGCATCAGCGCCGGTGCCGGTGCGGCGATTGGCAGCCTGGCGCGCAGCGGCAGCCGCATGATTGCGCGCGGTGAAGCCGGCGTGCTGGACAGCGTGGCCGGCGAGGCCGGCAGCAGTCTGGGCCGGGTCACGCGCCAGGGTGACGATGTCGCTGGCCGGGTGGGCTCGCTGGAAAGCCGCAGCCTGCGCAGCGCGACCAGCAGCAGCGAGAACCCCCGCCTGCTCAGTGCCTCGGATGGGCAGGACATGCTGGGCGCGCTGGAGTCGGGCTGCTTCAGCTTCCCGGCCGGCACCCGGATCTCGACGCCGGACGGCCTGCGCAATATCGAGACCCTGCGCGTGGGCGAACGGGTGCTGGCGCTGGAAGCCGGCGACAAGGTCGTCAGCCGGCCGGTACTGGCCACGCACCAGCGCGATGCCAGCGACATGCTGGACCTGCTGATTCGCGGCGGCGCGACGCTGGCCACCACCCGCGAGCACCCGTACTGGACCCGCGATCGCGGCTGGGTCAAGGCCCATCAGCTCCAGCCGGAAGATCACCTGCTCCAGCCGGATGGCAGCGAGCTTGAAGTCGAGGCGGTCCGGGCCAGCCCGCTTTCCGCCCGGGTCTACAATTTCGAAGTGGCCTCGGCCCACAACTACTTTGCCGGGGACGGCGAAGCCCAGGCGCTGGTGCACAACAGCAAGAGCTGCTCGGCGCGCAGCCGGGCCGTGGGCAGCACGCCGGGCAAGGGGAGCCGCACCGGCAGGGAAGTCATCGCGCGCATGGAACGCCAGGGCCTGGTCCGCATGAAAAACGGTGTCCGCGAAGTGGCGGTGGCCGTCACGCTCGGTGGCCCCCGGGTCTGGAAGAAGATGGACCGGCAGATCCACATGGGTCATATCACCGATGCCGTCGCCTGGTGGAACCGGGTCGGCTACAAGACCGGTGCCAAGTCGAAGACCGTGCGTACCTTCATGCTCGATTCGAGCAACTACGAGCTGGAATGGGGGCCGCTGAACAGTTCCAATGGCGCCAGGCTCGGCATCCAGTACCGAAAGCCGAGGGGGCATGTCGGCAAATGGCCTTAGGGCGATGATAGACTCGACAGAACGCAATTTTTTGATCAGGACAGGGGCCGGACCGCATGGGCAAACCGAATGAAGAGCTCGACGACGCGCTGTATGCAAAAGTGCTTGCGCTCAGCGAAGAAGGCAATCGTCTGATCGAGGAGGACGACAATCTGCCGGCCGCCCTCGACGCCTATGGCGAGGCGCTGGCGCTGCTGCCGCCGCCGATCGAGCGCTGGGATGCCACCCTGTGGCTGCTGATTGCCCTCGGTGACAGCCATTTCCTGCTTGGGCAGTATGACCAGGCCTACGACTTTCTGGCCCGGGCGATGCGCTGTCCCGATGCGCTGGGCACGCCGTTCATCCATCTCCGGCTCGGGGAGATCCAGTTCGAACGCGGCAATCTGGACAAGGCCGCCGACGAACTGGCGCGGGCCTATATGGGAGACGGGCCGGAAATTTTCGACACCGAGGACCCGAAGTACCTGACCTTCCTGCGCACGCGGATGCGCGGGATCTGACGCCTGGTCCTGCGCCGGGAACCCGGGGCAGGTTCCCGGCAGGCAGTGTTTTATGACAATGACGTTGCGTATCACGCGCCCGGGCACTAAGGTAAACGAGGAGCCTGCACTGGCGTTCGGCCCGGGCCTGACAAGGTGATCGTTCCAGGGGAGAGACCGGATGCAGATCTACGAAATGGCACAGTACGAGTTTCGGGGAATCGTGTGGGTTCTGGTTTCCCTGCTGCTGGTGTTGGCCGTCCTGCTGGTGTGTGTCGTCCAGGCCCCGGCATTTGAAGCGTCGGGCGACGGGCTGCGCATTCGCGGCACCCTGTTCGGGCGCACGATTCCCGCCGCGGCGCTTCGCCTGAGCGAAGCCCGCGTTGTCGACCTGCGCACCACCCCGGCCCTGCAGCCGGCATGGCGTCTGTTCGGCGTCGGGCTGCCCGGCTACCGGGCCGGCTGGTTCCGGCTGGGAAACAAGGAAAAAGCACTGGTGTTTCTCGGCCGGAGTCATCAGGCGCTGTACATTCCGACCACCGCCGGGTACGCCCTGCTGATCGCGCCGAATGACCCCGATGGCTGTCTGGGCACCCTGAGGAGCGGGGCGGCATGACCCCGCCCTGGGTTGACCGCCTGTTTGGCCAGCAGTCCACGCTGTTTTATCAGGTGACGCTGGCCGGGCAGGTGTTCATCCAGCAATGGACTTGCCATGACGACGAGGACGGCGGTCTGCACCGGCTGACATTCCGGGCCGTGATTGACCAGCGGGTGGCGGGATGGGGAAGCGGCAGGATCTGCTCGGATGGCGAATTGCTGTGCACGGCTGCGCTCGATCCGGTTCGTTACTGCCTGCGCAACCAGGGCAATCTTGTCCAGCAGCTGGATTTCGGGGCCGAACAGGTGGCAATCCTGCTGCCGGACGGATCGACCCAGCAGGTGGACCGGGCCGGGGCCCGCTTCCTGGTCGACAGTACCTTCCCGGCGACAATGGCGCTGATCTATGCGTCGCTGGCCGGCGAAAACGCCGCTGCGGCTGACCTGAATCTGAAACTGAAAGTGTTTCTTGTGCCGTCGCTGGTGACGGTTCCCTACGAAACCTGGCCCTCCGGCGATGCGGAAACCGCTGCCGGTTGCTGGCATTGCACGTCACACCGCAGCGAGGTGCTGCTGGATGCCGCGGGCGTGATGCAGGTCGCGCGCGTTCCGGATGCCGGGGTCGAGGCCACGCTGTGCCGCGATGCCCCGCCGATGCCGGACTGGCAGGATTTCCCCCGGTCGGACCGGCCGCCCCCGGTCTACCGGATGCCCTCCGGTGCCGGCTTTCGGCTGGAGGACGTGGAAATCGACGGGCCGGTGACGCCGATTGGCGGCAGCCTGTCCATTCCGGCCGGACCCGGTCCGTTCCCTGCCGTGCTGTTTATCGGCGGCTCCGGCACCCATGACCGGCATGGCATCGCCGGCGATATCGACATCGGCAGCCATGAAATCATGGACGATCTGGCCGAACATGGCTTTCTCGGCCTGCGGTTCGACACCCGCGGCGCCGGCAGCACCCGGCTCGGGGCCGATGCGCTGGACCGGGGCCTGGCCTCCGACATTGCCGATGCCCGGGCCTGCCTGGCCTGGCTGGTCGCCCGTCCGGAAGCGGCCGGTCAGCCGCTGTTCCTGATCGGGCACAGCCAGGGGGCGACAATCGCTCTGGCACTGGCAGGCGAACCCGCTGCCGGACCGGGAGTGCAGGGCGTGGTACTGATGGCAGCAATGGGGCGTGATCTGGACCAGATACTGGCCGACCAGATTCTGGTCCAGGGCCGCAAACTCGGCCTGAGCCCGCAACAGATCGAAGCCCAGCAGGCGGATGCGCACACGCTGGCGCAACTGGTCCGCTCCGGCCAGGCCTGGGACGGGGAGCAGGTGCCGCATCATCTGCTGGCCGCCTTCCGGACCCCGACCTGGTACAAGGCCTTCCTCGACTATCCGGCCACCGGGCTGATTCGCCGGGTGAATTGTCCGATACTGCTGTGCCAGGGCGGTGCCGATTTCCAGATCTCCCCGACGCGCGATGCCGGGCCGCTGCTGGCGGCCGCACGCGATGCCGGGCGCGATTGCCGCTATCTGTTCTTTCCCGATCTGGATCACCTGTTCAAGCGCAGTGCCGGGCAATCCAGCCTTGAGGAGTATCAGCAGCCAAGGCCGGTGGACCCGGTGTTCCTGGCACGGCTGCGCGCGTGGCTGGCCAGCCGTGCCGGGCTCAAAGCTTGAAGTCACCGACTTCGATGACCCGGGTCGGGACCCGCACGACGACACCGTTGACCGTGCTTTCGACCGTTTCCGGTACGACCTGGCCAGCCTGCAGCACCTCGAGCGGGAGTTTGCGTCGCACATAAACGGCAATCGCCGCCTCGTGAGTCGACTCGTCGGCCAGCACGACCCCGATGCCGACCACGTTCGGCAATGCGATCAGGCTGGCCTCAACCCCGGGCAGGATCTGTCGTGCTTCATTCTCGCTGGCCATGTCGCCTCCCGTTCACTGGCTGGCCGATGGGGTTCCGGTTTTGCCCTGGGTGACGACTTCCAGCCCAAGGATATCCAGAACATTCTGGATCTTGCAGAAGAAGCCGACGACGTCCGAGCCGCCAACATGCAGTCCAACTACATTATTGTTCATGTCGAGCACGCCGGAGCCGCTGTCGCCGGGGGCCGAGTAGAAAGTGACCAGCACCTGGTCGCGCAAGGTGACCTGTTTCGGGCCGGTCGGCGTCGGATAGCTCGGATTGAGCACCAGGTCCACGTCGGTGATGCGGGCCACGCTCAGGCTGGTGGTCCGGCCGACCTTCTGCACGTACATGCCGCGACTCAGCTGGTTGTTTACGCCGGTCGGGATGCCGAGCAGCGCAATGGCCGCGCTGGCCGCGCCGGGGTCCAGCTGGGCAATGGCCGCATCGACCAGATTCTGGGTGCTGTTCGGGGTGAAATCCATCGGTACCCAGTCTGACAGAATGCCGATCCGGTCCGTTTCCGCCGAGCCATTGTCCGCCGTGCCGGGCTGGATGATGATGTCGCCCTTGCTGGCCTGACCGGCGGCGGCAATCGCGTGCCAGTTGCTCAGCAGATACTGCGGCGACGGTTGCCCCTGCTTGTTCACCACCATGCCGAAGGTGCCGGTATTCGGCCCGTCGTTGGCACGGCTGACCGAATATCCGGGCAGGGCAGGGCGGATGCGCTGGGTATTCCCTTGCAACTGCACTTTGCCGATTTCCACCACGTCGGTGTACACCGTCATGCCGCCCACGGACACGGTTTTCGGTACCGGCTTGTCCAGTTTTGCGCTGGGCAGTTTCTTGTCGACATAGATTTTCAGCACGATGTCGGTACCGACGATGCCGCAGGTTTCCTTCTCGCCCAGCCCCAGCGCCTGAACGCCATGGCCGATCGCCCAGTCCGGCATGGCGCCGGGACTGGCGGGCGCTGCGGCCTGCAGGCGGCGGCCGGGCGACGGGGCCCGCGCGGCCCGTGCGGCCTGCAGGCTGGTCGAGTGGTCATAGTGCCCGGTAATCATGTGCAGCACATTGCGGACATTCTGTTCGGTCGTCATGGAGACTCTCTTTCAGGCTGGATGAGGGTGGCGGGGAGAGACGGTCTGGGGTGTCAGTGCTTGCCGGAGTGCTGCCGCATGCCGGTCGAGATCAGGCAGCGAGGCACCCGCAACTCTGGCACGGGCCTGATCCAGTGGCGCCGGCCAGCAGGGCGCGGGCAGGTCGCAGCGGCAGGACAGGCGGGGGATGTCGAGCCGTTCCAGCGCCGCCAGTTCGGCGTC
Source organism: Microvirgula sp. AG722 (assembly GCF_003269145.1). Classification (NCBI taxonomy): domain Bacteria; kingdom Pseudomonadati; phylum Pseudomonadota; class Betaproteobacteria; order Neisseriales; family Aquaspirillaceae; genus Microvirgula; species Microvirgula sp. AG722. The sequence goes on along the minus strand of NZ_QLTJ01000006.1, from coordinate 104,599 downwards.
GAGCAGGGGCCAGCACGCAGGGCGTGCCGGGGCCGCCAGCGCCGCCTGGCGCAGGCGCTCGAAAAGCACGCCGCGGGCAGGGCCTTCGCGCAGCCATTCCGGTTGCAGGCCGGCATGCAGCAGCAGCCCGTAGGTATTGGTCGCGCGCGCGACAAAGCGCCCGCTGCAACCGGCGAAGCCATCAAGCAGGGTCAGGAAGTCATGGCGGTGCTGCACGACCAGCCGGGACATCGCCGTGAACCCGTCGACGATCGCCCCGGCATGCGCCGCCGCCTGCCGGGGCTGGCCGTGCAGCACCGGCAGGTTGGGACGCGGTACGACATGAAAGGTCTCGTGCGCCATGGTCATGGCGTCGGAATTGATGGCCTGGCAGCTGGCGACCTGAAACGGCGTGGCCCCGTCCCCGGCCTGTCCCCAGGCCGACAGATCGAGCGCCTTGCCGGTAGCCAGGAAACCGCTCTCCAGCAGTGCCCGGGCAAAGTCATCCTCCGGGCTTGCGCCGTAACCGGCACCCGGACCCAACTGGTGAATCACGCCGGGAAAGGGGCGGGGATGCAGCAGGGTCTCGGCATCGACGATCACGGGATACTCCCCGCTGGCGATCAGGTTTTCGTGGTGGACGTCGGTTCCCTGCAGCAGCCACCACAGGCAGAACAGTCCGCCTGAGCGGGCATGGAAACGCCCGACGGCCGCCTCGTCGTCGCAGGGCGTCGCCTCGACGAACTCCATCCAGCCATAGCCCTCCCCGGGCAGCAACGCCACAGTGCGAAATGGCCACGGAAAGCCGGTGCGACCGGCCCAGTCGAGCAGTTGCGCCAGCCCGTTCTCCATCTCCAGTGACCTGGGCTTGTAGACCAGGCGCCGGCCGTTCGACAGGTGCAGAACGCTCACGCTCTGCCCCCCGTCATGGGGGTCGGAGCAGCCGGCCGTGATCCCGTCCAGCTGACAGTCGGTGGCGGGGAAGCCGAATGTGGCGACGATCCGGTGCCAGTCCCTTTCCAGCCGCTGCAGGAGCCGGCCGTGGGCCTGCACCCATCCCAGGGCCACAGTCGCCAGCAGGCGCGCCAGTGCGGGATAGTCTGCCAGCAGCAGGCGCAGACCACCGGCCTGCAGCGAAGCGACAAAGGCTTCGTAGTTCTGGCGACCCCGGGGGGGCAGCCAGGGCAATGAGCCGGCCAGCGCGCGCTGCAAGGAAAACGCGGAACCGAGCACCGGAGTGGCAACGACGGAGAGCAGCGCGAACAGATGGCGTTCCAGCGCCGCCCGCGCCGCCGGGGAGCAGATGCCGAGTGCCGTACCCGCTTCGCGCTCCAGCCCGGCGCGTGCAGCGACGACAAAAGGCAGCAGCGCTTCCTCGAACGGAATCGGCCCGATGGGGTCGAGACTGCCGGGCAGGGCGGCGGCGTCCGGTGCGGACAGCGCCGCCGCCAGCATGTCTTCCCACGGCGGGGCATCGGCTGGATCGGGGCCTTCATAGCCCCAGTCCAGCCGCCTGGACAGCGTGTCGGTACCCAGCAGCGCCGGCCAGCGGCGATACAGCGTATCGCTCATCCGCGCACTGGTTTCCGCCGGTGCGGCGTGCAACAGTTCGTGCAGCAAGGGCGCCTGCGCACCGGCCATGGTCACGTCCCGGCCCCGGGGAGCGGGTCGCGTCGCAGCATGCGCAGTCCGGGGTTCTGCGCGGCCGTTTGCAGGCGGATCGTCGTCAGGTAGTAGTAGTCGGCGCGCAGCGTCTCGCGCTGGAACGCCTGCACGTCTGCCGCGATGTCGGTGTCCGCAGGCAGCCCGGCTGCGTGCCTCAGGAAGTCCGAGATCGGGCCGACCTGGGCCGAGGCCGGCAGGACATGGTCGATGAACGCCTCGATGCGCATGCCGTGCCCGGTGACCATACTCTCCAGCTCACCCAGGAAGTGCGGGCCGTGCGCATCGCCGCAGAGATCCGCCACGAGGTAGGCAGAACCGCCGGGATTGAGCACTTCCGGCAGGCGGCCGACGATGTCGCGCATGTAGCCGAGTCCGTCGACGCCGGTGCCCTGCGAATAGAGCGTGCCGCTGTAGCCGGGAGGGAAGGCCACGAAAGGCGGGTTGCAGGTGAGCAGGTCGAAGCGTTCACGGCCATCCAGCGTGTCGTTCAGGTTCTCGCGCCGGATCTCCATCGTGCCGGCGTCGCGCCGGTTCAGGCGGCGGTTTATCTCGACCAGCGCCAGCGGCACATCGCCGATATCGGTCGCCAGGACATGATCGGTAAACAGCGACAGATACAGCGCGGCAATGCCGCTGCCGGTGCACAGGTCGACGGCGCGATGCGTGCGGGCAATACCGGAAGCATTGATGTAATACAGCATCCAGTAGCTGTCGGGACCGATATACACCTCGTGGACTTCGCCGCCGAAATGAATGCGGCGGTCGATCAGCAGATCCACGCCGAAGGCCGAAATCAGCTGCCGGTCCGCGCCGGACACTTCCCGCCCATCCGGACTGGCCCGCAGCAGGCCGGCCGTCACCAGCGCATCGGCCAGCGCCCGGTCCTTGTCCGGCAGCGCTGCATGCTCGGCCGGACGCCCGGTCATCAGGCACTGCAACAGGGCGAATTCCGCCCTGCCGCCCAGCCGGCTATCGAAGAAGTGGTGGACACTGGCGGCAGTGTTGCGCGTGATCAGCGCCGGCGTCACGGCGTAATGGTTGACCGCGACAATGTATTTGTAGATCTGCTGGAAGCCGACCCGGTCAAGGTAGTCGCGGAGCCGGTCAATGGTGGTGGCGAGTGGCGGGGTCATTGGGCTTCCACTGCTGATTGGCCGGTAATGCGGCCCCTGGCATCGACCAGGATCCCGAGGTTCAGCATCGCGCCGAGGGTGCTCAGGGTGTTTGTCTCCGGCACGCCATAGCAGAACAGCGAGGACACGGCGATTTCACCGGCCGTACGCTTGCCTGATGTCACGTGCTCGCCCAGCGCGCCGAGGTACTCGACCAGGTCAGGGGTGGGGCGGGAGAACTCGATGCAGCTCAGGTCGGAAAGCACGCGGAAACCGTTGGCTACCGGCTCCAGGCGGAAGCTCGGATTGAGCTGGATCGGGTCGTCCGGCGTGAGCTCCTGCGGCATGTGGGTCTCGATCATGGCTTCGATCTTGCGTTCCAGGTCGGCGGCGTCGGTGAACGTGCATTCCTCGAACACGATGTAACCGAGCGGCCATTGCTCGGAAGCACGGCAGGGACTGATCAGCTTGACCGAGCGCCGGACCATATTGAGCAGGAAGCCGGTGACGCAGGCGATGGTGCCCGGCTGCTGCATGGTCAGCGCGGGCTTGTCGCTGTCTTCCGTCCCGTCCTCCGACACGGCGATCGGAATCAGTTTTTTCTTTTCCCGCTCCACGACATTGGCAGTCTTCCTGGCCTTTACCCGGAATGAGCCGGCGTCGGCCTTCGGCACGGTAGCGTCACGCATCTGGGCGACAATCTCGACCTGGGTCAGCTCATCTGCCGTGTATGCATCGTGAATCCGGCGCAGCAGCGATTCGGTCAGGACCGAGAAGCGGTTGACCTTGCAGCCGCGCGATTCGGACAGCCTGAGCAGCTTGAGCACCCGTTCCGGGTCCTTGTGGCCCTGGGCGGTGGTGGTCTGCGGGAACATGCCGGTGATGTCGGCAAAATCGCTGGCGAAGTGCTCGTAGTCCGGATTGTCCAGCGGGTCGGTGGCCCAGTAGCAGAACCCCCATTTGCTGGCATCGCCGATCTTGTCGTGCAATACGCTCAGCACGCCGCGCCACAGCGTGGCGTTTTCCTCGGTGTAGTCCCAGGTCTCAACAAACCTGGTCGCCCCGACGCCGCAGAACCAGCAACCGACCGAGCAGCCATCGCTGAGCTCGATGGCCAGTGGCGAGTGAATGATGCTGTTGTCGTAAAGACCGTTTTCCATCGCATTGCGGGCGATCTGGCGGGTACGCCAGGTTTTCAGGCGGGGCTCGTCCGGGGCGCACTCCCTTTTGACCTCGTCGCGCCACTGCGTCTTGGTGTGGTAATAAGCCCGGTACTCGGCAACGATCGGGTGTTGCGGGCGATCCTTGTTGGCGGCGTCGAGGTGATAGCGGTCGTCCCACAGCGGACGAATCAGTTCGGGGCTGAAGCCCAGTTTGTAGTCGCGGCCGGCGCGTTCCGGATCGGTCGCCACCAGTTCACGGAACACCGCAGACGAAGACCACCATTCCAGAACGCGCTTGGCCTGCCCGATCGTGATGGGCGGCCAGTCCGGCGTGGCGTCGGCGGCAGGGTGTTGCGGTTCGGCGTAGCTTGTCCCTTGTGGCGTGGGCATGTCGTTCCTTTCCGGATCGTGCGGGCGGTAATCGGGGCGGAGAGGGGCGCAGCCGGCATCCTGGCCGCACCCCTCCGGGCACTACAGGGTGCTGTCGTCAGGCAACGGCGTTGGTGTTGGCCACGGCGTTGGCCGTGACCGTGCCATTGGCGGCACCAACGACGTTCGCCGCGCCCAGGTAGGTGACCACGGCTGCCGCAGCCGCACCGACCACTGCAACCAGCACGACGGCGATGGTTTGCGGTGCCACGGCTTCAAGGTTGTCGCCTACCACCTCGGCGAGCGAGATCTCGCTCGGATTGCGCGGCAGCACAAGGTGGAACAGGTTGGCGTTCTCCTCGTGCACCTGGACCTGCAGCGAGTCGGGCAGGGAGAGGGACGGGTCAATGCTCTTGAGCGCATCCTGCAGCGCCGCCTTCGGGTCCTTGAGCAGCTGGGCCTTGTACTCGGGATCCTTCCAGGCCTTGGTGATGATGTGGGTTTCCAGATCGCGCCGGGTTTGCGGAACCTGGGTGCTGGCCGGTGTAGTCGTAGTCATACGGTGCTTTCCTTCGTCGGTGAATCGAACGGTTACGTGGAAGAGACAAACAACTCCCTCAAGGAAACATCCCATGGGGTTTCGGGCTTCGGCGGTGTCCGGTGTGTGGGGGTAAGGCTGAACATGCCGCCGGCAAACTCGGAGAACGACTTGTAGGGCACCGGGTTCTCGCTGGTGACCAGGCAAAGGAACTTGCCGTTGAATTCGGCAATGATTTTCAGATCGACCAGCCGTTGCAGCGCGGAGCCGATTTCCCTTTCCGGGACCGTGCTGCCGGCATGGCGCAGGGCCTGCACCAGACCCTGCAGATGCTGCGCACTGTCGAGGGCATGACAGACCTGTCCTTCCAGCTCGCTGAGTTCGTGCAGCGACCCGACGGCACAGGGCCGGGTATCGCGGACCGTCTGCCGGTAGCCGCTGGCGACCCAGGCCAGCACCGGGGCGTCATCACTCCGCCGGGGCAGCGTGGTTGCCCTGGTAGTCGGCGCGTAGAAGCGGGTGGCCCACTCGCTCAGCATTGCCGCCAGCCGGGTCGGCGTCGGGGCGGAGTGGCCGTCATTGCGGAAGAAGTAGGCCTGCTGTTCGAGCTGCTTTTCCGGCACGGGATAGACCTGGCCATAGCCCCAGCAGGGCTTGAGATCCAGGGCGAAGTCGGCCTGTTCATTGAAGTAGGGGCTGAAACGGTCGAAGCGGATGCGGGTCATGGAGCCGCCCGATGGCGGCTGCAGGTGCGCAATCAGCGGCAGCCAGTCGGCAATGTGCTCATACCACTCGGGATCTTCGCCCGGCGCGCCGTGCAGGTGGTTCCACATCACCCACACGCCGTAGTCGTAGGCCCACTTCAGCAACTGCACATTGATAACGGTCGAGCAGCCCTTGCGCAGCAGCTTCAGCAGGCCGTCGTCCATCGCCTCGATACCCGGCTGAATCCAGCGCACCCCGGCCTGCGACAGCAAGCTGACCTGGGTGCGGGTGAGGTTGGCCTTGGTTTCGTAGAACCACAGCATGTCGCCGGCTTCGGCCAGAAAGGGCAGAACCTGGGAGAAGTATTTGTTGTCGAGAATATTGTCGACCGCCATGAACCGCTTGAGCCGGTAGCGCGCTGCCAGCTGGCTGACTTCTTGCTGGACTCGCGCTTGCGACTTGGCGCGAAACGCCATGCCCGAACCGTTCAGGCCGCAGAACGTGCAGTGGTGCTTGGCGCCCCACCAGCAACCGCGGGAGGTTTCGATCAGCAGGCCGGGAATCACGTAGCCGTGCAGCGGCGAGGCTTGCAGCTGCTCGAAATAGTCGTCGAAGTTCGGAATCGGCAATTCGTCGAGATCGGTAATCGAAGCCCGACCGACCGCCGGTGCTGCCGCGGCGCCCGCAACGACAAGGACGCGGCGCGAGGCCGGGCCGAGCACGCCCTCGGGCAGGTGATGGACCGGAATGCCCGCGCCCCGGGCCAGAATGCGTCTGCAGAGTTCGGGCAGCAATTTGTCGGCTTCTCCGGACACGACAAAGTCGACCCATGGATACTGCCTGTGGGTGGCCGCGCCCATTTCCCCTTCGCAGTTTGCGCCGCCCAGCATGGTCACCGTACCCGGGGACTGCGCCCGGATGCGCTGAAGCAGCCCCAGGGACGCGCACTGCTGCTGGAACATGGACGTGCAGCCGACAATGCGCGGCTGCAGGGCCAGGACACGCTGCGCCAGCTCGTCGAGATAGCGGGCGGCCTCGAGGCGCAGGCCCTGCAGCAGCTCCCGCAGGCCGGTCTCGGTGTAGCCACAGCTGACCAGGCCCTTGATAAAGGCGTCGATGTCGCCCTGCTGTCCGAATACCGCTTCGGAGAATGTCCATTCGCCGAGCTGGAGCGTGATTTCGGAGTTGTTGACGACTTCATAGGCCTGCCGGCCGACGCGGGCGGCAAATTCGAGATTGGCGTAGATCACCCGGCTGGACAGACCCTCGCGCTCAAGCACCGCAGTCAGCGTGCCGAGGGCCAGCGACGGACGTTCCACGGCGGCATACGGCATGCACACGAACACCATGTCGATGCCGCCGGAACAGGACTCGCCGGCGTGCAGGGCCGGGGAGTCATCAGGCGCTTCCGGCAATCCGTTGCTTTCCCACATCCCGCACTCTCCTGAACTGGTCGCCGCGCTCCGGGAGGATCCGGCGTGGGGCACCTGCTGGCGGCTCCCGGCCTGATCTGCCGCACCTATGGCATTAAATTGCATCTGTCATATGCATAGATCATTTGTAGTGATAAAACCCTACTGACGCAAGGTGTTTATTGTCTGACAGTTTTTTCGGAGTTAATGGCCCGGCGGAGGCGGGGTTTCCCCGCGGCGGCGGGGGCGGAAGAGGCCGGATTCAGTCAGGCAGACTGCCGTATTCACGACAGTTTCTGCCAGTCGGGCGTGTACTTCGGCATGGGAAAGGGGGCTCAGGGCCAGTGCAGCGACCAGCTGAGCCCGTGTTCAAGTCATCAGGATCAGGCCCGGGCAGGCGATGGGCGAAGCCGGCCGGCCATGCGCAGACCATCCCGTACATTCAGTCCCATCAACGCCAGGTTGATCGGCCCTGCGATCAACTCGATGGCCTGTACCAGATAGAAAGTGGAGTCGAAGCTGCCAGCGGCTGCCCAGCGATCGAGCATGACGGCACAGGGCACCAGGACGAGCAGCCCATTGGCGGCGATAAAGGGCATGCGTTTCTTCTTGGCATCAACCAGCCCGCCACGCCGCGACTTGCCCATGAACATGCCACTGCCTCCGGCCATGGCGATGGCCGGTACCAGAATCCACAGCCCCGGCGTGACGATAAGCGATTTCAATTGCGCCACGGCCACATGCGAGCCAAACAGCTCGGTGAGGGCGGTGGAAGTCCAGAAAAGCACGATGCAGAGCGGCGCAACAAAGCCACCGATGCGATGAATGATCTTGGGCATGATGAAGGGGTCTTTCAGGTGTCGGGTCTGGCCGGGTTCCGGGGCGGGAGTCGCATTTCATTGCGATGCATGGTGTCAATCTGAAACCATGGAGCTTTATTGTGCGTAATTGACATTATGGTGTCAACATGGCAACGTTCACCCGCATGGACAAAGACACACTCACCCCGTCAGGCAAAGCCCTGACCGATCTCGCCCTTGAACTGTTTCGTCTGAACAATCGGCTGCTGGTCGCAGGAGACCGCCTGGTCGCCGGCATTGGCCTGACGAGCGCCCGCTGGAAAGTACTCGGCACGATCAGCGCGAGTGAGCGTCCGCAACCTGTCGCCTGGCTTGCGCGCGACATGGGCGCAAACCGCCAGAACGTCCAGCGGATCGTCAATGACCTTGCGCATGAGGGCCTGGTAGCACTTCAGCCGAACCCCCATCACCGGAGAGCGCCACTGGTGGTGCTGACTGACGCCGGCGCGCGCACTTTTGAGCAAGCGATGCGCCTTCAGACGCCATGGGCCAACGACCTTGCGGATGGCCTGTCGGTTGCCGACATGGAAACGACCCTTCGGGTGATGGCAGCGCTTGCCAGGAAGCTGGAGAGTGATGGGGAGTCAGCGCAAGCGTCGACCTTCCTGCCTGTCTGACCGCCCCGGGGAAGGGCCGAATAAGGAAAAAGCCGAATCAAATCAATGATTCGGCTTTCGCTATCGGGTCTGGTGACGGTCAGAACGGAATATCGTCGTCCAGATCGTCGAAGTTCTGCGCCGGCTTCGGCTCCGGGCGGCGCGGGGCTGCCGGCGGGGTGTCGTCGCGGAAATTGTCCTGCGGGGCGGCGTTGCCGCCGGCGCTGGCCCGGCTGCCGCCACCGTAGTTGCCGCCGCCACTGCTGGCGCCACCACTGCCGCTGCCGTAGTTGCTGCCGCCGCCTTCGCCACCGTCACGGCCGCCCAGCATCTGCATCTGGTCGGCGACGATCTCGAATGCGGTGCGTTCGACGCCGTCCTTGCCGTTGTATTTGCGCGACTGGATGCGGCCTTCGATATAGACCGGGCGGCCCTTCTTCAGGTATTCGCCGGCAATTTCAGCCAAACGGCGATACATGACGATGTTGTGCCATTCGGTGCGCTCCTGGCGCATGCCGTTCTTGTCTTTCCACTGGTCGGTGGTGGCGATGCTGAAATTGGCTACCGCTTCGCCATTCGGCATATAGCGGACTTCCGGATCACGGCCGAGGTTGCCGACCAGGATCACTTTGTTGACGGACGCCATCTAGTAAGTCTCCTCGATGAGTTTGTTGACGCTGGCACGGTCCCAGTCGTTCTGCATCACTTTAAGGTAGGCCACGCGCTCGCTGGCGATCACTACCGCCTCCTTGACGCCCTTCTGGCTGGACAGGCGGGAGGACAGCGCGGCGGCGTCGCCCTGCCAGTCTTCACCGATATGGAACATCTCGGTCCTGACTGCCATGGGGGCTGCCATGCTGATGGCGAGTGTAAGCCAAACGCCAATCAGGATGCTGGTGAAGCCGAACACGGCGCCGCTGCCGGCATAGCTGTACAGCCAGCCGCCGATCGCCGCGCCGAGGAACAGGCCGATGGATTGCGCGGTATTGTACACGCCGATGGCAGTGCCTTTGGCATCGGTCGGCGCGATCTTGGAAATCAGTGACGGCAGGCAGGCTTCAAGGATGTTGAAGGCGATGAAGTACAGGCCGAGCAGGACCACGATTTCCCAGAACGAGTCCAGCGCGAATGCCATGCCGAGCTGGGCGATGAACATCAGCGCGACTGCGCCGACGAACACCGGTTTCAGCTGCTGGCGCTTCTCGCCGTAAATGATGGCCGGCACCATCAGCAGGAAGCCGATCAGCGTCACCGGCAGGTAGACCTCCCAGTGATGCGTCTTGTCGAGACCGGCGGTCTGGATCAGCGCGAACGGCATGACCACGAACATGGCCATCTGCGAGGCGTGCAGCGCCAGGATGCCGAAGTTCAGCCGCAGCAGCTGCGGGTCGCGCAGCACCACCGGCAGGCGGGCGGTATTGGCCTCGGTATCGGAGTGGAAACGCGACACCGACGGGTCCGGGATGATGAACTTGACGCCGATCATCGCCAGCAGCGTCAGCACGCCGGTCAGGGCGAAGATGCCGTTGACGCCGATCCACTTGGTCAGCAGCGGAGCGAGCACCAGGCTGGCGGCAAAGGTGGTGCCGATGGTCATGCCGATCATGGCCATGGCCTTGGTGCGGTTTTCCTCGCGGGTCAGGTCGGCCAGCAGCGCGGTGACGGCGGCGGAAATGGCGCCGGCGCCCTGGATGGTGCGGCCGATCATCAGCCACCAGATGTCGGTGGCGCCGGCGGCGACGAAGCTGCCGGCGGCAAACAGCAGCAGGCCGGCATAGATGACCTTCTTGCGGCCGATGCGGTCGGACAGCATGCCGAACGGCAGTTGCAGCAGGGCCTGGGTCAGACCGTAACTGCCCAGCGCGATGCCGATCAGTGCGTGGTTGTCACCGCCCGGCAGGGCGGTCGCGTACAGTGCGAACACGGGCAGCACCAGAAACATGCCCAGCATTCGCAGGCCGTAAAGACCGGCGAGCCCCACGCTCGCACGCAGTTCCAATGAATTCATATTGATGTTCAGACGAGTTGCACAGGCGTCGGCCAGCGACGTATCGGAAGGGGATCGGACACCGTTGCCTGAGACCGATTGAGCGGCTTGCATGGCTGCGGCAGTGATTTCCGGTATATTAACAGGTTGCTTTGCCAGCTTGAGAGCTTCATGGATAGCATTCGCATTCGCGGCGCCCGTACGCACAATCTGAAGAACGTCAATCTCGACCTGCCCCGCCACAAGCTGATCGTGATTACCGGCCTGTCCGGTTCCGGCAAATCTTCGCTCGCCTTCGACACGCTGTACGCGGAGGGTCAGCGGCGCTATGTCGAGTCGCTTTCCGCCTACGCACGGCAGTTCCTGCAACTGATGGAGAAACCGGACGTCGATCTGATCGAGGGCCTGAGCCCGGCGATTTCGATCGAGCAGAAGGCCACCAGTCACAACCCGCGCTCCACCGTCGGCACCGTCACCGAGATCCACGACTACCTGCGCCTGCTGTTCGCCCGCGTCGGCACGCCGTACTGTCCCGATCACGACCGGCCGCTGGAGTCGCAAACCGTCAGCCAGATGGTCGACCACGCGCTGGCGCTGCCGGCCGAGACCCGGCTGATGATCCTGGCGCCGCTGGTGGTCGAGCGCAAGGGCGAGCAGCTCGACCTGTTCGACGAACTGCGCGCGCAGGGCTTTGTCCGGGTGCGGGTCGATGGCGAGGTCTGCGAGATCGACGCCGTGCCCAAACTGGACAAGAACAAGAAGCATACCGTCGAGGTCGTGGTCGACCGGCTGAAGGTCCGCGAGGACATGAAGCAGCGTCTGGCCGAGTCGTTTGAAACCGCGCTGCGCCATGCCGAAGGCCGGGCGATCGCGATGGAGATGGACAGCGGCAAGGAGTACTGGTTCTCGTCCAAGTTCGCCTGTCCGGTTTGCAGCTACAGCCTGCCGGAGCTGGAACCGCGCCTGTTCAGCTTCAACAATCCGATGGGGGCGTGCCCGCATTGCGACGGGCTGGGCCACATCACCTTCTTCGATCCGCGCCGTGTGGCCGCGCACCCGACACTGTCGCTGGCGGCCGGCGCGATCAAGGGCTGGGACAAGCGCAACCAGTTCTACTACCAGATGCTGCAGTCGCTGGCCATGCACTATGGCTTCGAGATCGACCTGCCGTTCGAGATGCTGCCGGAGAAGGTGCGCCACGTGGTGCTGCACGGTTCCGGCCGTGAAGCGATCCCGTTCATCTACGTGAACGAGCGCGGGGCCAAGGTCACGCGCGAGCATCCGTTCGAGGGCATCATCCCGAACCTCGAACGCCGCTACCGCGAGACCGATTCGCAGGCGGTGCGCGAGGAACTGGCCAAGTACCAGGCCAACCAGCCGTGCCCGCACTGCCATGGCACCCGCCTGCGCAAGGAGGCGCGCAATGTCCGCGTGGCCGATCGCACGCTGCATGAGCTGAACCAGTTGCCGCTGAAAGTCACGCTGTCGTGGTTCGACTCGCTGGCCTTTACCGGCCAGAAACAGGCGGTGGCGGAAAAAATCGTCAAGGAAATCCGCGATCGTCTCGGCTTCCTGAACAATGTCGGCCTCGACTACCTGTCGCTGGACCGCTCGGCCGACACCCTGTCCGGCGGCGAGGCGCAGCGTATCCGGCTGGCCAGCCAGATCGGTTCCGGGCTGACCGGGGTGATGTATGTGCTCGACGAGCCGTCCATCGGCCTGCACCAGCGCGACAACGACCGGCTGCTGGCCACGCTGATGCGCTTGCGCGACCTTGGCAACAGCGTGATCGTGGTCGAGCACGACGAAGATGCCATTCGTGCTGCCGACTATCTGGTCGACATGGGGCCGGGTGCCGGCGAGCATGGCGGCCACGTGCTGATGGCCGGCCTGCCGTCCGAAGTCGCGGCCTGCCCCGACTCGGTGACCGGCCAGTTCCTGTCCGGCCGCCGCACCATCGAGATGCCGGACGCGCGCCGTCCGCCCGATCCGGAGCGGCTGCTGCGCGTGCTCGGCGCGACCGGCAACAACCTGAAGCATGTCGACCTGGAAGTGCCGGTCGGCCTGCTGACCTGCGTGACCGGCGTGTCCGGCTCGGGCAAGTCGACGCTGATCAACGATACGCTGTACGCGGCCGCGGCGCGCGAGCTGAACGGTGCCAGTTCCGAACCGGCTGCGCATGACGACATCACCGGCATGGAGTTCTTCGACAAGGTCATCAATGTCGACCAGAGCCCGATCGGCCGTACGCCGCGTTCCAACCCGGCGACCTATACCGGCATGTTCACGCCGATCCGCGAGCTGTATGCCGGCGTACCGACCTCGCGCGAGCGCGGTTACGGCCCGGGCCGCTTCAGTTTCAACGTCAAGGGCGGCCGGTGCGAGGCCTGCCAGGGCGACGGGGTGCTGAAAGTCGAGATGCATTTCCTGCCGGATGTGTACGTGCCGTGCGATGTCTGCCACGGCAAGCGCTACAACCGCGAAACGCTGGAAGTGCACTACAAGGGCAAGAGCATCCACGAGGTGCTGGACATGACCGTCGAGCAGGCGCTTGCGTTCTTTGCCGCCGTGCCGTCAGTGGCGCGCAAGCTGTCGACGCTGATGGATGTCGGCCTCGGCTATATCCGGCTGGGGCAGAGCGCGACCACGCTGTCCGGTGGCGAGGCGCAGCGGGTGAAGCTGGCGCTGGAACTGAGCAAGCGCGACACCGGCCGGACCCTGTATATTCTCGACGAGCCGACGACCGGGCTGCATTTCCATGACATTGATCTACTGTTGAAAGTGCTGCGTCGCCTGCGCGAGAACGGCAACACGGTGGTGGTGATCGAACATAACCTGGACGTGATCAAGACTGCCGACTGGGTGGTCGACCTCGGTCCTGAAGGCGGCGATGGCGGTGGGCGCATCCTGGTTGCCGGCACACCGGAAACGGTGGCCGAACATCCGGACAGCTTTACCGGTCATTACCTGAAAAAAGTCCTGACTCCACAACGATAACGACAATGCCCAAGCTTTCCGTCATTGACCACATCCACGTCTGGGTGAAAGACCGGGCGGCTTCGGCCGTCTGGTACCAGCGTACCCTCGGCCTGTCGCCGGACCCGCGCTTTGCCGCCTGGGCACAGGCGCCAAGCGGGCCGCTGACGCTGTTCAACTCCGGCAATACCGTGCATCTGGCCCTGTTCGAGAAGGTGGATGCCGCCCCGTCGCACTCGGTGATTGCGTTTTCGGTCGGTGGGGCGGATTTCCTGGCCTGGATCGACAAGCTGGCCGGGGAGCGGGTGCTGGCGACCGACGGGCGCTATCTGGCGCGTGACTGCATCGTCGATCACAAGCTGGCCTGGTCGTTCTATTTTGTCGACCCGGACGGCAACCCGTTCGAGATCACCAGCTATGATTACTCGTGGCTGGCTGCCAAGCTTCGCTAGTGTCCATGCGGTCTTTTGTCTGACAAACAAGTGTTTCATTGCGATAATCGGGCCGCCCCCTTCGGGTGGCCCGATTTTTTTGGCATGTGGCTTGACACTCGCAAAATTAAAACGTAAGTTTCAAACAACCGTTTGGATTGATAATGAATGAATCCCTAGTGGATACCGAATCGCTGGGCAGGGAAGAGCAGGACAGTGTGGAAGTCAACAGGCCCGATACCGCGACACGCATCCTCGATGTGGCTGAAAAGCTGTTTATCGAGCATGGATTCGATGCGACCTCGCTGCGTCTGATCACGCAGCAGGCGGAGGTCAATCTGGCCGCCGTCAACTATCACTTTGGTTCCAAGGATGCGCTGCTGCAACAGGCCGTCATTCGCCGCCTGGCACCGTGGAACCGCCAGTGCATCGAAGAGCTGGACCGGCTCGAGGCACAGGGCAAGCCACTGACGGTCGAAGCGCTGGTATACGGCTTCATCCGTCCGTCGCTGGCGATGTCCAGGGACCCGACCCGGGGCGGCGCGCTGTTTGTGCGTCTGCTGTCGCGCACCTTCATCGAGAACCACAAGATGTTGCGCGAGGCGATTCCGGCCGACCACAGCGAGTTCGTCAAACGTTACAGCCGGGCGTTTTCCAAGGTGCTGCCGGAACTCGGCATCGAGGAGCTGGCCTGGCGGCTGCATTTCAGTTTCAGTCTGATGTTCAATGCCTTTGCCGGCAATGACGTGCTGAAAGTGTTTATCAAGAAGCAACAGATCGTGTCGGCACGCGACCCGGACATTGTCGCCCGTCACCTGCTGCCGTACGTGATTGCGGGGCTGACGGCGCCGATGCCGGAGTAGGAAAAACCGGGTGTTGTAAAAGTGATACGCCCACTGGCCTCCATGATGATGGATTACGCAAGGCTGTCAGACAATCCGGTTCGCTTGTGAACGTGTGAACGGGATGTCTGGCAGCAAATGCTCATGCATAAAGGATGAAACGAACGTTTGGAATAATTGCTCGAAAAACCGCTGTCATTACTGAACGACAGTGATAGTATCGACGACAGGACGATATCAAACGATTGTTTGATAGTACGCCTGAATATAAAACCAAGATTCGTTAGATCCGCTCTAGATGAGGAACGATGCATGAAGATCAAAAATCTTAGCCTGCTGGTGGCAATGATGGGCGGGGCACCGGCGATCGCGCTGGCCTCGGGTTACCACTTTGGCTCGCAAAGCGTGTCGGCACAGGGCACGGCGTTCGCCAGCGGCGCGGAAGCCGCTGACGCGTCCACCATTTTCTACAACCCGGCCGGCATGTCGCGGCTGCAGGGCACCCAGTTCTCCGGCGGCCTGACCTTCGTGCTGCCGAATTCGGACTACAGTGACAAGGGCTCGACCAACTACCTGAAGCGCCCGACCGGCGGCGGTGATGGCGGTTCGTTCGCGCCGGACATCGTGGTGGCGCCGTCGATGTACCTGACGCACCAGATCAATGACCAGATCACGGCCGGCATTGGCATGTTCGTGCCGTATGGCGCCTCGCTCGACTACGGCGGCGACTGGGTCGGCCGCTACGGTCTGACCAAGATCGACCTGATGACCATCAACATCAACCCGTCGATCTCGTTCAAGCTCAACGACCACCACAGCTTCGGCTTCGGCGTGTCGGCGCAGTACATGAACGCGGAACTCGACAAGGCCTCCGATGCGGTGACCGGTCTGCGCATGGGCGCGGCAGCCGGTGCGTTTGGCCCGGCTTCGTCGGCGATCACCAACCTGATCAATGCCGGGGCGATCTCCGGCGCCGGTACCATCAAGATCAAGGGCAACGACTGGGGCTACGGCTTCAACCTCGGCTACATGTACACGCTGGACGAGAACACCCGCTTCGGCATTGCCTACCGCTCGGCCATCAGCCAGAAGCTGCGCGGCTCGGCAAACTGGGACTTCAGCGGCGTGAACATGACGAGTGCCGTCCCGGGGGCGCTTCAGGGTGCAATCAACAGCAGGCTGAACAGCAAGCATCCGGACAGCGACGCCACGGTGGACGTGAAGACGCCGGAAGCGGTGTCGATCAACGGCTTCCATCAGATCAACGACAAGTGGGCGGTCATGAGCGATGTGACCTGGACCCGCCACTCGCAGATGAAGAGCATCGACGTCAACTTCAACACCGCTGGCGAGGGTGACTTCGTCGTGCGTCAGAACTGGCGCAATACCTACAAGGTGTCGGTCGGCGCGAACTATCGTTACAACGACGCACTGCTGTTCCGCAGCGGTATCGCCTATGACCAGTCGCCGGTCAGCAATGACAACCTGCGTCACTCGGCCCTGCCGGACAGCAACCGCTGGCTGTTCTCGCTCGGCGGCAACTATCAGGTCACCAAGCTCGACTCGCTGGACTTTGCGTACACCTACGTGAACTTCGCCAACGCCAACGTGAACTACACCGACAGTTGCACGCCGGTTTCGACCAGCTGCACCGGCAACGGCGAAACCACCAAGGGTCAGTACAAGACCAGCATCCACATGGTGGGTATCCAGTACAACCGCGCCTTCTGATCCCGTATCAGGTTCAGGCGTGGCAGGACCGGGCCGGAGGGGCCGGCCCGGTCCGATTTTCCGCGACGAAAGCGCATGACGGCTTTCGTCACTGTTTGAGAGCAACACTGCAACCGAGGAAACCATGTCTCAATCCAAGTTCATCGTACGCAAGGTGGCCGTGCTCGGCGCCGGAGTGATGGGGGCGCAGATCGCCGCACATCTGGTCAACGCCAAGGTCCCGACCCTGCTTTTCGATCTGCCGGCGAAAGAAGGCGACAAGAGCGCCATCGCCCGCAAGGCCATCGACGGGCTGAAAAAGCTCAAGCCCGCGCCGCTGGCCGGCAAGGACCGCGCCGACTACATCACGCCGGCCAACTACGATGAACACCTGGCTCTGCTGAAGGATTGCGATCTGGTTATCGAGGCGATCGCCGAACGCATCGACTGGAAGTCCGACCTGTACCACAAGGTGGCGCCGCACCTTGGCGAACACACGATTTTCGCCACCAATACCTCCGGCCTGTCGATCAACAAGCTGGCCGATGCCTGCCCGGCTGACGTGCGCTCGCGCTTCTGCGGCGTGCACTTCTTCAATCCGCCGCGCTACATGCACCTGGTCGAGATCATTGCCGCATCGCAGTCCGATGCGCACATTCTCGACAACCTCGAACGTTTCCTGGTCACCACGCTCGGCAAGGGCGTCGTGCGCGCCAAGGACACGCCGAACTTTGTCGCCAACCGCGTCGGCGTGTTCTCGATGCTGGCGACCATTCACAACGCCGAAAAATACGGCATCCGTTTCGATGTCGTCGACGACCTGACCGGCCCGCGCCTCGGCCGCCCGAAGTCGGCGACCTTCCGTACCGCCGACGTGGTCGGCCTGGATACCTTCGCCCATGTGGTCAAGACCATGCAGGACACCCTGCCGGAAGACCCGTGGCACTCGCTGTTCAAGACCCCGGCCTGGCTGGCCGCGCTGATCGAAAAGGGCGCGCTGGGCCAGAAGACCCGCCAGGGCATCTACAAGAAGGACGGCAAGCAGATGTTCGTGCTCGACCCGGCAAAGGGCGAGTATGTCGAAGCCGGCCAGAAGGGCGACGACGCGGTCAAGGCCATCCTGAAGGAAGCCGACCCGGCCGTCCGTTTCAAGAAACTGCGCGAAAGCCAGAATCCGCAGGCGCAGTTCCTGTGGGCATGCTTCCGTGACGTGTTCCACTACATCGGCTATCACCTGGCCGATATCGCCGACAACGCCCGCGATCTGGACCTGGCCATTCGCTGGGGCTTCGGCTGGTCGGTCGGCCCGTTCGAGACCTGGCAATCCGCCGGCTGGCAGCAAGTGGCCAAGTGGATCGACGAAGACCGTGCCGCCGGCAACGCCCTGAGCAGCGCCGGTCTGCCGGCCTGGGCACTCGACGGCAACCGTGCCGGCGTGCACTTCCCGGAAGGCTCATACAGCGCGACCAAGAACACCCTGGTACCGCGTTCGTCGCTGGACGTGTACGCGCGTCAGCTGGCGCCGGCCCGCGTGCTCGGCGAAAACGCGCCGAAGCTCGGCGAGACCGTATTCGAGAACGACGGCGTGCGCGCCTTCACCAGCGGCGACGGCGTGCTGGTGGTGTCGTTCCTGAGCAAGGCCCATGCCATTGGCCCGGCCGTGCTCGAAGGTCTGAACAAGGCCATCGATCTGGCGGAAGACCAGTACCAGGCACTGGTGATCTGGCACGAGGACGCCCCGTTCTCGGTCGGCGCCGACCTGCAGTCGATGATGCCGGCCTTCATGATGGGCGACTGGGACGCGATCGACGCGACCGTCAACCAGTTCCAGGCCACGTCGATGCGCCTGCGCTACAGCCAGATCCCGGTGGTCGCGGCAACCCAGGGCTACGCATTCGGCGGCGGCTGCGAGTTCGTCATGCACGCCGACAAGGTGGTTGCAGGGCTGGAAACCTATATCGGTCTGGTCGAAGTGGGCGTCGGCCTGCTGCCGGGCGGCGGCGGTTGCAAGGAATTTGCGCTGCGCGCCGCGCAGCAGGCAAAGGGCGACGTGCTGGCCGCGCTGAAGGATTACTTCATGGCCATCGCTACCGCCAGGGTCGGCACCAGCGCGCTGGAAGGCCAGGAAATCGGCTACCTCCGCAAGACCGATACCGTGGTGTTCAACGCCTATGAACTGCTGCATGTCGCCAAGTCCGAGGCACTGGCGCTGGCCGAAGCCGGCTACCGTCCGCCGCTGAAGGTCAAGGCCTTCCCGGTTGCCGGTCGCAGTGGCGCCGCCTCGATCAAGGGCCAGCTGGTGAACATGCTGGAAGGGCGCTTCATCAGCCAGCACGACTTCACCATCGCCGGCCTGATTGCCGACGTGATGACCGGCGGCGATGTCGATGCCGGCACCCTGGTCGACGAACAGTGGATCCTCGACCTGGAGCGCAAGGCTTTCCTGTCGCTGCTGAAGAACCCGCTGACCCAGGCCCGCATCGCCAACATGCTGACCACCGGCAAGCCGCTGCGCAACTGAGCCCGGCAAGCCGCTTTGCGGCCGGCAGGCGATGCGCCGCCGGCCCGAACAGAATTCGGAGAGTGTTGAAATGAGCAAACAGATTCAAGAAGCCTATATCGTCGCGACGACCCGCACGCCGGTTGGCAAGGCGCCGCGCGGCATGATGCGCAATGTGCGTCCGGACGACATGCTGGCCCACGTGCTGAAGAGCGCGCTGGCCCAGGTGCCGGAACTGGACCCGAACCTGATCAATGACGTCGTGGTCGGCTGCGCGTTCCCGGAAGCCGAACAGGGTCTGAACATGGCGCGCATCGGCGTGCTGCTGGCCGGCCTGCCGGAAACCGTCGGCGGCCTGACCATCAACCGCTACTGCTCGTCGGGCATCAACGCGGTGCAGATCGCCGCCGACCGCATCCGTACCGGTGAGGCCGACGTGGTCATCGCCGCCGGCAGCGAATCGATGTCGATGGTGCCGATGATGGGCAACAAGGTGTCGCTGAACCCGGAAATCTTCGCCCGTGACGAGAACTATGCGATTGCCTACGGCATGGGTCTGACGGCGGAGAAGGTGGCCCAGCAGTGGAAGGTGTCGCGTGAAGACCAGGATGCGTTTGCACTGGAATCGCATCGCCGCGCCATCGCCGCGATCCAGGGCGGCAAGTTCAAGGCGGAAATCAGCCCGCTGGACGTGACCTACCGCGTGCCGAATCTGAAGACCGGCGAAGTCGAATACGTGAAGAAGACGCTGGATACCGATGAAGGCCCGCGTCCGGACACCACGCTGGAAGGCCTCGGCAAGCTGAAGACCGTGTTCGATGCCAGGGGCTCGGTTACGGCCGGCAACAGCTCGCAGATGTCTGATGGCGCTGGCGCCGTGATTCTGGTCAGCGAAAAGGTGCTCAAGCAGTTCAACCTGACGCCGCTGGGCCGCTATGTGTCCTTCGCCGTCAAGGGCGTGCCGCCGTCGATCATGGGCATCGGCCCGAAGGTGGCCATTCCGGCCGCGCTGGAAAACGCCGGCCTGAAGCAGGACGACCTGAAGTGGATCGAGCTGAACGAAGCCTTTGCTGCGCAGGCGCTGGCAGTGATTCGCGATCTGGAACTGGATACCAGCAAGATCAACCCGAATGGCGGCGCCATCGCCCTCGGTCACCCGCTGGGTGCAACCGGCGCCATCCGCACCGCGACACTGGTGCACGGGATGCGTGAAAGCGGCCAGAAGGGCTACGGCATGGTCACGATGTGCATCGGCACCGGCATGGGTGCGGCAGGCATTATCGAAATCCTGTAAGCGCAGACTGAAAAAAAACACCGGCAACTTTCGTTGCCGGTGTTTTTGTTTTTTTGGCGGTTTACAGGATATTGGTTTCGCGCGTCGGCAGGCCGGCGTCCAGATGGGCGCGGCACAGCTCCAGGAAATGGGCGATGCCGGCGGTGCGGAACTTGTTGCGGTGCAGGGCGATATGGAAGTGGCGGTGCAGGTTCAGCTGCGGGGTCGACAGCGGGACCAGACTGCCGCGCCGGAAGGCCTCGCGCAGCGCCAGCCCGGACACGCAGCCGATGCCGAGACCGGACTCGACCGCCCGCTTGATCGCCTCGGTGTGTTCCAGCTCCAGACGCACATTCGGCCGCAGGCCGTGCTTGCTGAAGGCGCGGTCGAATGCCGCGCGGGTGCCGGAGCCCTGTTCACGCACGATCCAGGTCGATGACGCCAGCGTGTCCAGTGCCGGCGTGCCTTCCAGCAGCGGGTGGTTGGGCGGGGCGAAGCAGACCAGATCGTCGGTGCCCCATGGCAGGGCATCGAGATCCGGGTGGTTGAAATCGCCTTCGACCAGGCCGAGATCCAGCGCAAGATGGGCGACCTGCTCGACGATGTCGCGGGTATTGGCGACCTCCAGCCGCACGCGGGCCGACTCGTGCGCGCGCAGATAGTCGCTGACGATGATCGGTGCCAGATAGTTGCCGATGGTCAGGGTGGCGCCAATGGCCAGATTGCCGGCAATGTCGTTGTGACGCAGCAGCGCATCGAGTTCGTGGGCGCGGTCGAGCAGCTCGGTCGCGCGCGGCAGCAGGGCATGCCCAAGGTCATTGAGCCGCAGCCGCTTGCCGGCACGATCGAACAACTGCATGTCGTAGTGGCGCTCCAGCTCGGCCAGCGCACCACTTGCCGCCGATTGCGACAATGCCAGCTCGTCCGCCGCTCGCGACACATTTTCATAACGGGCGATCGCGGCGAAGACTTCCATCTGTTTGAGGGTAAAGCGCATTTTTCTGGGTCGGCAATCTGGCGTAAGGGGGTTCAGACCAGCGGCTCGGGACTGACGATCACGCCGTCCTCATCCGCGTACAGCCATTCGCCGGGGCGGAAGGCGACACCACCGAAGACGACCGGCAGTTCGCGCTCGCCGATGTCTTTCTTGACCGATTTCAGCGGATGGGTGTCGAGGGCGCGGATGCCGAGCGGCAGCTTGCCGAGTGCGACCGAATCGCGGATGCAGCCATAGACGATGATGCCGTTCCAGCCATTGCGGACGGCAAGGTCGCCCAGCTGATCGCCGACCAGCGCACAGCGCAGGGAACCGCCGCCATCGACCACCAGCACCCGACCACGTCCCGGCTCGCCGAGTATCTCGCGCACCTTCGAGTTGTCCTCGAACAGTTTCAGCGTGGCGATCGGGCCGGCAAAGCGCGGCAGGCCGCCATAGGCGCGAAACCCCGGTGACAGAATCTGTACCCGGTTGCCAAATTCGTCGCAAAGGTCGGTGGTGAGGAAGTCCATGTGTTCTCCTTGTCTGCGTAAAAAGCCGGAAGGGCGGGCGGTATCGGGACCGCGCCTGTGATTATGTGCTGCTGCCAGCGACTATACAGGAGCGGAAGTTGGGTATGATCGACACCGGTCAAACTCTGGTAAGGGCGGAAATGGCAGTCGGTTGTCTGGGTACGGTGCGGCGGTTTTTCTACGGATTGCTGACGGCAGTGCTGTTGCTGCTTGCTTACGGCGGATATACCGCCTGGCAGATTTATGATTATGGGCGACAAAGCAGTACCCGTCCGGCCGATGCCGCGCTGGTGCTGGGCGCCGCAGCCTGGGGCGAGCGACCCTCGCCGGTGTTCCGCGAGCGGATCAACCATGCGGTCAAGCTGTACCGGGACGGGCGGGTCAGGGCACTGATCTTTACCGGCGGCACGCCAGTGGACGGCTACCCGACCGAGGCGGCCGTGGGCCGGCGCTATGCGATCCAGCATGGCGTGCCGGCCGAAGCCATTCTGACCGAAAACGATTCCCGCACTACCTATGGCAACCTGGTCAACGCCGCTGCGCTGGCCGAACATGCCGGGCTGACCTCGTTCCTGATCGTCAGCGACCCGCTGCACATGCACCGGGCAATGATGATGGCCAGGGACCTTGGCCTGGAGGCCTATCCGTCCCCGACCCCGTCATCGCGCTACCAGGGGCTGGAGATGCAGGCCCGCTTCCTGTGGAAAGAGACCTACAACGCGCTGGTGTACCGGGCATTCCGCTCGCTGTCCTGAGCCTGCTCATTTCAGGCTGAAATCCACCCCGTTCTTGTCGCCCTGTTGGCCGGCCAGCAGGAACAGGCGCGACGGGTCGACCTTTGCCTGCTCTTCCAGGTAGCGTTTGACTTCCTGCGCACGACGGCTGGCCACCTGCTGTACATCGCGTTCGCTGACTTTGGTATTGGCGATGATCAGCTGTTCCATTTCCGCCGGCGGCAGCGACTTGGCAAAGCCGATCAGGTTGCGCGGCTTCTTGAAGCTGCCATCGTCGTAGACCGCCTTCAGCAGCTTGTTGCGCTGGGCCGTACCCGGCTCGGCATCGTCATCCGCTGCGTCGTCATTCCGCCAGCGGCGCTTGATCTCCTGTTCGAGATGGGCACGGCGGGCGCCGTCGACATCGGCGACGCCACGGATTTCCAGGTTCAGGTCCGGCTTGTCGGCCAGCATGCCGGCCAGCGTGTCGAGCTGCTTGCGGTTGTCCGCCGTCAGCCCGGTCCCGACCATGTCCAGATGCGACAACTGGGCGACATCGCCGCCAAAGGCATGAGCCAGCAGATCGAACGGTGCGGTGACCGCTTTCTCCAGCAGATTCACGATCACCCGGAAAATCACGCCGCCAATACTGAAATCAGGATCGTCCAGCGTGCCGCTGACCGGCAGGTTCACATCGATCTCGCCCTTGCGGTTTTTCAGCAGCTTGACCGCCAGCAATACCGGCAGCGAGGTCGCGTCCGGGCTGTCCACCTTGTCACCGAAGGTCAGCTGATCGAGGAACAGGCGGTTGTCGGCCTTGAGCTGGTTGTCGGCGATACGGTAGTGCAGGTCCAGCGACAGCTTGCCCTTCTCGATCGGGTAGCCGGCATATTTGCGCGAATACGGCGTCAGCGCCGGCAGATCCATGCTCTTGACGCTGGCGCTCAGGTCCAGCAGCAGCGGCTTGGCGAACGGATTGACCTTGCCGGACAGCGTCAGCGGCGCATCGCGGTTGACCCGGCCCTTGATGTCGATGGCGCCGGCGGCATTGTCGCGGGTGGCGATGCGGCCGATGCTGCCGCTCAGCTGGGTCAGATCGGCGCGCATGTTCGGCTGGATCAGGTTGTCGGTCCAGTTGATCCAGCCGCGGTTCAGCACGATGCGGTTGACGCTGATGTCCATCGGCGGACCGCTGGGGACCGGCGGGACCGGACGCTGGCCTTCGACCGTGGTGGTCGAGGTGCCGGACAGGGTGGTGCGGGTATCGGCTTTCTCCGGTGCCTTGACCAGGGCGATGCCGGCCGGTTGCGTCGGGCCGGCAAAGTCGCCCTGGATCTCGCGGAAGTTCAGCCGGCCGTCCTGGCTGAGCACGGCGCGAACGAAGAAGTCGTTCGCATTGATCGTGCCGACATGCAGGCGCTGCACTTTCGGCCCGTAGGCAAAATCGATGCCGTCCAGCGCCAGCGTGCGCCAGCGCGCCAGTTCCAGCCCGCGATTGATTTCATCCAGTGCCAGAACATTGTTCAGCGCCAGCGTGCCACGGTAGCCGGCCTCCATGCCGGCCGGCGCATTGGCAAAGCGCAACTGGCCGCGTGCATTCAGATCGACGCGCTTGACGTTGACCCGGATGTCACGGGTCGGCAGCACGGTCAGCGGCGACAGGTCGATCGAGCGCGCATTGACATTCAGCGTGCCGCTCTGGCGTGCCACGTCGACGCTGCCCTTCAGTGCCAGCTTGCCGCGCTGGTTGACGACGGCATCGGCCTCGATAGGCAACTGCGCCAGCCGGCCGCTGTCGACATTGCGGGTGCGCACATTCAGCCGGGTCAGGTTGACGACCACATTGCGGCGCTGCTGGGTGCTTTTCAGCAGCAGCGACCCGTCTTCGACCGACACCTGACTGGTCAGCACCCGCCATGATTGCGAACTGCGTACCGCCGGCGCGGGTTTCTGCGCGACAAACCAGCGCTCGACATTGTCGCCACGGCGATCGCGCAGCAGATGAACAACCGGCGACTTGAGTATGGCCTGGCCGATTTCAACCCGCTTGCTGCTGCTGTCCAGCGCAATATCGCTGACCGCGAGCTGCTTGAACTCGATCGCCGGGTCACGCGCGCTTTCGCTCAGCTTCAGGTCGGCAAGGCCGACATTGCCATTGCGCAGCGAGTAACGCGGCGCGCCGTTTTCCAGCGCAAAGGTGAAGGCGCCGTCGGCATTGGCGTGCAGGCTGTCCAGCCGCAGCCGGGAATAGGGCTTCAGCACCAGGGCGACATAGTCGCGCAATGCACCGGCATCAAGGTTTTCCAGAGTGAAGGTCCCGTCGCTGCTCATCTGCTGCAGCGTCAGGCGGCCATCGATCGCCAGCTTCTCGTTACGGTCGGTGCTGACATGCAGCCGGACCGGTGCCGGTGTGGTCGAAGCACTGTTCAGCCGGGCCAGGTCGAATGACAGGTCATTGACCCGGGTGCGGTAGCCGCCGGCCGGCATGTCATCGCGATACAGCACCTCGCCGCGGCGGATGCGCGCATTGTCCAGCGACCAGCGCCACGGTGTGACCTTGCTGTCCGCTGCCGGTACAACCGGGGCCGGACCTGCCGGCGCCAGCGCCCGCAGCCAGTTAAACTGGCCATCCCGGGCGCGGGTGACCGCCAGCTTCGGCGCCGTGACCGAGACCTCCTTGATGGCGATGTCGTGCGCGAACGGCTTCAGATGACTGATATGGATCGATGCCCGCTCCAGTTCGCCGAGCGCAGCGCCCTGGCGGTCGCTGAGCGCCAGATCGCGCAGGCCGACCACGCCGCTCAGCGTCAGTTGCGGTGCGTTGTTTGCATCCTTGAAATCGACCTTGAGGTCGGTATCCAGCTTCAGCGAATTGACATGCACCGGCAACGCGACCGGCAGATACGGCAGCAGTGGCATCAGATCGACGCCGTCGAGCTTGACCGTCAGGCTGCTGTCGTGTGACGACTTGAACACCTTGCTGTCGCCAAGCAGCGAGACCGGCTTGCCGTTCAGACGGGCGGAGAAATCCGGCTTGGTGTCGACATCGAGGTCGGCAGGGAAATTGGACAGATACGGCAGCGACAGCGTCAGCCGGTCGACCGTCTGCGTCTTGGTCAGCGGCCGGTCTTCGAACACGATGCGACCGGAAGTGACGCGAAGATTGGCCAGTGCGAACAGGGTGGGGGAGTCGCTGGGTTTGCTGTACTTCTCTACCAGATCGCTGATGTTGTAGCGGTTGTCCGCGACCCGGATCAGATGAACGTCCGGCCCGGCCAGATCCAGCGCCTGAATGCGAACACCGCCTCCGAGCGAAGCAACGCCGAGATTGACCAGCAGATGATCGAACTTGGCGAACGGCGTACTGCCGTCTGCTTCACTGATGCGCACATTGTCGGCCTGAACCGTCAGCGTATACAGGTTCAGCGTCAGTTCACCGATATTGACCTTGCGCCCGAGCAGGGCTTCGCCGAGCTTTTCCTCGACCAGATCCTTGACGAACAGCGGACCGGACACATAAGTCACGGCCCCGAGGGCAGCCAGGACGGCAACGGTGATGGCGGCGGGCTTGACCGCGCGAGAGAGAGCAATCATGAGGGCAGGGCGTTTTCGGTCATTATTTGTTGTAGGCCGCGATTGGGCAGCATTGTGGACATTCTACCCGTCCGCCAGCGCCAGAGCTTGCCCGCAACGCACTCCGCAGGCATAATCCGCCCCGCGCCGACTTAGCTCAGTTGGTAGAGCAACTGCCTTGTAATCAGTAGGTCACCAGTTCGATTCCGGTAGTCGGCACCAGAAAAATCAAGGGGTTACAGCAAAAAAATGCTGTAACCCCTTTTGCTTTTCTGGCTCGTGTAAGCACTATGTAAGCAGGAACGGTCAATGGTGTGGGCGTTGGCCCAAGGCTTGTGCGGCTGATGCTAGATGAAGTGGACCGGTCTGGAAGCCTTCTCTGTGTTGGCACAAATAGCTGGATAAGGGATCCTTCTCACAAAGCTTTGCTTCCGTTCCACGAGAGGGCTGTGGCTGATTGCGTACCGGTTATGTTAGCGCCATGTGAACTGAGTTCTTGGACACTGTGGTGCGACGGGAGGGGGCCATCTTGTGGCCACTGTTCGGCCAAAGCAGTCTGTCACATCACCTGTCCTGAGTGTCTGCTTGGGGTAACTTACCGACTATTTCTTTGTAGCAATCACCAAAAGTTAGCTTCCTGCCGCGGATAACGGGCCCCAACCCAAAGCCGTATCACTGCCGATTCAGTTCGAAGCTCCCGAAGCGGGCATTCGTGGCCAAAGTATCCAGCCAATTTCGGGGAGCTATCGATAGGCCATACTTGCAGTAAATTGGCATTTGGCTGCTCGTATAGCATCTGGTGGCTCCGAGCCATGACTACGCAAGCATTCAATTAGGTTGCGGCTGACAGGAAAGACCGGCAACACTGGGGAATATTTTTCGACACTTAATATTAACTGCTGCTAACCTATGCGTAATGCGTAACAAAGCGTGCAGACCAGCCCTAGGCTGGACTGCGGCGACACTCAGGGAGCGTCATGGAGTTTGCGAAATGCCGGGCAGCCGCCCATAGCAAGGTGACTTGGAGCAGCGTACATGACCGCCCTAGTCAAACATAGTGCGCCTGGCCCCTATCTGGGCTTCTCGTTGCAGCCGGTTCGGCTCTGCTACCACCTCCTCAGCAGTCCATCAGATTCGAGCGTTTCCTTAGAATTTCTGGATGATGTCGCTATCCACTACGCTAATGGAAGCGTTCTATTGGAGCAATGTAAGAGCGCTCTGTCTCACAATGCTCTCTCTGATTGGTCCGAGGACCTTTGGAAGACCATTGCGAACTGGCTTGCCGCGGTCGAATCGAAAAAAATTGACGGGGGCAAAGCAACGTTTCGCCTGTATGTGACGCCCCCGAAGTCCGGTAAGGTGAGCTCGACCATTCATGACGCAGCATCAGAGGCCGCCGTAGAGCTACTAATCCAACAGCTCAAGGACAGGCTCAGTAAAAAGTCCACGCCACCGAAATGCATGCCGCACATACAGCGTTTTCTTGATGCGCCTGTAGCTCTTCGCAACGAAGTAATTTGCAAGGCCTCAATTATTAGTAATGACGCAGACCCTCTACAGCCTCTGCGGGCTTTGCTTGAACCCACCGTTCCAGACGGTTCAATAGATATCATCTGCGAAGCAGCTATCGGAATGGCGCAGGCGCGAGCCGATCGCCTCATCCGCGAAGGTAAGCCAGCTTTAATTTGTGTTGCAGAGTTTCGGAAGAGTTTTCATGCATTTGTTCAGCAGAACAACATGCCCGGCTATCTGGCTTCGCTAACTTCGGCCCCCACAGCAAATGATGCCAAAGCAGTAGTTACAAGCCGGCCTATATTCGTACGGCAGCTACAGTTGATCGAAGCTTCGGAGGGGCAACAACTTCGGGCGGCAAGTGATCTCATGCGCACGTCCGGCGATAAGGTTAAGTGGGCCGAAGCAGGACTCATCTTCGACGATACCTTCAAGGATTGGGAGGGTGCGCTTCTGCGTCGGTACGATGCGTTTGTAGGTGAAGCCCAGGACTTCCATTCAGATAAACCAAAAGTCGTGCAAGGGCGATTTGTATACCGCCAATGTTCGGTTTTGTCGGTGCCTATAGATAGTCGCGCAGTGCCGGACTACTTCACTCACGGTGCGTTTAATGATCTGGCAGATAGGCGAGCACTCGGTTGGCATCCCGAGCACGAAGCACTACTGAACAAGGAGGACGAGGCATGAGCGAGGTCGCTCGACCACTCCATATTAGTGAGGCGGCGCTTGTTCAAAACGAAGCTTTGGGTGCCTACGCACTGTGGAAGTTTTGTCTTGGATATCAAGACCGTGAAGGCCTCCCAGCGGTACTTCCTCTTGTGTTCATTGTCCTCCCGCTGATCTTACACAGCCCAACCTTGGCGATGGTGTTGAGTACCCATAAATCATCGGGG
This sequence comes from Microvirgula sp. AG722, assembly GCF_003269145.1. NCBI lineage: Bacteria > Pseudomonadati > Pseudomonadota > Betaproteobacteria > Neisseriales > Aquaspirillaceae > Microvirgula > Microvirgula sp. AG722. The sequence continues at coordinate 76,281 of NZ_QLTJ01000006.1, read as the reverse complement.
CTACACCTGTTCGCCGGCAAGCTTGGGGATAAGCGCGAAGACCTCCTGGCGATTCATGGCAGGGCATTGGCGCTAAGACGATTGACCCTAGATTCGCTCATATGTGCAGAGCAATCCGGTCTCATTCGGATCGAACCAACGATGGCCACTATCTGGTCAATTAGTCAGGACGAGGACTTAGGCATGCCAGCGTTGCCAGAGCGGATTCGACGACTCGGCCCCGCTTGCGAGAGAATCGGTTACTGGTTTGCAGGCCTCACCGATCAGCAGGTAGTTCACACGCTCAGAGTGGAGTTCTGATGTACTTTCAACTACGACAAGTCATCTTGTGGCCCCGACGCGGCGGAGATCCACGAGTGGTGAAATTTGAGCCTGGTGCGGTCAACGTCATCAGCGGGGCATCGAAGACCGGAAAATCGTCGGTTATTCCGATTATTGACTATTGCTTGGGATCAGAAAAGTGCGCTATCCCAGTGGGAGTGATTCGCGAGAGTTGTTCCTGGTTCGGCGTACTGGTCGACACTCTTGAAGGGCAGAAGCTGATTGCCCGCCGAGAGCCCGGAGATCTTAAGGCATCCGGCGACATACTGCTCTTGGAAGGCCAGGAAATCGAACCGCCTCCCATCATCCAACAAAAAAATCAAACGGTTGAATATGTTAAGGCGGTTCTGAATCGACTCTCAGGTCTGTCGAACTTGCAATTTGAGCCAGGCAGTGAGGACAGATTCAAATCCCGACCAAGCTTTCGTGACCTAATGGCCTTCTTGTTTCAGCCCCAGAACATCATTGCGAATCCCGACGTGATGTTCTTCAAAGCTGATACCACAGACCATCGTGAAAAGTTAAAGACCATTTTCCCGTATGTGCTAGGTGCCATCAGCCCGGAGCTTTTGCAAGCGCGTCACGAGTTGGACCGAATTTCACGGCAGCTTCGCCGAAAGGAAGGCGAGCTGAAAGCAAGACAGGCTTCTGGAGCATCTTGGCAACGGGAAGGCTTCGCTTGGGCACGTCTAGCGATTGAGTACGGGCTACTACCGGCGCATACGGTCGTGCCGAATGATTGGCCGTCAACTGTGGACCTGCTTCGAGCTGCAATGCAGAGCGACACCCGCTCCGCCACTCCGACGCTGGCGTCCATGGATGTCATCATGGCGAGACTTACTGAGTTGCGGGGTGCCGAGTCCAAGCTTGTGATGGAACTCAACCAATCTCGTAACCGACTACACGAACTGCGCCGCCTGGATGAGAGCAGCGACTCATTCCGAGATGGCCTTTACGTTCAACGTGACCGGTTGGGATTGTCGAGATGGATTCGAGAGCTGGTCACTGAGCGTCCCGCGGCGGTGCTTGAGCCCAGCGATGCCGGACGAGCGCGGATTGACCAACTCTGTCAGGCGCTAGAGGGTATTGAACTTCGCCTGCGGTCTCATCCGGCGATTACTGAGTCTCTAGGAAGAGAAACGCTTCGTCAGCGCGAAGCCGTTGAAACCATACTTGCCGATCTTTCGGCGGTACGCCAAGAAATACGGACATTGGAAGGGCAGTCGGAGGAAGCGCGCAAAGTAACTACTCGCGGTGAAGAGATTTCACATTTTCGTGGACGCTTGCAAGAAGCCCTCCGACTGTATGAAGTGGCTGATACTTCTTCCACGCTAAACGAAGAAATTTTAGCGTTACGAACACAAGTAGAGGGTCTGAATAAGCTGATATCTGAACACGAAATAGGACGGAAAACGGAAAACGCGCTTGATACGATTCAATCCATATCTTCACGCCTTGTTCCAGAACTTGACGGAGAATGGCCTGACGCACCTATTCGCCTTAATATTCAAGATCTCACGGTAAAAGTTATTCGTGGCACGCGCGATGATTTTCTTTGGGAAATTGGCAGTGGGGCAAATTGGCTTGCGTATCACGTAGCACTCACACTTGCCCTGCAAGGCTACTTTCTTAGTAAACCGAATCATCCGGTACCGGGGTTGCTAATCTATGATCAACCAAGCCAAGTCTACTTTCCTACCCGAAGAGCAGGAAAGGCATTGGAAGAGGACCTTGATCCGGAGTGGAACAATGAGGATGTAGCTGCGGTGCGAAAGGTATTCGCACTTTTCGACCACATCATTACACGGACTACAGGCCGGTTACAGATCATCGTGCTAGACCACGCGGATGAAGATGTCTGGGGCAAGCTGGCCAATGTCCATCACGTGGAAGAGTGGCGTGGAAAAGGCCTCGTCCCGGCTGAGTGGGGCTAGGCTCTTGCATCATCACTGCATCGTAAGCGCCCGGGCAACCCATCTTGAGGCCATGTTCAGTCCTGCTTAGTGTCCACCTCTTTTTGGTGGACACCATGCCGAAGACCGAACTCCCCACGTTGCGCCAGCGACGCTCTTATCCCAAACCCCTCAAGGCGCAGATCGTTGCCGAGTGTGCCCAGCCCGGCGCCTCGATTGCCGCGGTAGCGCTGTCACACGGTGCCAACGCCAATCTGCTGCACAAGTGGATTCGCCTCGACCGCGCTCGCTCTCAGGCAAGCGCGCCGGCATTCGTGCCAGTCGGAGTGCCGCCAGCCATGATGCCCACGAGCCGCTTGATCGAGATCCGCCTGCAGCGGGGAGAGGTGCGACGTCCCCCCAGATTTGAGTAGCACGCTGGTCTAGAGTCCAATCCTAGTGGTGAGGGAGATTGGGCATGAAAAAACGGTATACAGAAGAGCAGATCATTGGGTTCCTGCGTGAAGCGGAGGCAGGTCTGCCGGTGAAGGAGTTGTGCCGGCTGCATGGCTTCTCGGAAGCAAGCTTCTACCTGTGGCGCAGCAAATTTGGCGGAATGAATGTATCCGACGCCAAGCGTCTGAAGGAGTTGGAGGCTGAAAACACGCGCCTCAAGCGCATGCTGGCGAATGCCTTGCTGGAAAATGAGGTCACCAAAGAAGCACTGCAAAAAAAGTGGTGACCGCACCGGCACGACGTGAACTGGTGCGGCATATGGTCTTGCAAGGATTGAGCGAGCGGCATGCCCTACGTGTTGCCAGCATGAGTGCCAGCGCCTATCGCTATCAGCCTCGACCTGACGGCAATGTGGCGCTGCGCGAGCAGATCATCCTGTTGGCACAACGCTATCGCCGTTACGGTGCGGGCATGATCTACCTGAAGCTCCGGCAGTCGGGCTGGTGGGTCAATCACAAGCGTGTGGATCGGCTCTATGCTCAGGCAGGTTTGCAGGTTTGCAGGTGAAGCGCCGAAAGCGCAAAAAGGTGCCGATATCGGATCGCCAGCCGTTGATCCGGCCGAACGCTGCCAACCAGGTCTGGTCGATGGACTTCGTGTTCGACCGCACCGCTGAGGGACGCGCAATCAAATGTCTGACCATCGTTGATGACGCCACCCATGAATCGATCGCTGTTGTGGCGGAGCGCACCATCAGTGGCTATCCCCTGACGCGCATGCTGGATCGGTTGGGCCTGGAACGAGGATTGCCCAAGATCATCCGGACCGACAATGGCAAGGAATTCTGTGGCCGAGCCATGCTCACCTGGGCGCATCAGCGCGGAGTACTGCTGCGGCAAATCGAGCCTGGCAAGCCAAACCAGAATGCCTACATCGAGTCGTTCAACGGACGGTTTCGGGACGAGTGTCTGAACGAGCACTGGTTCACCACTTTGGCTCACGCCCGTGTCGTCATCGAGGTGTGGAGACGGGTGTACAACGACGAGAGACCAAAGAGGTGTTTGGGTGGGCTGACACCGTCAGCCTATGCGAAGCAGTTAGCCGGAAAACCGGCAACATTAACCACCGGGCTCTAAAGCTGAGTGCTACTGAATCCGGGGTGACGTCGCCGGGTCAGGAATCGCACCCGGCGTTTCGGCTCCCGCTGCAGCACCAGAGCCGGAGCACGCTCAATCCATTGCCAGTGCGCCATGGCCCGCCTCAGGATCGACCTGATCAGGGCAAGGTGTCGGTGAATTTTATTGATTAATCCAAAAGCATAATATATGTTATTAAATAACTCATTTTGCATTTTTTGGCGGAATGAACGAGCGAAATAATCAGGAAACCAAACGGGGAGGGGAAAACTCTATGTGTGGTATGAATATGAAGATAGTATTTTTCTGTTCAATTCTATCTTTTCTGGGAGTGGAAAGAATAGCGGCAAAAGATTTTTTTAATCCGCCATCTATCAATAATTTAAGCATAAATGCTGCTCCAAAAAACCTTCCAGCCAATACAAAGCTTACGTGCTTAGTTGATGATAAATCTATCGCTCTATCGGAATCTTGTCCTGTCCTGGTTGCAAATGGGTATACCTACTGGCCATTGAGTTATATCGATAATCGAATGGCGATTGGGCTTGCAGCATTCAATACAGCAGGACAATTTGTAGAAATATGGGAACTGAGTGGTGCGAGATATGCATACCAGATGGAGTTTGTAGCGAAAAAGACCAGCATAAAAATAAGGGGGCAGGCTAATAAAACAGTCGATTTCTCTATGCAAAGGCTACTGGGGAAATCGCATGTTTCAATTCTATTGAAACCTAATGTAAATAATGCATGTGATCAAATGTGGAAGCGTAACGAAGAGGTTTTTGGGCTGACTGGAGGCGAATGTTCTGCAAAGAAGGAAGTGGAGCCTGGAATGGCATTCATTGCAGCCAAAGATCTATGTCAACGTTATGGCATTGTGTGGTTTGACTTTAACCTCACCGGGAAAAATTTTCAGGATAGTACCATGCTTGTCGACTGCATTCCATCTAGTTCGACCCAGAGTCCTGGATTTCGAGCATTAATGGATGACATGATGCAAGACTACAGTAAATGGTCTCAACTTCGGGCTAGTAACTCCATTCAGGATGTGATCCGTACTGCAAGTATGCACGGCATTGATATACGAGAAGAAAATCTCGTTCCAGAAAACAGTGACCTATGGATGGAGCATTTATTCTCTAGTGAGCACCGTCGAGGGGGCTCTAACGGTAAATGCGGTGGGCTCGGGCAACGTGGGTGTATTTGCAAGAAATTTGAAACGGTATATTGGCCTTTTGGTTTTTGCTGCATTCCTAGAGCAAAGAAATGTGCGGAGGGAGAGTTTAGAAGCAATTCTTGCAATTTTGGCTACGAATTAGATTCGTCTGGGTACTGTACTTCACCCGTGGTTACGGTAGATGCTGCGATACAGGCAGGGTGTCGCACCGAACAGGAAATAGTATCGATTCTGGAGCGTGTGTCCCGGGAAAAAAATGTCAGCCTAAATGTGCAAGATAGTATTGCAGACTATAAATCTGAGCTTGGTGGCGACTGGATGACAAAAATTGATGTCACCGACCCAGATACAGTAGTTTATCGTGGTACCGATATCCCCGCGGAAATCGAGGCCTTTAAGGCAGGGCAGGTACTTTCAAAAGCGCAGAGACGCATAGAAAAAATTAAAAGCAAAGGGAAGCCTTTGGATACTTTTTGGGAAATGCATGGGCCAGAGGTGTTGCTAAATGAAAGAAGTGACATGGCATTGGCCATGCAGATAATTGGTGTTAGGTCAACAGATACTCCAATAAATCAGTATGTTCCAGTTGCCCTAGATTATAAAATAGCAAAGGGATACGCTGGGGCCGATCATACTGTATATTCTTTCCAGGTAAAGCCAAACTCTCCTGTTCTGGGGCTGCGTTCATGCAAACTCAAAAGCCACCTGAATGAAGACCAAATGCTGATTCATGGAGGGGCCGCGATACATAAATTGAGGCGGAAAGTAGGAGATAAAGACTGGGAGAACTGGGATTCAGCTAGGAAGAAATGGTATCAACCTTTTAATCCTATTGACCTTCACTAGTACCAAGACATCAAAAACTACAAGGCTTTATTTGGCTTCATAATTATGCCGTTTGCTCATCGTTGACCTCCTCCCGAAAAACCGTAGCGGTGAAAAGTAGAGATTTCTGGCAAATTTGAGCCCATCCGGGCAGGAGATTTGTCATGAAAAAATCGAAGTTCACGGAAGAGCAGATTGCCTTCGCGCTGCGTCAGGCGGAGTCGGGCACCACGGTCGCGGAGGTCTGCCGCAAGATGGGCATCTCCGAGGCTACCTTCTGCAACTGGAAGAAGAAATATGGCGGCCTCGGCGTCAGCGAGCTGCGCCGCTAGAAGCAGCAGGAAGAAGAGAATGCCCGGCTCAAGCGCATGCTGGCCGACCTGAGCCTGGACAAGCAGATGCTGCAGGAAGTCATCCAGAAAAAGCGGTGAAGCCGGCTCGCAAACGCGAGCTGGCCAACTTCCTGATCGACGCGTACCGCGTCAGCATTCGCCGCGCCACCGCTGTCGTTAAACTGCGGCAAGCGACTTGTTTTTATCGCCCTCACCCTCGTGACGATCGCGCCGAGCGGCAGCGAATCCGCGAGATTGCCGCTACGCGCATTCACTATGGCGCGCGCCGCATCCCAGCTGTTCCTCACCTCTCCGTTAGACAGACATGGAAATCACCCCGTTTTTCTGCAAGTGGCAGTACATGCATTGGCTAATGTTCTAACGGCAATGGCTGAATGTATGAGTGCTGGTTTGGAAAAATATCTGGTTGGATGCTAGTGGGCTATGCTGTAATCCTTGGCTCATTGCTTAAAAATATTGACTCGGTCTCAAAATTTCTCAAATCGAACACGGCGAAGCCGGCTAGCCATATTATTTTATGCTGCTATCTTTTTGAATCTTCTGCCGCGTTATTCCACTGCCGTCGTTTCCGCAAGCACGGAGGTTGGAAAGAGGGTGAAAAAACAACCGGCTCCTAAAAATATGGACATAAAGGTACTTTTTTCAGAATTGAAACACGCCATGCTCTGGCCGGCACGATTGATGAAGCACTGCTCTAATTGGCAGCTTTTCGCGGGCTACTTCGTAGTCAGAGGTCGATTGCTTTTCACGTTTTCCCAAAATTGAAGCTTTGTTGTTTTTTCCCAAGTCTTTGTTTTTGTTGTTTAAATGTGGATGATCGCTTGTGACCTGCGGGGGGTAGTCTCTCCTTATGACCTGGAAAAACCGGCAGACAACCCATGGCCTGCAACAGCAGAAACAACCAGATGACGTCATCCTCACTTAACCTCCGTCACAAGCGGGCGGAGTAAACATTGACGTGGCATCGGCATGGCACCGAACATTCGGCCGTTCACTTTCACCCCAGCGCGAGGCGGTTTCCAGATGAAGGAACGGATTGACGAGAAAATTACCTTCCGCAAGCTGGAGGTGCTGCTGGCCTTCATGCAGACCGGCAATCTGGCCAGAATCGCGGAGCAGATGGAGACGACGGCTGTCAGCATCCATCGTGCGCTGCACTCGCTGGAAGAAGGGCTCGGGTGTCCGCTGTTTCGCAACGAAGGGCGCAATCTGGTGCCCACGCAGGCGGCCAGGGTGCTGGCGCAGGTGGCCGGCGAGGTCATCGAGCATATGGAGCGCGGGATGGAGATGACGCGGCAGGAAGCCGGACTGTCCTCCTCGCTGCTGCGTATCGGTTCCCTGTATTCGCTGACGTCCCAGGTGATGCCGCAGGTGCTGATGGATCTCAAATTACGCCGCCCGGCGCTGCAGGTGGAGCTGGTGCTCGGCTCCAACGATAGCCTGAGGGCCAAATTGCTGGCCGGCCAGATCGACGCTGCCATCATGGGCTTCGAGGAAGGTGACGGGAAATTCGAGTGCGTGCCGCTGTTCGATGATGAAGTGTTTTTCGCCGTGCCGGGCCATTCGGCGTTCGCCGATGCCGAAACCATTGATCTGCAGGCTTTTTCCGACGTCGATTATGTTTCGCTGTCCGATGGCTTTGTCACTTACCGGCGGTTTCAGGACGCGTTCAATGTGGCCGGTTTTTCCCCGAAGGTGGTGGCGCGTGTCGGTGATATCTACTCGCTGATGAACCTGGTGGCGGGAGGGGTCGGCTATACCCTGTTGCCAGGGCGGGTGCGCGGGGTGTTTGGTGACCGGGTGAAACTGGTGCCGCTCGCACCGCGCTACCGCATGCGGCAAGAGATCGGTCTGGTCTACCTGCATGCGCGCGAGCGCGATGCCAATCTGCTGTCGCTGGCCGCCGCATGCCGGATGACGGCCAATCAGCTTTATCCGCAAGCCCATGCCGAGTGACAGGCGAGGTCGGGCCATCTGAGTCCATTACGCCAAGCTTAACGAAATCACGTTGAGCTTAATTGAAGCTCCAAATATGCGGGATTAATGTGCGTCCACATCAATCCCGCATGGAGCAGACATGGACACTACCCAGGCGTCTAGCCAGGCACCGGTATGGAATGGGCGGCGTAATGAGAAAAAACGCCGGCTCGAAGCCCTCGGCAAACTGGCAAATGGTCGGGTCATTCCGACCAACCGGATCGTTGAAGCGCTGGAAATCCTGATTGCGCCGGGGGACCGCGTGGTCCTGGAAGGCAACAATCAGAAGCAGGCCGATTTCCTGTCGCGTGCACTGGCCAGGGTCAACCCGGGCAAGCTGCATGATCTGCACATGATCATGCCGAGCGTCGGACGCCCGGAGCACCTCGACCTGTTCGAGCGCGGTATCGCCCGCAAGCTCGACTTCTCGTTCTCCGGCCCGCAAAGCCTGCGCATCAGCCAGCTGCTTGAGGACGATCTGCTCGAAATCGGTGCCATTCACACCTACATCGAACTGTATGCGCGCCTGTTCGTCGACCTGATCCCGAACGTGGCCCTGGTCGCCGCCTACAAGGCCGACCGTCACGGCAATCTGTATACCGGGCCCAGCACCGAAGACACGCCGCCCATTGTCGAAGCCGCCGCGTTCAAGGACGGTATCGTCATTGCCCAGGTCAATGAGCTGGTCGAGGACGAGAGCGAACTGCCGCGCGTCGACATCCCGGGTTCGTGGGTGGATTTTGTCGTGGTTGCCGACCAGCCGTTCTTTATCGAACCGCTGTTCACCCGTGATCCGCGGCTGATCAAGCCCGTGCACGTGCTGATGGCCATGATGGCGATCCGCGGCATTTACGAGCGTCACCAGGTGCAGTCACTGAACCATGGCCTGGGCTTCAATACCGCCGCCATCGAACTGCTGCTGCCGACCTACGGTGAAAAGCTCGGTCTGAAGGGCAAGATCTGCAAGCACTGGACCCTGAACCCGCACCCGACGCTGATCCCGGCGATCGAATCGGGCTGGGTCGAGAGCGTGCACTGCTTCGGCGGCGAACTCGGCATGGAAGAGTATATCCGCGCGCGTCCCGACGTGTTCTTCACCGGCGCGGACGGTTCGCTGCGCTCCAACCGCGCCTATTGCCAGATGGCCGGCCAGTACGCGGTGGACATGTTTATCGGCTCCACACTGCAGATGGATGCCGACGGGCATTCCTCGACCGTGACCCGTGGCCGGATCGCCGGTTTCGGGGGCGCGCCGAACATGGGGCATGACCCGCGTGGCCGCCGCCATGCGACCCCGGCCTGGCTCGACCTGCTGCAGACCGACAACCCGCTGGAACGCGGCAAGAAGCTGGTCGTGCAGATGGTGGAAACCTACCAGCCCGGCGACAAGCCTACCTTTGTCGAAAGCCTCGATGCCATCGATGTGGCCAAGGCGGCCAGCATGCCGCTGGCACCGGTCATGGTCTACGGCGACGACGTGACCCACGTGCTGACCGAAGAAGGCATTGCCTATCTGTACAAGGCCCGCTCGCTGGAAGAACGACGCGAAATGATCGCGGCAGTGGCCGGTGTCACGCCAATCGGCATGCGCCATGACCCGAAAAAGACCTCCGAGATGCGCCGTCAGGGCCTGATTGCCCTGCCGGAGGACCTTGGCGTCGACCGGGCCGAAGCCACGCGCTCGCAACTGGCGGCCAAGAGCATCGCCGAGCTGGTCGAATGGTCCGACGGACTTTACAACCCGCCGGCCCGTTTCCGGAGCTGGTAATGAACGGATTCGTCCTGAATCGCTCGGTGCCGCTGGCGCTGCGCATCGCTGACCTGGCCGTCCGTGCCCTGGTCGACGAGGCGGAACTGACGCCGAAGCCGGGCCTGGTGGACCAGCGCGGCAGCGGCGCTCACCGTGATCTGACGCTGGATCTGATGCGGCGCTCGGCCCATGCCCTGTATGACGGCTTTGCCCGGATGGGCGAGGCAGCGGCCCATGCCGAAGCCGATCTGGCGCTGCGCGAAGCGGTGGGCCGGATCGGTCGCGAGGCCGAGGCCGACATGATGCGCGTCACCGGCGGGGTGAACACCCACCGGGGTGCCATCTGGGCACTGGGGCTGCTGAGCGCGGCTGCCGCCATGCAGCCGGCGGATCTGATGGCGGCGAATGTCGCCCGGCGGGCGGCCTCGCTGGCTTGCCTGGCGGACCGCTTCAGTCAGCCGCAGGCCAGCAACGGCGAACGCATGCGCACGCGGTATGGCGTGCCGGGCGCGCGCGGCGAGGCGCAGCAGGCCTTTCCGCATGTGATCGACATCGGTCTGCCGGCATTGCGCGCCAGTCGCGCCGCCGGCCAGCCGGAAGACGTCGCCCGCCTCGATGCGCTGATTGCGATTCTTGCCCGCCTGCATGACACCTGCGTGCTGTCGCGCGGTGGCGAGGCGGCGCTGCGGGACGCTCAGTCGCTGGCGCGCGACATCCTGCGCGCTGGCGGCACAGGCAGCCTGCAAGGACAACATCTGTTGTACCGCCTTGAACTGAACATGCTGGCTCACAACGCATCGCCCGGCGGGGCGGCGGACCTTCTGGCCGCCACGCTGTTTCTCGATGCGCTGGAGCGGCAAGTCACTATGTAAACGAGGGAGTCCTGAATGGAAACCATCAGATTTGAATACCCGGCCCAACAGCCGGTGGCCGGTCGCGTGCAGGTCGGCGTGGTCGGGAGTGGCGATCTTGAGGTCCTGATCGAGCCGGGTCACGCCGGCCGGACCACGATTGTCGTCAACACCTCGGTGGATGGTGCCGCCAGCCGCTGGCAGGCCCTGTTCGACCGGATGTTCGCCGAGCGGTCCGGGGAGGCCGCCATGCAGGTCGAAATCAATGACTTCGGCGCCACGCCGGGCGTCGTGCGCATGCGCCTGGAGCAGGGCATGGAAATCGTCGCCCGTGCGGCCGGAAAGTGAGGATCACGATGGACATGAGCAAAAACCGGCTGTCGGACAGCTTTATTGAACTGAGCGCCCGCGAACGGGCGCGGGCGCTGCTGGATACGGGCAGCATGCGCGAGTTGCTGGACCCGTTCGATCGTGTGACCTCGCCGTGGCTGGCCTCGCAGGGCATCGTGACCCAGGCCGATGACGGCCTGGTGGTGGCGCGCGGGACCATCAATGGCCAGAGCGCCGTCGTGCTCGGCATCGAAGGCAGCTTCCAGGGCGGCAGCATGGGCGAAGTCTCCGGCGCGAAGATGGCCGGCGCACTCGAACTGGCTGCGGAAGACAATCGCAACGGTATCCCGACCCTGGCCGTGCTGCTGCTGGAAACCGGCGGCGTGCGGCTGCAGGAAGCCAATCTGGGGCTGGCGGCGATTGCCGAAATCCATGCTGCCATTGCCGATCTGCGTCGCTATCAGCCGGTGATCGGCGTGATTGCCGGTACCGTCGGCTGCTTTGGTGGCATGTCGGTGGCTGCCGCGCTGTGCAGCTATGTGGTGGTGACGCGCGAGGCGCGCTATGGGCTGAACGGTCCGCAGGTGATCGAGCAGGAAGCGGGCATTGCCGAATACGACTCGCGGGACAAGCCGTTCATCTGGAGCCTGTCCGGCGGCGAGCAGCGCCATGCCACCGGTCTGGCCGACCGTTACGTGGCGGACGATGTGGCACGCATGGTCGATACCGTGCGTGAACTGGCGGCAGCCGGTGTGCCGGCCCTGCCGCGTGACCAGCGTATCGACGAATTCCTGGCCCTGCTGGACCGTATCGATGTCGATACGCAGCCGGATAGCGCCCGGGTACGTGAAATCTTTGGCAAAGGAGTCAAGGCATGAGCGAACAGCATACGAACACCGCCGCGTCGCAACGCGGGCGGGTCTGGTTTGAGGCGCTCGTCGCCGGCGGTTCGCCGGTCGCCGGGCTGCCGGACTCGGTACAGGCCGCCGATATCGAACTGGCTGGCCGCGCCGCTCGCGTCATTGCCGTGCTGCCGGATCCGGCAAACCGTTTCCCGCGCGCCAGAAACGGCGAAGTGGGGCTGCTGGAAGGCTGGAACGTCGCCCGGGCCGTCAGCGAGGCGGTCAAGGCCGATGCCGACCGTGAGGACAAGCGGACGCTGATCGCGGTCGTCGACGTGCGCAGCCAGGCCTATGGTCGCCGCGAAGAGGCGTTCGGCATTCACCTGGCGCTGGCTGCTGCCGGCGCTGCGTATGCGAATGCCCGCCAGCAAGGCCACCCGGTAGTGGCGCTGATCGTGGGCAAGGCCATGTCGGGCGGTTTCCTCGCCCATGGCTATCAGGCCAACCGCCTGATCGCCCTCAACGACCCGAAGGTGCTGGTGCATGCCATGTACCAGGCCGCCGCGGCGCGCATCACGCTGCGTACGGTCGAGGAACTGGAAAAGCTGGCTGCCACGGTGGCGCCGATGGCCTACGACATCGGCAACTACGCGAAGCTCGGCCTGCTGTGGAAGCTGCTGGACGTGGAGCAGGCCGATGCACCGACTGCCGACGACCTGTCGCAGGTCCGCCAGACGCTGACCGCTGCCGTTGCCGACATCCTGAGCTCGCCGCGCGACCTGTCCTGCCGTCTTGGCGCCGAGACCCGGGCCGCTTCGGCCCGGGTGCGTCAGCTGTTGCGTGCGCAATGGGCCTGATGCCTCTTTAAACTTCCCTCCGCTTCCCGTACTGCCTGCAACGGCACGGCGCTTCACGCCGTGCTGCGGGGACCCGCATGCGTGCGGGAAGCCAATAACCCCTCTATCTGGAGACAGCCATGGGCTATTTCATTCTCAAGGCGCTTGCACCGATTTTCGTCATCCTTGCGCTCGGCTACTGGGCCGGCAAGGCCAAGCTGGTCGACAACGCCAATGTGGCGATCCTGAACATTTTCCTGATGGACTTCGCCCTGCCTGGCGGTCTGTTCCTGGCCACGGTGCAAACGCCGTGGGCCGGCATCGTCAAGCAGGTGCCGCTGGTTGCGGTACTGACGCTGTCGATGTGGGTGGTGTACGCCATTGTGTATTTCGTGTCTGCAAAAGTGTGCCGCAAGCCGCTTGGCGATACGGCGGTGCTGTCGCTGACCGTGGCCTTGCCGAACTATGCGGCCCTGGGCCTGCCCATTCTCAACGGTGTGCTGGGGGAAAGCGCGACGACGTCGCTGAATGTGGCCATCGCCATTGCCTGCGGCTCCGTGCTGATGACGCCGATCTGCCTGATGATGCTGGAAGCGGCCAAGGCCCAGGCCAGTGGCGCGCCGCGTCTGCCGATGACCAGCGCCCTGCCGCGCCTGATGTGGGCCTCGATGAAAAAGCCGCTGGTGTTCGGTCCGATCCTTGGCGTGATCGGTTCGGCACTGCTGGGTGCGGCTGACCTGAAGGCACCGGAGCTGCTGCTGGTGGCATTCAAGCCGCTTGGCGCCGCTTCGCTGGCCGCCGCGCTGTTCCTGACTGGGGTGATCCTGTCGGCCCGCAAGCTCAAGATCAATGGCGTGGTGATTTTCAGCGCGGTGCTGAAGAACCTTGTGCAGCCGTTCATCGCCTGGGGGATCGCTCTCGCGTTCGGCCTGGATCCGGTCATCGTCGTGGCGGGTGTGCTGCTGGTCGCCCTGTCTGCCGGCTTCTTTGGTGTGGTGTTCGGCAACCGCTATGGCATCCAGTCGCCCGATGGAGAAGGGGCACTGCTGGTCAGTACCGCCGCATTCATTGTGACGATTCCGCTGTTCATCGTGCTGACGGCACCGCTGCTGCAGCCGTAATGCCTGAACAGGGCCGGGGGCTTTTTATCGGACAGGAGGTACAGATGCCCGAAGCGTATCTGGTACATGAACTGGTGTGGCTGCAGGCCGATATCGCCACGCGCCTGCCCGGGTGGTTTGCCGGCCTCCCGGCCTGGGCACAGGGCAGGGTGCGTGCGGCGCATCCGCTGGTGGTGCGCCGTGCCGAGGTGGCACCGGGATGGGTGGCCGTCGGTTTGCGCGGGCACTCGCGTGCCGAACGCCACGGCACTGCCGTCCCGCAGGCTGCCATCGTTCGCCGCGTGCGGCCCACGGCACTGCGAATGCATGCATCGCGGGCCGGGCGCGGCACCCTGCCGGCGTTGCAGGCGTGGGATGCGCTGCGCGATCGCCTGTCGCTGTCCTTCGACTGGGGGCCGGCCGGCAGTGTGGCCTACGAACTGGCCACGGGCGCGGATACCGTCAGCGTCGGCAGCGATCTCGACATGGTGCTGTACGCGCCTGAACCCCTGACCCGCGAAGCCGCGCGGCAACTGCTGGCGGCATTCGAGCTGCCGGCCTGCCATTGCGATGTGCAGCTCATCCTGCCGGATGATCGTGGGCTGGCACTGCGCGAATGGGCGCGGGGTGACGCGCACGTACTGGTGAAAACGCGGCGTGGACCGCAATTGACCGATCAACCCTGGACGATGGAGACCCCGTCATGACAACCCTGCTGACTTTCCCGGGCCAGGGCGCCCAGCGCCCCGGCATGCTGCATGCCCTGCCTGCCCACCCCGAGGTGACCCGGACACTGGAAGAGGCCTGTGACGGTCTGGGACAGGGGCTGTCCGAACTGGATTCCGCCGATGCGCTGCGTTCGACACAGGCAGTGCAATTGTCACTGTTGATCGCCGGCGTGGCCTCGGCGCGCCTGCTGGCCGACGCGGGCTGCGAGCCCGACATGGTGCTGGGCCTGTCCATCGGCGCCTATCCGGCTGCCGTCGCAGCCGGCGGCCTGACCTTTGCCGATGCGCTGCAACTGGTGCGCCTGCGCGGCGCACTGATGCAGCAGGCGTATCCGTCCGGCTACGGAATGAGTGCCGTGATCGGTCTGTCGCTGGCCCAGGTGGAACGGCTGGTGGCCGGGCAGTTCCGTGAGGAGGAACCGGTCTACGTGGCCAATATCAATTCGGCCGAGCAGATTGTCGTGGCCGGGCATGAGAACGGGCTCGCCCGTCTTGCCGAAGCGGCCGTGCGCGACTTTCATGCGCGCAAGGTGCATCGTATTGCCATCAGCGTGCCCTCGCACTGCATGTTGTTGTCCGGGGCGGCCAGTCAGATGCGGGCGGCGTTCGATCGTGTCACCGTCTCGCCGCCGCGCTGCACGTATGTCAGCGCCAGCAGTGCGCGGGCGCTCTTCCAGGCCGACGCGATCCGGGACGACCTGGCATTCAACATGGCGCGTCAGGTGCACTGGCACGATGCCGCCACCCATGCCCGCGAACGCGGTGCCAGTCTGGCGATCGAAGCCCTGCCGGGCGCCACGCTGACCTCGCTGTGCCGGCCGGTATTTGCCGATGGTGGCGAGGCCGTCTCGCTGTGCCAGGCGCCGCTGGCCACTGTGCTGGCCCTGCATTCGCGGCTGTAGTTGTGCAGGCCGAACGATGAGCTTCGCCTCGATAACGGGTCTGCCGGAGAGGCGTTCGATGGCCGTTCATCCGGCCAGGGATGGACTGCCAGGCCGAGCGATCAGAAGTGACAGCACATCCATGCAGGCATCGAGATGCGCCGCGACTGATCCTTCCGGCAGGGGGGGCATCATGCCAAGCGCCATCTGGCGCAGCGGTTCGGCCACTGCCATTGCCAGAATGGCTTTGGCCAGCACGGCCGGTTCCGGGGCATGCAAAAGCCCCTTGCGGGACTGTTTTTCGAGCCAACCGGAAAGCAGCATCTGCCCACGTTCAATCCCATTGCGCTGGTAACTGTCCAGGAGTTCCTGCTTGCCGGGAAACTCAGTCGTCAGCAGGCGGAAGACGCGAACAGCGGTTTCGGACAGTACCTGCATGCAGACGTTTTCCAGAATCGCCCGGAGTGCTTGCGCAGCGTCACCCGTGTCCTGCGGATCCATCTGCATGGACGGCGCATAGCCATCCGTCCACTGGCGAACCGCCAGACCGATCAGTTCCTGTCGATTCTCGGCATGGCGATAGGCGGTTTTCTTGGCCACGCCAGCGCGCCTGGCTATCGCCTCCATCGTGGCGGCTTCATAACCGCTTTCCAGCAACACGTCCATGGCACTTTGCAGCAGCGCCCGTCTTACGTCTTCTTCTGGTCGTGGCGGCCGTCCGCGCAGTCCTTTTTCCGGTTGGGGCATGGGGGGTTCCTCGGCATTGGGCAATGACGACCATGATATAGGAAACGATGTTCGTTTCCTATATCATGGTCGCTCCGCCAATCGCGAAAGGAAGCCGATGATGTCCCAACTCGCCAAACCGTGGCTTGACCACAGTCCTCTCCTTGATCCCGCCCCCATGACACTGGAGATGGGGGTGCAACGTCTTGAAAATCGCAGTCTGCTGGTGGCTGTGCGTACCGATCTCCATGGCTGCAAGGGAAGGATGCTCGACTGGTGGTTCACGTTTTTCGAAACTACCCAGCACATCAAGTGGTGGCATCCGGTAGATCACGTCGAACATTCGGGATGGGACGCAAACTGGGAGAAGGGCAAGCGCTACCATGGCGCCAGCATCTCCGCTGTCGAATCCCTGGGAGAAATTCCTCCGGTGACCGCCAGGCTCAAATTCCATGATCCTCGCGATGTGTTTGCACCCTCAATGGTGGATGACGCCTTCGCCAGCCACCGGGTATCGGCCATTGTTGCGGCCCGGATCGGTTTTGGCGACGGGGTGAAGCTGGATGAGAATGGCGATCCCGTGAGCGGACAAATGCTGCACGTCGCCAGGGACACCCCTTTTGGCTGCGTGCTTCGCAGCCGCTTCGTCCTGGGACTGGATGACGAACATGCCCCGAGTGAAGCCATGGGGCTGGCGCTGATGCGGCATTGCTACACGGAGTTCACCTTTCTCTCCCGCTTTTTGCCATCGCTTTATTTTGGTGAAAAGGCCAATGGTGAAGAGGTCCCGCTTCCATGGTGAAGTTCGGTTTTCACACTGGACAGATCTCCCGGGCGGCAGGGCGCCGTATCGCACCTGGCTGACTGCCCCGCGCCCATGGACCGGTAAAGGGCAATGATGCCGCGCACCTCTTCCAGCTGACTGAGGACCTGTTCATCTCGCGCCTGATTGACCGTGCGCTGTGCGACAAGTACCGGCAGATAGGCACTCAATCCCCGCCCGTAGAGCCGGGTCGAATGCTCCAGGGCTTGCTGGCTGGCGGCAACGGCCTTGCTCAGGGAGACCTGGCGCTGGCGTTCACTCGTCCATGTCACCAAGGCATCCTCCACATCGCGAAGCGCAAGACGCACGTCTTTTTCGTAGACCAGCCTTGCCGCGTCGGCATTAGCTTGTGCAGCCGTCACACCCGCGCGTGCGCGCCCCCCGTCGTAGAGCGATTGGCTGCCCTGCATCCCGGCCGACCAGGCCAGGCTGGCGCCCGAAAAAAGACTGTGAATGATGCTGGCCGTGGTACCGATGCCCAAAGGGATACGAAACCTGGGAAAGCGTTCGGCTTCGGCAACGCCGATCTGGGCGCTGGCTGCGGCCAGGCGTCGTTCGTCTGCCCGCAGATCCGGGCGTTGGCGAATCACTTCAGAAGGCAATGAAAGCGGCACAGGAGTACGCATGGTCAACATTGGCGAAAGCTTGGCCAGGGCTGCGTGCCCGTCTTCGGGGAAACCACCGGCCAAGACACCAATGGCATGACTGAAACGGGCAATGTCCGCTTCCATCAACGGTGGCTGCGCTTCGGCTGTTTCACGTTCGGCACGTGCCTGCATGACATCGGCCAGGGTGCCCAGCCCCATCCGGTGCGCCTGTCCGGCCAATCGCTCGGCGTCAACGAGCGTACGAATGTTGTCGCGCACGATACCCAGGCGTTGTTGCGTCGCACGCAGCCCGGCGTAACTGGACACCAGTTCGGCTGCCAGGCTTACCTGCAGCGCACGATGATCTGCGGCCAGCGCCTCGATACCCGCGTCGGCGGCTTCGAGCGCTCTGCGCGTGCCGCCAAACAGATCCGGCTCCCAACTGGCATCGAAACCAAGATGCCAAGCCCGCGACTCCCCTCCGGATTGCGAAGTGAGCGCCTTGCTGCTGCGCCGGGCCTCGCCTGAACCACCGGCTGAAACCGTGGGTCCGGACGAGGAGGCGATCTGCTCTCGTTCAGCACGCGCCTGCCGCAGGCGCGCCAGTGCGATATCGAGATCCTGATTCCGCGCCAGGACCTGATCGACCAGGCTGTCGAGCATGGGGTCCTGAAATGATTGCCACCACGAGCGCAGTCCGTCGTGATCACTGTTTTTCATGGCCGCTCCGGCCTCGACCCAGTTCGCCGGCACCTGCACCACGGGTCGGTGATAGTCAGGACCTGCCGTCGTGCAGCCGGCCAGGCCAGCCAGGAGTGAAAACAGCATGAGCACACGGCAACGGCGCTGCCGGGCGTGATTCGGTGATGCGTGCATGACCATCCCTTACATCCAGTGGTGCAGTAGCGATATGAGCCGGCCCTGGGGCGGAGAGTCGCCCCCCGATGTCGCCACTTCAATGCTGCCGGTCATGCCCGCCGCCAGCACGACGTTATGCGGGAGTTGCTCGATTTCTACGCGTACAGGGATGCGTTGCGCCAGGCGGACCCAGCTGAAAACAGGTTCCACGCTCGGCAAGCCCTGGGCATCGGCCTGCTGGTTGGTGTCGGCGATGCCCCGTCCGATGCTGGCAACCCGGCCCGGAATGACCTGGTCAAACCCCATCAACCGGATCTGTGCAGCGGCACCGGGCTGGATGCCGCGCAATTTGGTTTCTTCGAAATAGCCCGTGATCCAGAAGCTGTTTGCATCCAGCAAGGCGATATTGGGTTGGCCGGTCACCGCATAGTCACCTTTGTTCAATCGCAGGCGCGTGACATATCCATCCACCGGGGCGTGTACAACGGTGCGCGCCAGGTCAAGTTTGGCCCGGTCCACCGCGACCTGCGCACTGCGCCGTTCCGCCCGGGCCATGACTGCCGCCTGGTTTGCGCGCTGGATTTCTTCGGCCGGCACGAGGCTCTCCATGCCTCGGCGTCGCCTGGCATCCCCGGTTTTCTGGTACAGCGAGGCTGTCGCCGCAGCCAATTGAGCTTCAGCCTGTGCCAATGCCAGCGCGAAGTTGGTCGATTCGATCCGGTACAGCACTTCGCCCCGCTTCACGTACTGATCGTCTGACACCGGGACTTCCGCTACCTTGCCGGACACCTCCGGTGCCATGCGCACGATCTGCGCACTGACGCGGCCATCGCGTGTCCAGGGGGCCAGGACATAGGCGTGCCAAAGCGCGCTTACAAGCCATCCTGCGGCGATAACGACAAATAATGTAAGTCCCGCCCGAATGAGCGGCTTTACCGGGAATGAAAGTTTAGACATAGAGTATCAACACCGAAACGAGGCAGAGGGAGATCGCGAATTCGAACAGGCCGGGGTGCCAGACCCACCGCAATACGCCGCTGCGCGCAAGCATGGAGCGAACCCCCAGATAGATCGGCAGCGCGATACACGCGTAGACGAAGAATGGCGGCAGGTAAATGCCGGCCAGCGAGAACTCACTGAGCATCGGTGTGGCCTCCAGACCTGTTTGAAAAGTAATCCGCGTGGTTTTCGAGCAGCGCGGCAATGTCGAGCAGCACGACAGTCAATCGCTGTGTTTCCGCCATCGCGGCACCGTCTGTGGCGGGTAACCGCGACAAGGATTTCGCTGCGCGACGCGCATGGCGCGCGGCCAGACGAGGCTCGGCCGCGCGGCGGCTCATGTTGCGAAAGGCCGCTGCGAGCACGCGATGCAACCCGGAGCCCTTGGGGGCCTGGCGCAACCCCTTGCGCACGCGCAGGACTTCTCGCCCCAGGTGAATGCTGGCCGAGGCGTCGGATATGGATCGGTCCATCAACTCCGGCTGCGTTTTAAGCAAAGCACCGAGTTGCGCCGTGCGATGCTGCTGGCGCCATTGCCATGCATTCGCCGCCGTTTGCCTGCCTCTCAGGGCGCCCAGTGCTTCGTCGCGGATGACCTGGCGCAGGCGTGCCACGTCACGTGGCAGATTGCGCGGCAGCACAATCCTGAATCCCAGCAGCGTAAAAATTGTCGCCAGTACCCAGGCCACGGAGCTGTTGAGGAACTGCGCAAAGTCGTAGTGCATCGGATTGCCTGGCGCCGCCAGCGTCGTGAAAGCCACGAGATAGGCAACGCCGGCCAATGCGTAACGCGGCATCGTGGTCGCATAAACAGCAGGCAACCAGAACAGGCCCAGAACCACCAGCAGCAGTGGCAGTCCAGAGACCTGGGGCAGAACGACGAAGGTGCAGAGGAAGGCCATCACGACGGCAACCACTGTGCCCTTGATGAATTCGACGGCGCCGAGTGCGGGGTTGGGCGCGGTGGACAGCAGTGCGCAAGCCGCCGCCAGCCCCGCCAGCATCATGGCTCCGTACGACCATCCTGTTGTTATCCAGAACGTGCCGCCCAGCACGACGGTCAACAGTGCCCGCAGTCCGTTCTGGATCGCTGCCGTGGTGTCGCGGTAGAACGGGACCTGGATTTGTGCCGCCGTGGGCCGCAGGTGATGGAAGCGCGCCATGCCCTTGAGGGCTTCAAGGTAATCGTCGAGCTGTTCGATCAGGCGGTCGCCTGCAATCATCAGCGCGGCATGTTCCAGTGCTTCATCCAGCGATGTCCTCGCGAGCATGTCTGTCAACTGCGCACGCATGTCAGCCAGTGTCCGGATTGCAATATCCAGCCCGACGGGGCCCTGTTCGTCGGTCAATGCCTGGCAGGCCTGCTGCCAGGCCTGTTCCCAGGCCGGTTGAAGCGATCGAAGGACATTCAGGCTGGCACTTCCCGCACGCATGGGCGGTGCGCCGCCTGTCAGCGCGGAAAACAAGGACACCATCGTTTGTCGAACCGTGCCGGCACGCTGGGCCAGGTCAGCGGACTCGGCTTTCCCTGACGCCAGCAGGTCGTCCACCCCGTACACGTCGGTAATGAGGTTGCGTCTGCCAGCACCCAGGGGTTTGCCGCCAGGTGTGCCATCACCGTGAATCGCCTGGTGATTCGTCGAGAGAATGCCTGCGGTCGCGGCTGCCAGCCGGTTGAGCTGCATCGCCAGGCGGCTGTGCACGCTGCGGGTGCTGAAGAGGGCCGACACTACCGCCAGGCACACTACGCCGATCAGCACGGACGCGCCGCGCCCCATGACTTGATCGAACGTGAGTTCCGGATGCTGCATGGCGCCATAGGCCGCCAAGCCCACGGTGTATCCCGCCAGGGTTGCGCCATAGGCCCGAAAATGACGCAGGAGCGTCATCCCCACCACGCAAACGCCCAGCCACAGGCCAAAGCCCAGCAGGAACAGCCAGGGCATCTGCCCGAATGCGCTCATCAGAACGAAGGCCGCCAGCATGCCCGCCAGGGTACCCAGTACCCGCCAGACCCCTTTGCCGATCACGGTGCCCTGTACCGGGCTGATGACAAGCAGCACGCTGGAGGCCGCCGAATACGGTGCGTGCAGATCCAGCAAGCAGGCGACCACGAGCGCCAGCCAGGCGGCCAGAATCGAACGCATTACGCAGGTTGCGCGCGGTGTCGTCAGGTCGAGGTACGGCAGCCCGTGAGCGAGCCAGTCCCGGAGCGGGAAAAGGTGGCGGGGACAAATGCCTGGAGATGCCGAAGGCACGTTTGCAGAACGCACGATAGCGCCCTTCTGCAGTGAGTAACGAGCATCACTGTAGAGATGGCCAATCATTCCAGAAAGTGAATTTATTGCACTTTAATGGATGCGTTGAACGCACTCATCAGGGCATGCTATCTCTCCGGTTGTGTCCGTCTGGCCGCCTCCGCCTCCTCCTTGTTGCAGAGGGCATGGATCGTATGTCGCAGCCACTGATGGGCAGGATCACTATCCAGACGAGGGTGCCACGCCTGCGTCAGCAGCACTGTCTCAAGGGGCGTCGGCAGTTCGAACAGGCGAATGCTGAGGCCTGCCGCAAGCGCGCTGCTGGCAAGATGCCTGGGCAACGGCAGCAGCAGATCCGAATCCTGCAGCGCAAACAACGCCGTATAAGGACTCTGTACGACCAGGGCGACATGCCGGCGCAGTCCTTGCGCTTCCAGAGCGGCATCTATCGGTCCGATGGCCTTTCCGCGCCGCGACACGTTAATGTGCTCCCAGTGCGTGAGGCGTTCCGGCGTGATTTCATCGTCAAAAACCGGATGATGCGCTCGGGCAACACCCACGAACGTCGTGGTGAACAGTGACTGCACACGAATCTCTGGTCCCAGCTTGCGCGAAGCACTGATAAACAAGTCAATGCGGCCACTGCGCAGCGCCTCCTCGTCCACGTCATCTTCTTCCGGCGAGAAACGCAGCATCGCGCGCGGCATCTCCGTGGCCATCGCCCCCAGCAGATGACCCAGGTGGATGCTCACGAACTCATCCGTGGCGCGGACGCTGAAACGCCTGTCCAGCGATTTCAGGTCGATGCCGGTGTCGGGTTCAAACACCTGCGTGGCCTGCTCGACCGCCAGGCGCACCTGCTCGCGCAATGCGAGCGCCCTGGGCGTGGGCATGAGCTTGCGGCCGACCTGGACGAAGACCGGATCCGCCAGCGCTTCCCGGATGCGGCTCAGGGTGCGGCTCATCGCAGGCGGACTCAAATTCATGCGACGTGCCGCACCGATGACGCTTCCTTCATCCAGCAACGCATCCAGCGCCAGGAGCAAGTTGAGATCGGGGCGCGCCATGATGCTCCTCAGGCCATTAACTAAAATGCAATCTTATTTCAGGTTGGATAACACAGAAAGCATTGATCGAAAAATGCGCCTTCATCATCTGCTCCGGCCGTTTCGGCGTGCCCGCGATGAGGCGCTGCAGAAGCTGCTGCAGGAAGCGGGTCCGGGTGATTCGTGTCATTGCCAGGAAGCTCATGCAGCGGCGGCAGGAGACCGCCCTGAACGTGAAAATTTTCTACAGCACGTCTTTCAGCACAGGAAGGCATTTCACTGGTGAAAATTCGGTAATGCGGTAGAGGGCCAGATCATGTTGCCGGAAGGGGTCCTTTGTGAGGATCTCCTCCAGCGCTTGCCGGTTGACACTGCTGCTGGCCAGGATAACGCCCCCATCCCGCGGGTTCTTCGGGCCTGATGCCAGGAAGATCCCTTTCTCATAATGAACGTCGAGAAAATGGCGATGCGCCTCCAGATGGGCCTCAATGTCGGCAAGGGGCTTTTGATAGGTGAGCTCTATTACATACATGGTTTGATTTCCGGTTTCATATGGATGTCCATCGGTACGGATTGCGCGAGTAATCAATAGCGCAATCATGGTACTCCTTGAAACTGGGCTTGCTCCATACCTCGTGAGTGTGCTCCGAACCTCCCCACGCTGAAGGCATTGCCTGCTGCCGGATTAAGGGTAATAGCGCCACCATCCGGAGCCGTTACTGCAGCGAAATCGTCTGCATGCTCTGCCGCAGCGCGGCCTCCAGTTTGCCAAACTCTTCCCGGGTCGAATTGAAATTGAAGATCAGCATCCGTCCACGAAATGAAGTAATCAGCAGGATGCTGTGAATTCTGGTATCGATGGCCTGTGATACCAGTTCCAGCTGGATCCACTGCCGGCCTTGCAGGCTGACCATTTTGCGCTGCTGCCATTGCAGGCCCGGCATCGCGCGTTCAAATGCGGCTTCCAGTGAGGACTTGACCTCCTGAAGCGATTCGGCCGGCAGCAGGGTTGTTTTCAGGTCATAGGCAATGGTCGTGGTCCGCTCCGCATTGCCTGCGGCAAATGCCGGCGGGCGCCCGGGAGGATATTTGAGGGCTATTTCCATGCTGGAAAGTTCAGTGAATCCGTCCGGCGCATCGAACGATACGCCAAGATCCGGGATGGAGAAGGTGGCAGCATGTACCCGGGTCACAAGACCAAGGACAAATAATCCCTTGAGAAGCAGCAATTTCATGGAGTGGTATCAGTCTGGCAATCAGGCACCGTCATGCCTGTTACTCGGTGGTGGGGCTGGTTGCCGGCATGGCTCCCGCTTGGGCTGGGCAGCGTCTTTTTGTCTGCCCGATTTCGTGTATCGTGGCCACATATAACGGGTAAACCCTCGCATGACAAGTCTCAAACCGGAGCAATGCTTTATGGAAATCGGCGTGCAGTCAATTCTGCTTTCATGGTTTTGCCACCCCAGCCTTCGGCGCTGGCTGCCCCTGCTGGCCGGGGGATTGCTGTGCGGGCTGGCGACCGTTTCACAAGCCGCCCAGCCGGCTCCGCGCTGTGGTGTCTACAGCAACAGCCAGCTGGGCGAGATCCATGTGCTCAGCCCCGATCTGATGCAGCGACGGGTGAAAGACAGCACGCCTGAACTGCTGCATTACCAGCGTGTCGACGGTCAGCTCAAGGTGTTCAATCTGGACCTGGGAATCGGTGATGCCTACACGCTGCTGGACGATGGCCGCGCCATCGACACCGGGATGGATTTTGTCTACACCCTGACCCGGCCCTTGTTCTGCCAGCCGCCGATGCCTGCCGCGACGAGCGTGGCCGGGCAGGCCTGCTGGCAGGATCTTGAGGCATGCGGCCAGAACAGCATTCAGGCCAGCGACAAGGATCTGCGGGACATGTGTGCAGACCGGCTGTGGTTTGCCTGCACCCGACTGTTCGCGGGCGAGCCGGCTGCCTGGCTGCAGTCTGCGCTTGCTGCCGGGCCGCTGCCCAAACCCCTGCCGGCCGACCGGCTGGAGGAGGCCGCGCAGATATGCCTGAAGGGCATGTCTGGCGCCGTATGCAAGGAAGCAGCGAACGTGAACTGGGATGCCGGTCGTTACCTTCAGGCCCGGGCGTTGCTGCGCCATGCCTGTGCCGCTCCGCTTGCCGACCCGACCGCCTGCCTGGCAGCCGAAGGCATGGCATCACTGACCGGGACCGCACTGGCTGCGCCTGCCCCGGCCGGGCTGCCCCGGGGCCGCTTCAGATCGGATACCGGACTTGCCAGAGACATCACTTTTGGTGACAGCGGGCAGGTGACCGGTTTTGCGGGCCTGGTGATGCAGGCCCGGCTGGAGCATGGACTCATCCACATGCGTCACAACCAGGGCGGGGATTTCATCCTGCGCCGGGTGGGCGAGGGCACGCTGATCGGTCTGGACATGTGGAACCGTCTGTCTGTTTACGAGGCACAGCCCGACAGCCCGGCGCACTAGTGCGCAGCCGGCAATGCCTGCCACCTTCACTGTCACGCGTGCTTCCGCGCATTCGGCATGAGCTGGCGCAGTGTCAGACCCTGAATTGCGCCAGCGTGTCCATCTGCTGCCTGACCAGCGTGTCCAGCAGTTCTGCACTGCTTGCGGTGTTTCGTGCTGCGGCACTCGACTCTTCAGACATCTGTGCCGTCTTTTCGACCTGCTGGGCAATGTTGTTGCTTGCCACGCCCTGCTGCTGGATGGCTGCAGAGATGCCGCTGATGCTGGTTGCGGCGTTGTCTGCATTTGCTCCGATCTCGCTTATTGCATGACTGGCTTTGTCTGCCCGGGCCACACCGCTTTCCACCAGCTGGTCGGCAGACTCCATGGCGGTGACGGTCTCCCTGGCCATGCCGAGCATGGCCTCGATCATCGAAGCGATTTCCTGCGTTGAATTTGCAGTCCGTTCGGCCAGCTTGCGTACCTCGTCGGCCACGACGGCAAAGCCGCGCCCCTGTTCGCCGGCACGCGCGGCTTCGATGGCCGCGTTCAGTGCCAGCAGGTTGGTCTGGTCGGCAATGTCCCGGATGACATTGACCACCGTCCCCACCTGAGCACTTCGTGCTTCCAGCTGCTGGATATGGACTACGGACGATTTGACGACCCGGGAGATTTCGTGAATGTCCGTAATGGTATTGCGGATGATTTCCGAACCGGACTCCACCAGTGCCCGCGCTTCCAGTGCGCCGCTGCGGGTGTCCAGTGCCTGCCCGGCAACGTGGTTGATACTGACCGTCATCTGTTCCACCGTTGCAGCCATGTCCGAGGCTGATTCACTCTGCACCGAGGAGGCGGCGGCCACCTGCCGGGCCGTCTCGCTCAGCGCCAGTGATGCCCCCTGAACCTCATGGGCGATATGGCGCAGTGCCTGGAAGCTGGTTTGCAATTTCTCCATCAACAGGTTGAGTGCCATGCTGGCATCGCCGATTTCGTCATGATGCAGAACGGTTGTGCGCCGGGTGAAATCCATGGTTTCGCTGACACTGGCAAGATCGCTGCGAATTTGAGTCAGTCCTGTCCGTATTGTGCGAAACAGGTGGAGGGACAGCCCGCCGGTCAGTGCCAGAGCCACGGCAATACAGGCAAGGGACAGGTTGCGTGTGTACTCATAGTCTGCGCGGCTGATTGCTACGTCCTGCATGGTGAGCGCCTTGTTGAGCGCGTAATGTTCATCGAGTGCTTTCTCGGCAGCACGGGACAGGGGCGAGGCCTGTTTGATCAGGACCATTCTCTGCGCAGGTTCGAGCTGGACAGACCGGGTGAGGGCAGGCTGAATGGCTGCCCAGTATTGCTTTACCGAATCCCGCACCGCATTCAATTTTTCCTGGTCCTGATCGTTGTAGATATTCTTTGCCTGGTAGTCGGCCACTGCCATGTCCAGATTCTGCTTTGCAGCCAGGATTTTGTTTCGCGCCACATTGCGTTGCGCATCATCATCTGCATGCAGAAAATCCCGTAGTCCAACACGAATATTTGACAGGCCGTGCTGCGCACGGTTGATGTCGTCCAGACTGGGGAAAATATTGTTCATCATGGCTTCGTGGCTGTCTTGTGCATGACCTTGCTGCCAGACACTGTAACCACCCACGGAAAGAAGGGCAAAAATGGCGACACTGAGCGTCAGGAAAAGCTTTCTGGAGATATTCATTTTTCCGGTTTCAATTATATAGATCGTCTTCAGTTGAAATATTCGTCTGAAAATCAATCTGATAAAAAGTTAAGCACGAGTTTCCCGGATTTTCGATGTCAGCTTGCAGATAGAATTTTGTGTGGCTAATGTTGTTTTTATATAAAGCAGCGTGTGCGGCTCTTGCCTGCTTTTTTGTAAGGCAGGGTAAATGTCAGGCAGGGAAAAATTAACCAGATCAGCTGTTCATTGATGGCCGGGATGGCCGGTCATGATGGAAGGGCTGGTCCTGCTCTTTTCTTAGAATCAATGTCAGCGCTCTTTCCATTGTTTCCGTCGTTTCTTCCATATCACTCAGGCAGGCTTCAACCAGCACCCAATACGGATGCGATTTCTCCTTGGTGATCGGAAGCATTTCTGTGGTCGTCTCTTTCAGGACACAGGTAAGCAAATTCAAGGATGCAGACATGCGATGAATGACCATCTGCAAGGCTTTTTCTCTGTCGAGAAAGGATTGCTGGTATCTCCTGATTTCTTCTTCCTGATTTGTTTTTTCTGTCATTGCAGGTTCCTTTTTAATGGCTTCATGTAGAAGGGGTGTTGGAAAAATTGTTGATAACAGGCGGGCGCAAGATATTTATGAGATTTGCCAGGCAGGTGACACGATAAGAAGTTGAATCGTCCTGTTGAGTGCATGATGAATTTCATGAAATTGGCATGCCGTTTCTTGAGAGAGGTGTCACCTGTGCAGGAAAATTGTCTGGCCGGTTTCCTTGGCTGGAAGCCGGCCAGTTGCTCAGATCCGGAACCGGCCGATAGTGCTTAACATCTGCTGCGCCTGCTCGTTAAGATCGGCTGCCGTTGCCGAATTGCTTTGAGAGCTGGAATGGCTTTCCTCCGCCATCTGTGCCACGCGCTCAATTTGTTGGGCAATATTGGTGCTTGCAGTCGATTGCTCTCGCATCGAGTTTGAAATCTCGGCAATCTGTTCAACCGTACCGTGGGTGCGCTCCAGTATGCGGTTAATTGCTTCCGTGGCCTGACTGGCTGTCTCCACGCCTGCCTCGACCTGGCTTACCACGGTTTGCATGGAGGCCACCGTCTGGTTGGCATCGCTTTGCATCGAGGCGACGGTGCCGGTGATTTCCTGGGTTGATGCCGCGGTGCGTTCCGCCAGTTTTCGCACCTCGTCGGCCACCACGGCAAAACCACGACCACTTTCACCGGCCCGGGCGGCTTCGATGGCGGCATTCAGTGCCAGAAGATTGGTTTGTTCCGCGATGTCCTTGATGACACTGACTACCGTGCCGATTGAGGTGGTTTTTTCTTCCAGTTGGGTAATTTGTAGTGCGGCAAGTTTGATGCTGTCCGAAATGCTGCGAATCATGTCGATGGTTTCATTGATGATGGTCGCTCCCCGCCCGGCTTCATTTCCCGCCTCATGCGCCCGTTGATCTGCCTGAGCGGAACGATCTGCAACATGGCTGATACTGACCGTCATCTGCTCGACGGCTGCCGACATGCTGGAAGTAGACTCGCTGACCTGCTCGACGGCTTGTGACATCTGAGCGGACGAACCTGCCACTTCGGTGGCATGACCCCCTACCGTGCTTCCGATCTGGCTGAGTTCGGCAAAGCTGGTCTGCAGCATCTGTAACAACTGATTGAAGCAAGTGGCAATGCGAGCAATTTCATCTTTGCCGTTGTCGCTGACACGCAGGGTCAAATCGCGGTCAGAAGTAATGGCTGTGATTTTTTCTTCAAGCTGATTAATAGAATGCTTGATGCTTGATGCTACCCACAGACTGGAGGAAAAAATGGCAGCCAGCAGAATAAAGCCAATCGTCATCAATACCCGTTTTGCTTCATTCTGGGTCTGTACGGCTTTATTTCCCAGCTGATAGGCCAGGTCTTTATTGAACTGAACAATTTTTTTCAGCAAGTTGGCTGTTTGTATGGCGGCAGGGGTAAAGGTGGTTGCAATATATTTCAGTTCGGCCTCGTCTTGCGCTGCCTTGTCGTGGGGGTTGGCCGCTTGTGCTCTTATTGCTGTAAATGCAGGAATAAGTGCCTCCCATTTTTTTACGGAGGCAATCGCTGCATCGATATTGGTGCGATCTTCCTCGTTGGTGACCATCGTGCTTTTGTATTGCTCCAGTTGCCCAAGCAGTGAAGTAATGTTTTCGCTTGCGGTCGTCAGCGCTTTTTTATTGCTCGTCTCGTCTATGGAGGCAACGGAAAGAAGTATCTGGCGTCTGGCCTCCTGAAATTCCCCACGGATATTCTCAGCCGCAACCAGCGATGGCAATGCGTCTTCATTTATCGCTACGACCCGGCTTTCAACTTCAGCCATTTGTGAGTGAAGTACCCACAACATGGCCGCGAGGCCTATGAAGCTGATCAGTGCTAATCCGTAAAGCTTCGTGGATATTTTCATTGTTACTTTCCTTGGCTGTTCTGGCTTGCTTACCCAATTGTGGTCATTCTTGCTATGGCATAATTAAATACCGCTTTTTCTCCGGCTGACAATTTTTTATTGTTTGAATATGCAGCATAAAGTTCTTCGTCACAGGTTTGATATTGTGAAAGAATCCGCGTTATTTTCCTGGACGCAAGATTGGCGCTTTGCTCGTTGATGATGGCAATGCCAAGACCTTGCTCTGCTGCGTCAATGATTCCAGAGGTGGAGTTGGTGGTGAAGCGGCTTTTTATTCTGACCGGAAGAGAAATGCCGCTATATGGCAAAAGCACGTTGATTGGCTTTTCGCCACCCCTGTAAATGCAGTGATGATTTGCCAGTTCTTCCGGTGTTGCTGGTGTGCCATGCTGCTCCAGATAAGCTTCGCTGGCATAAAAACCTGATGCAAGATTACAGACTTTATGGGTCGTGCAATTGTTCATTCCTGGCTTTTGGGTCGAGAGGAGGAGCTTGATTGGCGAATGATCAAAATCAGGCTCATCATCAGAAACATGGATGTCAAGTTCCAGCTCAGGGTAAAATTTCAGCAGTTCAAAGAAAAAGCTGTTTTGAAATATTTCAAAAAAATTTGTAGGAACCTGAATGTGAACTTTTTCGTTTTCGCCTTGCTTGCCTGAGCGGATAAAATTTACAGCCGTATCAAGGCTGTCGATATTGACGCCGCTCCATTTGTAAAGACGCTCGCCATCAGGTGTGCAAGATAATGACCGGGTTGAGCGGGAGAAAAGCAACGTGCCCAGCTTGTTTTCCAGTCCACTTAATCGCCGGCTTAGCGTGTTGGCGGGCATGCCAAGCTGTTTGCTGGCCTTGGAGAAGTTTCCAGCACGAACGATTTGAACAAAGAGCGAGATATCGTCAAACATGGCGCTTGTACCGAGTGGTCAATTTTGGTTAGGGATAGTTCGCGGCGAAAGAGGGTTCTTTGTTATGCTCAAATATCAGTTTGTCATGATGGTACCTCATCAAATTTTGGTTGAGAATTGTTGAAAATGGACGCCAGTTATCCATTGTCATGAGGAATTGTGAGAATGGCATTGAGCACCATGCCGGCGTCAGGGGTCTTTATTGAAAAAAGTCAATGGGCAAATGTTGAAATATTCGACATGAAATGTGACCTGGCAGATTCAGCATCCACTGAGCCGGGAAATCAGGCTGATTAAAATGCCGTCAGCCATGAATGCGGCAGGCCATCCCGCCCCTGTTATTCGTGTACTGGTGTCGGTACACTCATCCATTCATGGCACATGACAGCCGAAATCACCGGGCCCACAGGCATGAACAAGTGAAATATTTTCAGGCGGGGAAGGCTTCCGGGACTGCAAAAGCCGATGACACAGGACGTTATCCATGACTGCCGGATAACTGCCTTTCATGGATGAATTCACCTTCCCGTTTTGATATGAATCAAATCGGCTGGCCGGTACGGGGTTGGTTCATTCGCGTAATGGCGTGCGGTCGTGCTCCTGAAACGATGCCGAACGGATGCCTTGTGAATCGACGTGTCCCTTTGCCCGGGGCCCGTGCGCAGTCAGGCCTGTCACCAGGGGGGCTGCTGACCTGCGTGCTTGGGGCAGGGGGTCAGATCCTGAAGCGCGCCACCTCCTGCTGCAGGCCGAGCGCCAGCGATTCGAGCTGTCGCGCCGCCGTGCGGGAGAATTGCACTGTTGACTGGGTTTCCTCCACCACGCCCACCACCCGTTCGACATCTCCGGCCAGGTTGGTGCCGGCCTGGCTCTGCTCGGTCACGGCTTCGGCCACGTTGCGGAAACGCTCCAGCGTCCGTCCCATGCTGTCGTCAATATCGCCCAGCGATGCTGCCAGCCGGTTTACCTGGGCGACCCCGGCCTCGACCATCGGGTTCACGTGATCCATGACCCCGGAGACGGTTGCCGTTTCCTTGACCACGGTCTGGATAATGCTGGAGATCTCGCTGGTGGCCTGTGCGGTGCGCTCGGCCAGCTTGCGGACTTCGTCCGCCACCACGGCAAAACCTCGTCCCGCCTCGCCGGCGCGAGCGGCTTCGATCGCCGCATTCAGTGCCAGCAGATTGGTCTGGTCGGCAATGTCGCGGATGGTGTCGGCAATGCCGCTGATATTGCGCGTGCGTTCTGCCAGCGATACCACCTGGGTCGATGCGGTGCTGATTTCTCCGGCAATGGACAGAATGCTGGTGGATACCTCGTGCGCCGTGGACCGGCCCTGTTGCGCCAGTTTGGCCACACCACGCGAATCCACTTCGGTTTCGCGAGCGTTCGCGGACACGTGGTCGATGCTGACCGACAGTTGTTCGATTGCGGCGGCGGCCGACGAAGTCGACTCGTTGGCCACGGTGGAAGCCTGCTCCAGCCGCTCCATCTGTTCGGTCATGCCGTGTGCGGTGTGTGCCAGCTGTCCGGCCGACTGCGAGATCTGTTCGATCATGGCCCGCAGGCTGATCTGCATGCTGCGCATGACCACCAGCAGGCTGTGGGGCTTGCCGCTGCTGTGAATTTCATCGGCCAGATTGCCGGCGGCAATGGCTTCGACCACCTGTACGGCGTAGGCCGGTTCGCCACCCAGGGCCCCGATGATCTGCCGCGACATGGTCATGGCCAGTCCGGCGACGACGACCAGTACGGTGAAACCGATACCCAGCAGCACCCAGGCGTTGTTCCAGAATGTCCTGTCGATGCTGTCTGTGAAAATACCCGTGCCCACCACCCAGCCCCAGGGTTCGAAGCGGTAAACGCCGTTGAGTTTCGGCAGTTCTTCCGTGCTGCCCTTGCGTGAGGTCATGATGACGGTCAGGCCATAGATGCCGGTTTTCAATGCATCGTTATAGGCGTCGACCGTAGTCCGTCCATCGGGCAGCTTGCTGCCGGTGTCGACCTTGCCCACTCGGTCAGATTTGGTATGAGCAACAAGGATATTGTCCTTTGTCCGGGCGAAGTAATAAAAATCGTCATGCTTCATCATGGTCAGCGTCAGGGCCGCCCTGGCCTGGGCCTCTGCCATGGTGAGTTTTCCCTGTTTCTCCTGACCCTGGTAGTACTTGAGAATGCTTTCCGCTGCTTTCAACTGGCTGACAATAAAGGCCTCTTTCTCCTTGTTCAGCGACGTGCGGATGCTGTAGAGCGAAAAGCCTGCCAGCAGCAGCAGACCAAAGAAACTGGTAAAAATGATGATTGCAAGCCGGGTGGAAACACGCATGATATGCCCTGATTATGGTTGTATATACAATAAAATTTCAAGAAATCATGGAGTAATGGCACTAATTAAAAATCTGGACGAATGTGAGTGGAAAATTGATTGCAGAGACGCAAACAGGGCTGTGGCAGCGCATGGCGAGTATGGAAAAGGCTAATGAAATTCTTTCTTGACGCTGGCAAGGATATGTCAGCATCCTGCCGCCTGGAAGGACGTTTACCCCTCAAAAACAGACATGATTCGTGAAATTGGCTTCTTTATTTATCCAGGGCACCAGATGCTGGATCTGGCCGGCCCGCTTTGTGCCTTTGAAATTGCCAATCACTTGCACACAAGTGACACCTATCGCTTCCATCTGTTGTCAACAGGAGGGGGGGCGGTACTCAATAGTCTGGGATTGCCGCAGGCCACGGTGCCATCGGCAGCCATTCAGCCACAGCGGCTGGACACGCTGATCGTGGTGGGGGCACCCAGCCCGTTCTCTCCAGCCGATCTGGATACAGAGGTATTCCGTTCGCTGGTGACGGCCTCGCGTCGCGTCGCCAGTGTGTGTACGGGCGTGTTTCTGCTGGCGGC
Organism: Microvirgula sp. AG722; assembly: GCF_003269145.1. Lineage (NCBI taxonomy): Bacteria > Pseudomonadati > Pseudomonadota > Betaproteobacteria > Neisseriales > Aquaspirillaceae > Microvirgula > Microvirgula sp. AG722. The sequence goes on along the minus strand of NZ_QLTJ01000006.1, from coordinate 43,144 downwards.
ACTTGGCGTGCTTGATCGGCGCAAGGTAACGACCCACTGGCGTTACGTGGATCGTTTGCGACAGGACTATCCATCAGTGCGAGTGGATGGCGAGCAGGTATTTGTTCAGGATGGCGATATCTGGACTTCTGCCGGCATAACGGCAGGCATTGATCTGGCCATTGCACTGATCGAGGTTGACCATGGCATCGATCTGGCTCGTGCTGTCGCACGTGAAATGGTGGTTTATCACCGCCGGGCGGGCGGTCAATCGCAATTTTCCACACTCGGCGATCTGGCCCCGGCATCAGACCGGATTCGCAATGTACTGGCCTATGTTCGTGAAAATGTCATGCGACCTATCCGTGTCGATGACATGGCCAGAGTGGCCTGCATCAGTTCCCGACAATTTGCCCGTGTCTTCAAGCGGGAAACCGGGGAATCTCCAGCCAGGGCCATTGAACGGATCAGAGTGGAAATTGCGCGTGACCGGATTGAAAGCGGATCTGAATCACTGGAAAAAATCGCCGGACTTTCAGGATTTGTCGATCCGGAACGGATGCGCAGGGCATTTATACGCATAATAGGGCGCCCTCCGTGTGCCATTCGTCAGGCCGGGCGAAATTGATTTCCTTCCAGTCTGGCATGTGTCCGCCGTTCGCCAGGTGCGGCGCACCGACTGAATCGGGATCTGGCGAAATGAATACAGGGTGCAAACCTCAATCCTGCTGAATCGATCGAACATAGGCACAGAACATATCGGCCAAGGCATCGGAGTAGGCAACCATTTCCGCTTTTGTCCGCCGGGTGCGGGAAAAACTGCTGCCGACGGTGCCAAGCGTGGTGGAGATCATGTCGCTGGCCAGCTCGCGAGAGGCGGGGGCCGCATCGGGTAGCAGCTGTTCCATGAATGCGCCGAACATCCGGTCGCTCTCCGCCCGTATGGCTTTTGCCTCCGGGCTGTCCCGGTAGAACGGTGCCGCGTCATTGAGCGCTCCGCGAACCTCTGCTTCCTCGCACTCGGAACGGATGAATGCGTGAACCAGCGTGCGCAGCCGCGTCAGCGGCGGTGTCGCCGTGTCATCGAGGATGCGGCGCAGCATGTCCAGCGTTTGCTGCCATTCGTCGCTTTGCAGCCTGAACAGGATTGCGGCCTTGTTGGGGAAGTACTGGTACAGGGAGCCAATGCTGATTCCGGCCTTCTCGGCCACGCGTGCGGTAGTGAACCGGGTGGCGCCTTCCCGGGCCAGAACCTGAGTCGCTGCCTGCAGCACTGCACTCACCAGCTCGTTCGAACGCGCCTGCTGTGGCTGCTTTCGTGAGGAAACATCGGGGTTTTTGCTCTTCGGCATGGTGTGGTTCCGGCAAGTCGGCAAATGCGAATAGAGAATGCGACTGATTGATCGCATAATTTGAACGCGATGAATTATTCGCATTGTTCCACGGAACCTGAACGCCCTCAACAACGGCACACCCATGTCCGCCTTCTCCTGTTCTGGTCGACCTTGTTCCGTCGGGCCACTCACAACCTGACACCAGGCCGGCCGTTCTGAATGCTGGCCGGTCACTGCACGAAATATTCAACATGGAAAAAAACACTTCGCACCATGCGGCGGCGGCGCTGACCCCGCCGGCCCCCCGCGTTCTGATGAAACTGCTGCCGCTCACGATGACCGTGTTCATCGCTTTCCTCACCCTCGGCATGCAGCTCCCGGTGCTGCCGCTGTACCTTCATGATTCACTCGGGATGGGCACGCTGGTGGTCGGTCTGGTTATCGGTTCGGAATTTGCTGCAGCTTTGCTTACCCGTGCCTGGGCGGGCAATTTCGCCGATATGCGCGGTCCGAAGAAGGCGGTCGTGGCGGGAACCGTTGCGGCTGCCTCATCGGGGCTGGCCTACCTGGTGTCGCTGGCATTTGCTGATGCGCCAGAAGTGGCCGTCTGGATCCTGCTGGCCGGGCGCATCCTGCTGGCCTTCGGGCAAAGCCTGATCGTGACCGGTTCCATGGGCTGGGGTATCGGCCTGGTCGGGCCGCAGAACGCCGGCAAAGTCATGGCCTGGAATGGTATCGCCATCTATGCCGCGTATGCGTTCGGTGCGCCGCTGGGGGTGGCCGTGAGCGCGCAGTGGGGTTTTCACGGCATCGCCGTCTCCGCCGTATTCATCCCGCTGCTGGCGCTTGGCATTGTCGCCGGCGTCAAAGGCGTCGCGCCTGCCGCACAGCGCCGTACGCCGTTCTACAAGGTGCTCGGCGCGGTGTGGGTGCCGGGGACAGGGCTGGCCCTGTCGAGCGTTGGTTTTGGCCTCATCACCGCTTTTATCGCCTTGCTGTTCGCAGCCCGGGGCTGGGACAACGCATCGGCAGCCTTTACCGCTTTCGGGGTGGCTTTCATCGCCGCACGATTGCTGTTCGGGCATCTGCCCGACCGGGTCGGCGGGGCGAAGGTGGCGCTCGTCAGCGTGATCATCGAGGCCGTCGGTCAGTTGCTGATCTGGGGAAGCGATGCCGCCGCCGGCGCATGGCTCGGTGCCGCGCTGACCGGCTTCGGCTATTCGCTGGCTTTCCCGGGCTTTGGCGTGGAAGCACTGCGCCGCGCACCGCCGCAGACCCGCAGCCTGGCGATGGGGGCTTATGCGGCGTTCCTTGACCTGGCTCTTGGTCTCACCAGTCCGCTGGCCGGTGCGCTGGCCGGCGCCTGGGGCATCGGCTCGGTCTATCTTGCCGGGGCGGTGACCGTGGGGTTGTCGGTGTTCGTCGCCTGGCGGTTGCTGGTGACAGAACCGGCCAGGACAGCCGTGCATGCCTGATTTCCTGAAGCTCAGGCATTGACGCGCCGTTCCCCGCCGGCGGGTGGCGGGGAACGGCGCATTCAGGCAATAGCAGTGTCCTGGCTTGCCGTGGCAAGCAGGGCTTCCTGCATGGCGGCGAGTTTCAGGCAGGTTTCCCGGTATTCGAGCTGCGGGTCCGAGTCCCCCACCAGCCCGCAGCCGGCGAACAGGACGCCGCCTTGCCCGGGAGAGAGCAGGGCGGAGCGCAGCGCGACCAGAAAGTCGCCGTTGCCCTCGCCATCCACCCAGCCCAGAGGGGCGGCATACCAGCCGCGGTCCATGCCCTCGTGCCGGCGGATATAGTCCAGTGCCGCCGCGCGCGGGTAGCCGCCCACCGCCGGTGTCGGGTGCAGCGCCTGGACCAGTCGCAGGATGCCCGCGCCATGGGCCAGCCGGGCCCGGATGGGGGTGTTCAGGTGCTGCACACTGGCCAGTTGCTTCAGTACCGGCGTTCCGGGTATCTCCAGGGTTTCGCTGCAGGGTGCCAGCGCGGCGCGGATCGCGTCGACCACCAGCTGGTGCTCGTGGCGGTCCTTGGCACTGTCCAGCAATGCCTTGCCGAGGCGGGCGTCTTCCCTGGCGTTGGTGCTGCGGGCGGCGGTTCCGGCGAGCGCGTGGGTCTGCGCTTCCCCCCCGCGTACCTGCACCAGACGCTCCGGCGAGGCGCCAAGGAAGCAGCTGTCGCCGCGTCTGCAGGCGAACAGCTGGGTGTTGCCGTGCTGCCGGCGCAGGTATTCGATGACGTGCCAGGCTTCGATCCCGCCCAGCGGCTGGTTCTGCGAGCGCGCCAGAACAACCTTGCCAAGCTGCCCCTGACGGATGTTGCGGACGGCTTCGGCCACCTTGCTTTCCCAGTCCCTGCGTTCCTGTGCCGAAGCCCCGGTGTGCGGACTGCCCGCCGCGGGCTGTCCTCGCCTCCGGGCCGGCTGGCGCAGTCGCCGCAGTATCGAGTCGTGGCGGATGGCCAGGGTCAGGGCATCGTTCCCGGCCTCCGCCAGTTGCTGGCAGAGCACCCGGCAGGTGTCGCCCTCGCGCAGCACGGTCAGACGGGCGAGATCCAGGCTGGCGTCGCCGAATGCCTGCCAGTGTTTCTGGCGGGGACCGGCCGGGTCGAAACGGAAGCCGCCGCACAGGCGTGGCGCCAGCGGGCCCTCGACGACGGCATGCCGGCACAGGGCCTGCCAGTTTTCCTCGATCCGGACAAAACGCCGCTCACCATGACCATCGAGTTCCAGGGCGCGGTCCCAGGCAAAGAATGCGAGGTCGGGCTGCCGGCCCTCCCAGTAGAAAAATGGCGTCTGACCGTCATCCATGGTGCCGAACACCTGCAGCGGGTCGAGTGGATCGATCCCGAACGAGACCGCTGCCAGCACCGGATGACCAAGTGCCTCGGCCCGGCGGATGGCGCGCTCGAAAGTGTGATGCAGGAGCGGCAGATGCTGGCTTGCGACCGGGGAACTCATGCGATCCCCCGGGTCTGCCGCCAGTACTTGACCTGCTCGTCGATGTACCAGTGGATGAGCTGCGAGAACAGGGTCTCGGCAAAGGCCGGATCGAGGCCGTTCTCCTCCGCCCAGCGGGCGCGTGCCGGGAGCATCGCGGCCACGCGCTCCGGCGCCGGTATGGCGGCCTCGGAGGCCTTGAAGCGCGATGCGGCCCTGACGTATTCCATGCGTCGGCCAAGGGCCTGGATGATCTCATGGTCGATCCGGTCGATTGCGTCGCGGACCTCGAGCAGGCTGCTGCAGTTTTCAGGCGTTGTCATCAGGCAATTTCCCGGAAAAGGGTTTCGGCGTGGCCGAGGCGGCACAGCAGGTGTTCGATCACGGCGGCGCGTTGTCCGACCAGATAGAAATGGCCGCCGGGAAAACGCTTCAGCGTTGCCCGCTGCCGGCCGGCAAGGTCCCAGCCCTGCGCTTCGTCGCTGCTGGCTTCTTCGTCGCGATCGCCGAGCAGGACATCGACGGGGCAGGCCAGGGCGACCGGCCGGGCGCGGCGATAGGTCTCGATCACCTGGTAATCGGCACGCAGGATGGGCAGAAACAGGGCGCGCAGGTCCGCATCCTCCAGCAGTTCGCTGGCGCCTCCCTGGCGGCGGATGTCGTCCAGCAGCGCGGCCTCGTCACCGCGGTGCAGCTCGCCACCACGCTGCAGGTGCGGTGCCGGCAGGGCGGAGACGAACAGGTGGTGCGGCGGCAGGCCGGCGTGTTCCAGCTGCAGGGCCGTTTCGTAAGCCAGCGCTGCGCCGAGGCTGTGGCCGAACAGCACCAGCGGCGCGTCGGCGAACTCCCGCAGGGCCAGGGCGGCGCCTTCGGCGAGGGGGGCCATGCCGGTCGACGGCGTCTCGTTGAAACGGTCCTCCCGGCCCGGATACTGCATCGCCAGCAGGTCGATGTCGGCGGGCAGCCGTTCCTTCCAGGCGGCAAAGAAACTGGCGCTGCCGCCGGCGTGGGGGAAGCAGACCAGACGCAGGCGCGGCATGGGCGTCAGGCGGAAGGGGCGAACCCAGGTTTCGGCGGGATGGCTCATGCGCGCGCCTCCAGTTCCTGGCGCAGGCATTCGCGCAGCGTCTTCTTGCTGATTTTGCCGATGCCGGTCTGCGGAAAGGCCGCCACCAGCTCGATGCGGTCCGGCACCTTGAATGCGGCCAGGCCCTGGCTGTGCAGGTATTGCCTGAGTTTCAGTGCCGAGGGGGCAGGCTGACGCGGAATGACAAAAGCGCAGGTACGCTCTCCGAGCAGGCTGTCCGGCATGGCTACCACCGCAGCGTCGTGGACCTGGGGATGGGCGATCAGCAGGTTTTCCACTTCCTCGGCCGCGATTTTTTCGCCGCCGCGGTTGATCTGGTCCTTGTCGCGCCCCTCGACTACCAGATAGCCGTCGGCCCGCCGGCGCACGCGGTCGCCGGTATGGTAGAAACCGTTTTCATCGAAGGCCCGGGCGTTGTGTCCGGGCAGCCGGTAGTAGCCCCGGATGGTATACGGGCCGCGAACCCGCAGTTCGCCCACTTCCCCATCGGCGACATCATGGCCTTCCGCGTCGACCACCCGTATTTCGTCGGCCGGTGACAGGGGACGGCCCTGGGTTTCAATGAGGCGCTCGGGCGGATCATCCAGCCGGGTGTAGCAGACCAGCCCTTCTGCCATGCCCAGGACCTGCTGCAGCTGGCAGCCGAGGACTGGGGCAATGCGCCGTGCCGCATGGCTGCCCAGCTTCGAACCGCCAACCTGGAGCAGGCGCAGGCTGGAGAGATCAGCCTGGCGGCTGGCCTGGGCATCGAGCCACAGCATCGCCAGCGGCGGGACCAGGGCAACATGGGTGACCCGCTCGCGGGCGACAAGCGGAAAGCAGTGCTCGGGGTCGGCGCGCTGGCTGACCACCACGCGTCCGCCGGCCAGCAGGGTGCCGATCACACCGGGGCAGCAGAGCGTGAAATTGTGTGCCATCGGCAGACCGGTCAGGTACACCGTGCTTTCGTCGAAGCCGCAGAGTGCGGCGCTGGCGCGCACGTTGTAGAGGTATTCACGATGGCGCCGGGGGATCAGCTTCGGTGTGCCGGTGGTGCCGCCGGAGAGCTGGAAGCAGGCGATATCTTCCGCACGGGCCGCGCATTCTTCCCGCGGAGAAGCCTGATACAGCGGTGCCATCGACTGCAGCGGCGCATCGGCCATGCCGTGGATCAGCGCCATGGAGCAGGCGCCTTCGTCCAGCAGCGCACGGGCCATGGGGCGCGGGTCGAAGCCGTCTGCCTGCCCGGCTCCGATATAGGCTGCCGCCCGGGCGAAACGGCAGAAGCCGGCGATTTCATGCTGGCGATGGGCCGGGAGGGCGAGCACCGGGCGCACGCCGAGCTGGAACAGGGCGAAGCAGGTCTCGACAAAGGCGATGCTGTTGGGCAGGTGCAGCACCACATTGTCTCCCGCCTTCAGCCCGGCCTGATGCAACCCGGCCGCCAGGCGACGGCAACGTTCGAGCAGTGCGGCATAAGTGATGTGGTGACCGTCGGCACTCAGTGCGATCCGCTGCGGATGGCGTTCTGCGCTGATGGCCAGCGCGCCGGCGAAATCCTGTGTCTGCCAGTAGCCGGCCTCGATATAGCGCCGGATGAACGGCTCGGGCCAGTCGGGGGCGTCAGCCGGGGGCTCGATGGCAGAAGCGGGGAGGCGCGAGGAAGTCATGAAATCTCCGGTGAATACCTGATTGATATTTTTTGTAAATGATATTTGTTATCATTAAGCAACAAACAGGGACCGTGCAAGCCCGCTCCTTTCGACTGCCGGGCTTTTTCATTCGATTCATGGGCGAAGTGACCGAAGCGCCATCCGCTTGCGCCAGAAGTCCCTCCGCATTCACCTATCCCGAAGGGGCTGCCGTGCCGGCGGTCTCCGGGGAACAGGAAACCCGATGACCATCACCATCATTTCTCCCCGTTCCGATGACGCCGCCTGCGTGCCCGGCAACCGGCCCGGTGTCGCGCACATCGATCCGGACATCAAACTGGTAACCGGCACCTTGTGCTCGGCCAGCGAAGACTGGTTCGAGGAACCGCTGGAACGCGGGCTGCGGCTGATCCTCGTGCAGAGCGGGCAACTGCGCTGCCGGATTCCCGGGCAGCCCGAGCACCTGATCAAAGGGCCCAGCCTGTGCACCATCGCCAGCGACGGCGATTTCACGTCGACACAGATTTACGGCACCGAAAAGCCCCTGCGCTACACCATCGTCCAGCTCGGTGTCGAAGCCCTGAACGACCGGGCCGGCTGGTTGCCCGAGCCTCTGGTGCGGCGCCCGGGAGGGGACCCGAGGATCATGAGCTGCCCGGCACCACGCGCCATGCAGGCGCTGGCGTCGCAGATCGCAACCTGCCAGATGTTCGGTCCGACCCGTGACCTTTACCTCGGCGGCAAGGCCATGGAACTGGCCGCGCTCAGCGCCCAGTTTCTTTCCGGCGAGGCGGGCGCGACCGAGGCGCCGCGCATCGCCTGCCCGGAGGTCGAGCGCATTCACGCCGCGCGCGACCTGCTGGTGGAATCCCTGCAGGAACCGCCGACGCTCGACGCACTGGCGACCCGGGTCGGCATGAACCCGCGCAAGCTGACCGTCGGCTTCCGCAAGGTGTTCGGTGCCAGCGTGTTTGGCTACCTGCAGGAATACCGCCTGCGCGAAGCGCACCGCATGCTGTGCGACGAGGAAGTCAACGTCTCGACCGTGGCGTACCGGGTCGGTTACAGCCCCGCGCATTTCTCCATCGCTTTCCGCAAGCGATACGGTATTTCCCCCAGCGAGATCTGCTGAGGCGGTGCCCCGGGGGCGGGGAAGGGCGCCGGCGTCACGGTGACGTCGGCGCCCTTCCCCGCCCCCGGGGCATTCATGAGCTGCTCCCGATCTAACGAAACAGTCCGGCCATCTAAAGCATTGCCGCCCGGACACCCGGAGCAGGTGGAACAATGTCATATTTGAGAATGGTTGTTATTTACTGGCAACTGACATTGACCCTTGCCCTCTGGGAGCCTTCATGGATCTGCCCCTCGATTCCCGTCCCGGCCTGCGCGACTGGCTGGTCACGCAGCTCGCCGAGCTGCTCGGTGAACCGCCCGATGACGTCCGCCTGCTGGCGGACGACGATGACTTGCTGGGTTGCGGCCTCGACTCGATCCGCCTGATGTACCTGCAGGAACGCCTGCGTGCGGGAGGGGTGGCCGTGGAATTCGCGCAACTGGCCCGACGCCCCTGCCTGGAGGCCTGGCTCGAACTGCTGCCTGCCGCGCCACGCGTGGCGGCGCCTGCCCGGACGGCAGAGCCGGCAGTCAGGCACGATCAGCCTTTCGACTTGTCCTCCGTGCAGCAGGCATACTGGCTCGGGCGTGGCCCGGACGAGATCCTGGGCAACATCAGCTGCCACGCCTTTCTCGAATTCCGTGCCCGTGAAGTCGATGCGCAGCGCCTGGCGGCGGCGGCCGCTCTCGTGCGGCAGCGCCATCCGATGCTGCGCGCACGTTTCATTGACGGGCGGCAGCAAGTGATCGAGGCACCGGCGCTGCCGTGCTTCGATCTGCAGGACTGGCGCCAGCATGGCATGGAACAGGCCGAGGCAGCCTGGCAGGCGCTGTGGCAGCAGCGCTCGCACGAATGCCTGAAGGTCGAGCAGGGGCAAGTCTTCCTGTTGGGTCTGGTGCAGATGCCGGGGGGCGAGGATCGTCTCTGGCTGAGCCTCGACCTGCTGGCCGCGGATGTGGAGAGCCTGCGTCTGCTGCTTGCCGAGCTGGGTACCGCCTATGCCGCACCGCAGGCGCTGCGCGAGGCGCCACCGCTGCATTTCGCCGACTACCTGGCGCGACGCGCGCAGCAGCGCGCCGGGGCGGTGGCCACGGCACGCGAGTACTGGTTGCAGCGCCTGCCGCAGTTGCCGGACGCGCCGGGCCTGCCGCTGGCCTGCGCCCCCGAGAGCATTCGCCAGCCGCGCACGCGGCGTCTGTCGTACCGGATGCCGGCCGGCGAAAGCCGGCGCCTGGCGTCCCTGGCCGCACAGCACGGGGTGACGCTGTCGAGCGTGTTTGGCTGCGCCTTTGCCGCCGTCCTGGCACGCTGGAGCGAGAGCCCCGGCTTTCTGCTGAATGTGCCGCTGTTCGACCGGCATGCCGATGATGCCCGCCTCGGTGAGGTCATCGCCGACTTCACCACCTTGTTGCTGCTCGAATGCCGGGTCGACGCAACAGCCTCTTTTGCCGACGCGGTCAGGGCCTTCCAGCGCAGCCTGCACGACGCCATCGATCATGCGGCGTTCCCGGCGCTGGAAGTGCTGCGCGAAGCGCGCCGGCAGGGGCAGCCGCGCTCCGCACCAGTGGTGTTTTCCAGCAACCTGGGTGAGGACGGCTTTGTGCCGGCCGCGTTCCGCGACGTCTTCGGCGATCTCCACGACATGCTTTCGCAGACGCCCCAGGTATGGCTCGACCACCAGCTTTACCGCGTCGACGGCGGCATCCTGCTGGCCTGGGACGCGATCGTCGGGCTGTTCCCCGACGGGCTTCTGGAAACCCTGTTCGAGGCCTATGTGACCTTGCTCCGGCAATGCTGCGACGGTGGCTGGGATCACCCGCCGGCCCTGCCGCTGCCCTGGGCGCAACAGGCTTGCCGGGCCCGTCTCAATGCCTGCCCGGCACCGGGCGTGGCGCGCCCCCTGCATCATGATTTCTTCGCCCGGGCCACCCGCGACCCGTCCGCCGTCGCGCTTCGTTACGATGAGCGCTGCATGACCCGCGGAGAACTGGCCGGGCAGGCACTGCGCATTGCCGCCGGCCTGAGAGCCGCCGGCATCGAGACCGGCGATGCGGTGGAAATCAGTCTGCCGCGCGGCCCGCAACAGGTCGCGGCCGTTTTTGGCGTGCTCGCCGCCGGCGCCTGCTATGTCCCGCTGGATATCGATCAGCCGCCGGCTCGCCGCCGGCTGATCGAAGACGCTGCCGGCATCCGCCTGGTGATCACCGAATGCGAGGAGCCCCGGGCGACGCCGCCGCGGCTCGCCGCCGAACGGCTGGCGCGCACGCAGGCACTTGCCGCGCCGACGCCGCTGACACCCGGCGCGAGCGCCTATGTCATCTACACCTCGGGCTCGACCGGCGTCCCCAAAGGGGTGGAAGTCAGTCACGCGGCGGCGATGAATACCATCGACGCGCTGCTCGGCCTGCTGCGCGTCGGCGCCGACGATCGCCTGCTGGCCGTCTCGGCACTGGACTTCGACCTTTCCGTCTTCGACCTGTTCGGCGGCCTGGGCGCCGGTGCCAGTCTGGTCCTGCCGTCCCAGGCGCAGGCCCGGGATGCGGCCGCCTGGGCCGACGCCATCCGCCGCCACGGCGTGACCCTGTGGAACTCCGCGCCGGCGCTGCTGGAAATGGCCCTCAGCCTGCCGGGCACGCAGGCCGACTACCGCAGCCTGCGCGCGGTGCTGCTGTCAGGCGACTGGGTGGCGCTGGATCTGCCGGCGCGGCTGCGCTCGCGCTGCGCGGCCGACTGCCGTCTCCATGTGCTTGGCGGTGCGACCGAAGCCGGGATCTGGTCGAACCTGCAGTCCGTTGGCGTCGTACCGTCGCACTGGCGTTCCATTCCCTATGGCCGCCCGCTGCCCGGCCAGGCCTACCGGGTGGTCGACGCGTACGGGCGCGATGTGCCGGATCAGGTGGTCGGGGAGCTGTGGATCGGGGGAGGCAGCCTGGCCCGCGGCTATCGCAACGATCCGCAGCTGACCGCACAGCGCTTTGTCCACGACGGGCAGGGGCGCTGGTATCGCACCGGCGACCGCGGCCGCTACTGGGCCGATGGCACGCTGGAGTTCCTTGGCCGGGTCGACCAGCAGGTCAAGCTCCGCGGTCAGCGCATCGAACTGGGCGAGGTCGAGGCGGCGCTGTGCGCCCAGCCCGGTGTCGAAGCGGCTTGCGCCGCGGTGACCGGCAGCGGTACGCCCGGCCTGGGGGCGGTGCTGGTGCCACGGCTGCCGGCTGCGGGCGGACCGCCGCCGGCATGCCCCGAGACACAGTGCTTCGCCGGTCTGGGCGAGGCCGAGACGGTGGTCACCCGGCATCTGCTCGGGACGCTGCTGGAGGCGCCCCCGGAAATTCCCGATGCGCTGTGCAAGCGCTGGCTGGACTGGCTGGCGCAGTCGGCCACGGGCGAACTGCCGGCGCTCGACGAAGCCTTGCGCAGGCTTGGCTGGCAGGCCTCGGTGCTGGCGGCCATGAGTCAGGCACTGCGTGCGCTGTTTGAAGGCGGGCAGCCGCCGGCCACGCTGCTGCTCGACCCCTGGCTGGCACCGCAGGCGGTGGCGGCCCGGTTGCCGGACGGCCGCGAGGCGCTGACCCGGCTGATGCAGGCCCTGCCGGCGCCGGTTGCCGGCGAACGACTGCGGGTGGCGGTGCTGGATACCCGCGCCGGGCTCTGGCTCGACCGGAGCCTGCTGCGTCCCGATCTTGACCTGACCCTGTTCGAGCGCAGCCGTGGCCTGCTCGATGCCGCCGCCTCCCGCCTGCCATCGCGGGTCGCGATTCAGGCGCTCGACGACGGGCTGCTGCCGTCCGGACATCTCGGGCGCTATGACCGGGTAATCAGTTTTGCCGCGCTGCATGGCTACGAGACCCGCCGCGAAGGGCTGGCGCTGGCCGCCGCACTGCTGCGTCCGCAAGGCCGGTTGCTGCTGGTCGACCTGCTGCGGGCATCGCCGCTGGCCCTGCTCGGCGCGGCGCTGCTCGATGACCGGCCCTTGCGTCTGCCGGACCTGCCGGCGCTTCAGTCCGACATTGCCGACGCCGGTCTGGCACCGCGCTGCCTCTGGCGCAGTGAGCGGATCGCACTGGTCGAGGCGGTCTCCCCGGGCACCGGTCTCGACCCGGCGCGACTGCAGGCCGGCCTGGAGGCGCGCCTGCCGCAGGCCATGCGGCCCGAGCGACTTTGGTGCCTGCCGGCCTTGCCGCTGAACGCCAACGGCAAGATCGATCGCCGGCGTCTGGCCGCAATCATGACCCGCGCACTGACGCAGGTCGGCGGAGACGACACGGCCGGCGAAGCGCTGGCGCCGCATGAACAGCGCCTTGCCGCCTGCTGGGAAACGGTGCTCAGGCGGCCGGTGAAGCAGCGTGACGCGAGCTTCTTCAGCCTTGGCGGCGACAGCCTGCTGGCGACGCGCCTGCTGGCCCTGGTCCGCGAGCGCTTCGGCGTGCGTCTGGGCATGGCCGACTTTTACCGTCAGCCGACCCTGGCCGGCCTTGCCCGGCACCTGGAAGGGGCCGACGCCGGCGTCACGAAAAGCCAACTGGAAGAGGGCGTGCTATGAGTGTGGGCGAACTGCTGGAAACTTGCCGCAACCGGCAGATCGAGTTGTGGGGTGAAGCAGGGCAGCTGCGCTACCGCGCCCCGCAGGGGGCCCTCGACGACGGTCTGGCCGAGCGATTGCGGGCGGCGCGCGACGCGCTGCTCGAACACCTGGACGCAGGGCCGGTCTGGCGTGCCGAACCGGCACGCGCCCATGAACGATTTCCGCTGACCCCGGTGCAGGCCGCCTATGTTCTCGGGCGTCAGGCCGCCTTCGACTATGGCGGCAATGCCTGCCATCTGTATGTCGAGTACGACTGGCCGGCCGACACCGATCCCCGGCGCCTCGAGGCCGCCTGGAACGCGCTGCTCGTGCGCCATCCGATGCTGCGTGCGGTGATCGAGGACAACGCCTGGCAGCGGGTCCTGCCCGACGTGCCCTGGCAGTCCCTCGTCGTGCACGACGGCACGACACTGGACCCCGACGCCTTCGGGGCGCATCTGGCGCAGGTGCGCGAGCGTCTCGATCACCGCTGCGCACCACTCGACCAGTGGCCGGTCCTGTGTCCCGAACTGAGCATCGGCCGGCAGGGCTGCGTGCTGCACATGTCAGTGGATTTCACCCTGATTGACTATGCCAGCCTGCAGTTGCTGCTCGATGAGTGGCGGCGGCGCTATCGCGACCCGCAAGTGACGCCACCGCCGGAAGCGACCTTCCGCGACTACGTGCAAGTCGAGCAGCAGCGCCGCTGCTCGGTGGCCTGGCAGCGCGACCGCGACTGGTGGCTGGCGCGCCTGGACGACCTGCCGGGACGACCGGACCTGCCGCTGCGGACACAGCCGGATACCCGCTCGACCCGTTTTTGCCATCTCCATGCGCGCCTCGACGACGACGCCTGGCGCCAGCTCTGCACCCAGGCTGGCGCGCGCGGACTCAGCGCGGCGGGTGTGGCGCTGGCCGCCTTTGCCGAGACAGTTGGCCGCTGGAGCCAGACGCCGGCGTTCTGCCTCAACCTGACGGTACTCAACCGGCCAGCGCTGCACCCCCAACTGCCGCTGGTGCTTGGCGACTTCACCGCGCTGAGCCTGCTGGCGGTGGACAGCCGCCACGGCGACAGTTTTGCCGCGCGGGCGCGGCGTATCGGCGAGCAAATGTTCGAGGACCTTGATCATCCGGTTTTCAGTGGCGTCGACCTGCTGCGCGAACTGGCCCGCCGTCGCGGACGTGGCGCCGATCTGATGCCGGTGGTCTTCACCAGCGGTATCGGCAGCGTGCAGCGTCTGCTCGGAGACGCCGAGGCATTGAGTGCGCCGCGATACATGGTCAGCCAGACGCCGCAGGTCTGGCTGGACTGCCAGGTCACCGACCAGTTCGGCGGTCTGGAAATCGGCTGGGACGTACGCCAGGGCCTGTTCCCCGAAGGACAGGCAGAGGCCATGTTCGAGGCTTTCGTCGACCTGCTGCGGCAGCTTGCGGACAGCCCGCAGGCGTGGAACGCCAGCGATGCCGGGCTGTACGCCGGGCCGGTCGCGGCGCCTCCGGTGGCGTTGCCCGGCACGGAGCGGAGCATTGCCGCCGGGTTTGCCGAGCGTGCGCAGCTCAGTCCCGATGCCCCCGTGATTCACGATGCGGCCGGCAGTTACAGCTACCGCCAGATTGCCCAGCATGCCACGGCGCTGCGTCGTGCACTGGAAGCGAACGGCGTGGGGCCCGGTCAGCGGGTCGCGGTGCTGCTGCCCAGGAGCGCCTCGCAACTGGTTGCCGTCCTCGGCGTGATTCAGGCCGGTGCGGCCTATGTGCCGGTCGACATTCGCCAGCCGGCGCTGCGACAGCGGGCAATCCTCGACAGCGCCGGCGTGGCGGCCCTGGTCTGCCTGGCGCAGGACGTGCCGGCACAGATCGCCTGCCCGTGCCTGGCCATCGACCGCCTGCCGGCCGATGCGGACTGGCCGCCGCCTGCCGCCGCCGAGGTGGCGCCGGACGATCTTGCCTATGTGATCTACACCTCGGGCTCCACCGGCACCCCCAAGGGCGTGATGCTCAGCCATGCGGCGGCAAGCAATACGCTGCAGGACATCAACGAGCGTTACGCAGTGAGCGAGCGGGACCGTCTGCTCGGCCTGGCCGAACTGAGTTTCGACCTGTCGGTCTACGACTTCTTTGGTGCCACTGCCGCGGGTGCCCAGATCGTGCTGCCGGACCCGGCGCGTGGCAGCGACCCCTCGCACTGGGCCGAGCTGATGGAACGGCACGGGATCACCCTGTGGAACTCGGTGCCGGCCCAGGGACAGATGCTGGTCGACTACCTCGAAAGCGAGCCCGGACGCAGGGTACCTGGTCCGCGCTGCGTACTGTGGTCCGGTGACTGGATTCCGGTCAGCCTGCCGGTGCGCTGGTGGAAGCGCTGGCCCGACAGCGCGCTGTTCAGTCTCGGCGGGGCCACTGAAGCGGCCATCTGGTCGATCGAACAACCGATCCGTCCGGCGCATGCCGAGCTGGCGAGCATCCCCTATGGATGCGCGCTGCGCGGGCAGAGCGTGGAGGTGCTGGATGCCCGTGGCCGGCGCTGCCCGCCGGGCGTGCGCGGCGAGATCCATATCGGCGGGGTCGGCCTGGCGCTTGGCTATGCCGGTGATCCGCAGCGCACTGCTGAGCGCTTCATTCGTCACGCTGACGGACGTCGCCTGTACCGTACCGGCGATCTCGGTCGCTACCTGCCCGATGGCAGCATCGAATTTCTGGGGCGAGAGGACGACCAGGTCAAGATCCGGGGCCACCGCATCGAGCTGGCCGAACTGGACGCGGCCCTGTGCGCACATCCGCAAGTGAACCTGGCAGCGACCGTGGTGCTGGGCAGCGCACACGAGCGCAGCCTGGCCAGCTTTGTCACCCTTCATCCGCAGGCGGGCGAAGCCGGTGACGACGCCCGCGACGGGCTAGACGCGGTGTGTGAACGGGCGCGGCAGGCACTGCAGCACGACTGGGGCGAGCTGCCGGCGATCGCGGACGCGGTGGCGGCACTCGACCGTGCCTGCCTCGCCTCCCTGGCCGCCTGGCTGGCCGGCAGTGGCATTTTTGCCAGCGCCGCCGGTCTGGACTTCTCCACCCTGTGCCAGCGGCTGGGCATTGGCGATGTGCGTGAGCGCCTGCTGCACCACTGGCTGCGGCAGCTGGAAGAGGGCGGCTATCTGCGGCGTGAAGGATCGGTCTGGACCGGCTGCGACACACGGCCGGCGGTCGACCCGGCGACGGCCTGGCGCGATTTCGCCGCCAGCGCGCCGTCGCATTTGTGGCCGGCCGGACTGGTTGCCTATCTGCGCGACAGCGCCGGGTCCCTGGCAGAACAACTGGCCGGACGGATCAGCCCGGCGGCGCTGATGTTCCCGCAGGGCTCGGCGCATATCGCCGAGGCCATGTACAGCGAAGGCCTGCACGCCCGCGCACTGCACGCGGCGATGGCCGAGGCGATCGCCGCCATCGTCGAGCGCCAGCCGGCACGCCGCTGGCGGCTGCTCGAACTCGGCGCCGGCACCGCTGCGGCCAGCCGCGCGGTCATTGCCCGCCTGGCGCCGCTGGCGGACCGCGGCGTGGAAGTGGATTACCTGTTCACCGACGTGTCCAGCTACTTTCTCGCCGCGGCGCGCAAGCGCTTCGCCGGACAGCCCTGGGTGCGCTTCAGCCGTTTCGACATGAACGACACGCTGAGCGGGCAGGGCGTGGCACCACACTCGGTGGACATCCTGCTGAGCTCCGGCGCGCTGAACAATGCGCTGGATACCCCGGCGCTGCTGGCCGGCCTGCGTGAACTGCTGGACGCCGACGCCTGGCTGGTGATCCAGGAACTGACGCGAGAACACAACGAAATCAGCATCAGCCAGAGCCTGATGATGGAAAACCCGCGCGACGGCCGGGCCGGGCAGCATCATCTGTTCGTTCATGCCGGGCAATGGCTGGAGTGGCTTGGGCAGGTGCCCGGCGACGTGGCGGCCAGCGTGGTGCCGTCCGGCCATGCCCTTGACCTGCTCGGTTACGACATCCTGCTGGCCCGCTGCAAGACCGGGCAGGCGCGGCTGGCACCGGCCGAACTGCTGGCGTTTGTCGAGTCACGCCTGCCGCGCTACATGCTCCCGGCACAGCTGCACGTGCTCGAACGGTTGCCGGTCACCGGGAACGGCAAGATCGACCGCAAGGCCCTTGCCGATGTCGCCCGCCAGCCTCGCTCCGTGCCACCGCGTGATGCGGCCGGGGAACCGGCGGATGCACTGGAACGTGCCTTGCTGGAACACTGGCGGGAGGTGCTGGACAACCCCGATCTGGGGGGCGATCAGGACTTCTTTACCGCGGGTGGCGACTCCCTGCTGATCGCCCAGCTGATCGCGCGCCTGCGCGACAGCCAGGAAGAGGCCCGCCGGCATCCGTTCGACCGGCTGCTGCGCTGGGCGCTGAGCCAGCCGACCGCGCGCGGCATGGCCCGGCGCCTGCGCGAAGCGCGCGAGGACACCGGCGCAGACTGCACACCATCGGTGCCATCGGCGGCGCCAGTCCGCAGCACTGATGCTGCCCCCGGCATGCCGCGCGCGCCCCTTGGCGATGGTGCGGCCCTGGCCGATCCGCTGGTGCGCCTGGCGGAAGGGGAGGGGGTGCCGCGGGTGCTGATCCATGAAGGGCTGGGCACCTTGCTGCCCTATCGTCCGCTGATTCAGGCACTGGGCTGCGAGCGGCCGCTGCTGGGCCTGGCGGTGCATGACAGCGAAGCCTATCTGGCGATTCCCGCCACGCACCTGAATGCCTGCCTCGGCCGGCGCTATGCCGCTGCACTGCACGCCGCCGGCCTGCGCGAGGTGGATCTGCTCGGTTATTGCTCCGGCGGCCTGCTCGCCCTGGAGACTGCCCGGTCCCTGGTTCAGCGTGGCGTGCGCGTGCGGCAACTGGACATCGTCTCCAGTTACCGGATTCCTTACCGGATCGATGACGAGCGCCTGCTGCTGTTCAGCTTCGCCGCCACCCTCGGCCTGGATACCGCCGCGCTGGGCTTCCCCGGGGCTGCCGGGCTGGCCAGCCGGATTCATGCCGCGCTGGCCGGGACGCGTGGTCATCTGCCGGCGCAGACGCTGGCAACGCTGCCTGCCCTGGCCGACCTCGATGCCCTGCGCCGGCGTGTCCTGCAGGCCGCCAGCGGCAGCGCCGGGGCCGCCGGTTCCGGACGCGAGACGCTGTACCGGCTGTTCTGCCATTCGGTGCGGGCCAGCCAGGCCGAGCTGCCGGTGCCTTACGTCGGCGCCCTGCGCCTGTTCGTGCCGGGCGCCGGCCATCCACTGGTACCGGACTACGCCGGGGCGCTGGCGCGTGACTGGCAGGCGGCGGCGATCGGTGCCTGCCACCTCCATGAGGTGCCCGGCGGGCACTTCGATTGTCTGGGCCAGACACTGGCCGATTTTCTGCTGAAGGAGGTACGCCCATGAACGCGGTGCGTTCCGTCGTGGTCGCCGGTTCCCGGTTTGGCCAGTTTTATGCCGCCGGTGTCGCTGCCGATCCGCGCTTTGCCCTGCGCGGCATCCTCGGCCAGGGCAGCCGGCGTTCACAGGCACTGGCCGCGCGACATGGCGTCGACCTCTGGCGCGAGCCCGGCGCGGTGCCGGACGATGTCCGGCTGGCCTGCGTCGCGGTCGGCGGCGCCGCGCGTGGCGAGCAGGGACCCGCGCTGGCCGAAGCGCTGATGGCGCGCGGCATCGATGTGCTGATCGAGCATCCGCTGCTGCCCGGCGAATGGCAGGGCCTGCTGCGCACGGCCGCGCGCCTCGGCCGGCGCTGCCTGCTGAACACCTTCTATCCGCAGTTGCCGGCGGTGGCGCGCTTTATCGAACTGGGCCGGCAATTGCACCACCGCCGGGGCATTCGCCACCTGGAGGCAAGCTGCGGGGTCCAGGTGGGCTTCGCCACCCTGGACATTCTGGCGGCGCTGCTGGAAGGGGTTGGTCCCTGGTCGCTGGAGGACGCGGGCTGCGATCTGTCGGCGATGCGCGGGCTGTCCCTGGTGCTGGCCGGCGTGCCGCTGAATCTGCAGGTGCTCAATGAACTGGCTGCCGACAACGATGGCCGGATGACCGTGCTGCAGCGCCTCAGCCTGACGACCGATCGCGGCACCCTCAGCCTGGCCGGACCGCACGGGCCGCTGCTGTGGACCCCGGCGGTCGCGGTGCCGGCCGTGGATGCCGACGGGCTGTTTGCGCCGTCCGGCGAGTCGCTGCCCACGGTGCAGCTCTGGCATGCCGAACCCTGCTCCTGGGCGCAGGTGCACCGCCACCTGTGGCCGGCAGCCGCCGCCGATGCCCTGGCCCTGCTCGATGATGAAGACGCCGTGCACCAGCGCAACCAGCGCAGCCTTGAGGTCGCCGCCGTCTGGCAGCGGATCGGCAAGCGGCTGGGCTTTCCCACGGCACCGCCGCCGGGGCTGGCGCCGGCGAGCCTGGAGCAGGCGCTGGAGCGGGCCTCATGACCCCGGTGCTGTGGCGTCTGCTGCGTCCCTGCCGCTGGCGGCTGGGACTGGCCATGGGACTGCAGGCCCTGGCCGGCATCAGCTCCCTGCTGCCCTGGATACTGCTTGCCGGGCTGGCCGACTCGCTGGTGAAGGGGGCGGCAAACCCGGTGCTGCTTGCCCTGGTGCCGCTGGCCATCCTGGTCTGGCTGGTCTGCCAGGCGCTGGCCACGCATCTGGCCCACGAGGTGGATGCCGATGTCTGCAACGATCTGCGTCTGCGGCTGCTGGCGCATCTGCAGCGCCTGCCGCTCGACTGGTTCAGCCGCCAGGGCCAGGACGGTGTGGCGCGGCTGGTCGGGCAGGATGTGCGGGCCCTGCACCAGCTGATTGCGCATGCCCCCAACGATGTCAGCAAGCTGCTGGTGGTGCCGCTTGCCGCGATGCTGTGGCTGGCCTGGCTGCAACCCTGGCTGCTGCTGTTCTGCCTGCTGCCGCTGGGGTTTGCCGCCGCCGGTTTCGGTCTGCTGCGCTCGGCGCGCTACCGCGACGAGGTCATGCGTCGCAACACCGCCCTCGAACACCTGTCGGCCGACTATGGCGAGTTCGCTCACAATCTGCTGCTGGCCCGGCAATATCCGGGCGCCGGCATACAGCAGGGAGTCGAAACCTCGGCGGCGGCATTTGGCCTGGCGTTCTCGTCCTGGGTGGCGCGCGTCGGGCATCTGGCCGCGCTGGTCCATGTCCAGCTTGGTGCGCCCTGGCTGCTGGCCTGGTCACTGCTCGGTGCGCTGGTGCTGGACGCGCTCGGCGTGCCACTGGCCCCCGGCCCGGTCTGCGCCGTACTGCTGCTGGTGAGAGCGATGGCGGCGCCGGTCGAGGCGCTGGGTCATGGCAGCGATGCCCTGCTGGCCGCGCAGGCTGCGGCCGCGCGCCTGCAGCAGGTGTTTGACCAGGCCCCGCTGGCGGAAGGCCGGTCATCGCGCCTGCCCGCCGACGGTTCGCTGGTGGCCCGCGGGCTCAGCTACGCCTGTGAGGGCAGGGCGGTGCTGGAGGATATCGACCTGAACGTGGAGGACGGCAGCCTGGTTGCCCTCGTCGGTCCTTCCGGGGCCGGCAAGAGCACGCTGCTGTCCCTGCTGGCGCGCTGCATGGACCCCGACCGCGGCGAGCTGCATACCGGCGGCGTGGCATTGCGCGATCTGCCGTCGGCCGTCCGCCACCGGCATATCGTGCTGGCCGGCCAGCAGGCCGCGGCGCTGGAAGTCTCGCTGGCCGACAATATCGCGCTGTTCCGCCCGGGGGCGACCCTCGACGAGATCCGTGCGGCCGCCCGCGACGCCTGCCTCGACGACCGCATCATGGCCCTGCCGCGCGGTTACGACAGCGTGCCGGGACGTGATCTGCAACTGTCGGGCGGCGAGCTGCAACGGCTGTCGCTGGCCCGCGCGCTGCTGTCGCCGGCCCGGCTGCTGCTGCTCGACGAGCCGACCTCCGCACTCGATCCGCACACCGCCCGCACGCTGCTGCGCTGCCTGCGCGAGCGCGGTGCCGGCCGTACCCGTCTGATCGTCACCCACCAGCTGGAAGGGGTCCGCGACGCCGACCTGATTCTGGTGATGCAGGATGGCCGCCTCGTCGAGCGGGGGCGACATCCGGCGCTGCTGGCGGCGGGCGGGACCTATGCGCGCCTGTGGCACGAACAGCACGAACGGGAGGTGCACGCATGATGACGGTTCTTTCCCGCCTGCGCCTGCTGCCCGGCGGCTGCCGCCGCGCGCTGCACGAGGCGGCGGTCTGGGCGTCCCTGGCCGCCTTGCTGGATGCCGCCTGCGGGGTGCTGCTGGTGCCCTTGATCGAAGCCTGGTTCGCTTCGGGCGTCTTGCCCTGGCGCTGGGTCATCGCACTGCTGGGGCTGACGCTGGTGCAGTCGCTGGTGCAGTACCTGGCGCTGCGCCGCGGGTTCTTTGCCGGCGGCGCGCTGGCTGCCGGCCTGGTGCGCAGCCTGGTCGCACGCTTGCCGCATCTGGCGCCACCGGCCCTGCGCCGGATTGCGCCGGCGGAAGGTCTGTTGCGTGGTCCGGTGATGCAGAGCATGGGAATCCCTGCCCATCTGCTGGGACCGCTGATCGCCGCGGTGCTGACTCCGCTCGGGGTGGTGCTCGGCCTCGGTCTGATCGCCCCGGTCATCGCCCTTGGCCTGCTGCTGGCCGGAGGGCTGCTGTTTGTGCTGCTGCGCTGGAGCGGCCGGCACACCCTGACGGCGGAAAGCGCGCGGCAGGCAGCCGAACGCGATGCCGCCCGCGAACTGCAGACTTTCGCGGAACGCCAGCCGCTGCTGCGGGCGGCGGAACGTGAAAGCGTCGCGCTTCAGGACCAGGAAGCGGCGTTGAGGCGATTGCACGAAACGACCCGGACACTGCTGCGGCGGAGCCTGCCTGCTGGGCTGGGTTTCGCGCTGGCGGTGCAGGCGGTATTCGCGCTGGGCTTGCTGGGAGGGGCGTGGGCGGTCGGGCGGCAGTGGCTGGATGGAGCGTCCGTCGTGGCGATTCTGGTGCTGCTGGTGCGCTTTATCGAACCGCTGGCCCAGCTCACCCATCTTGACCAGGCCCTGCGCGGCGCCTGGCAGTCCCTCGACACGCTGATGCGGGTGTTCGCGCTGCCGCCGCTGGACTGCCCCGAGCCGGGCGAGCGCCCGCTGGATGCGGGGCTGGTGGCCGAGGGGCTGGGCATCCGCCTGGACGACGGCCGCACGCTGCTGGAAGACATCGCGCTGACACTGGCGCCCGGCTCGCTGACCGTCATCGCCGGTCCGTCCGGCGCTGGCAAAAGCAGCCTGCTGGCGCTGCTCGGCCGGGTTCACGATCCCGATACCGGGCGGGTTCTGCTCGGGCGGGCGGATATCCGCCAGCTGAGTGCATCGACCCTGGCCGCCAGCCGCAACCTGGTGTTCCAGGCGTGTGGCCTGTTCCACGGCAGTGTCGCCTGGAACCTGCGCATGGCCCGGCCCGATGCCGACCTGTCGGCGCTGCGCGAGGCGGCGGAGGCAGCCGGCCTGCTGGAAGAGATCGAGCGCTGGCCGCAGGGCTGGGAGACCGCAGTGGGGCCGGGCGGCGGTCTGCTGTCCGGCGGTCAGCGCCAGCGTCTGTGCCTGGCCCGCGGATTCCTCTCGCCAGCGCCCTTGCTGCTGCTTGATGAACCCACTGCCAGCCTCGACGGCGCCAGCGAGGCTCAGGTGCTGCGCAGCCTGCTCGCCTTGCGCGGGCGACGCACGCTGGTGGTGGTCACCCACCGGCCGGCCCTGGCCCGCCTGGCCGATCAGGTGCTGGTGCTGGAGGCCGGGCGGCTGCGGTTGAACGGCCGGCACGACGAGCTGTCTGCCCGCGACCGCTGGTATGCCGGTTTCGCTGCCGGTGCCGGACCACGACAGGAGGAAAAAAGTTCCGCAATGACTGCGGATCGATAGAGAAAGATCGGCAATCGAAACAGTGCCAGTGATTATTTATTTAAAATGATAAGCATTATCATGTAAGCACTGAAGGTTTGACGGGATGAAAATGGAGACAAAGCGAAGCCGCTGGCCCGGGACGATCGCCCGCTGCAGGCCAACCCCGCTGCATATGGGCCTGTTGCTGGCGTTCAGCCCGCTGGCCGTCATGGCCGATGCGCGGCAGAACGGCGAGACGGATGTGCCGGAATTGCCCGCCGTGGTGATCAGCACCGAAGGCGCGTCGCCCGCCCGTGCGGCGGGCACAAGCAGTCTGGCGAAAATGCCGCTCAAGCCGCGGGAGATCCCGCAGTCGGCCAGCGTCGTTTCGCGCGAGCGCATCGAGCAGCAGAACCTGTACAGTCTCGACGAGGTGATGCAGCAGGCCACCGGGGTCACGGTGCAGCCGTTCCAGCTGCTGACCACTGCCTACTATGTGCGCGGCTTCAAGGTCGATTCATTCGAACTCGACGGCGTGCCGGCGCTGCTCGGCAATACTGCGAGCCCGCCGCAGGACATGGCGGTCTACGAGCGGGTGGAAATCCTTCGCGGTTCCAACGGCCTGCTCCACGGCACCGGCAACCCCGCCGCGACGGTGAACATGGTCCGCAAGCGGCCGCAGCATGAATTCGCCGCCAGCACCACCCTGAGTGCCGGCAGCTGGAACCGCTACCGCACGGAGGTCGATGTCGGCGGGCCGCTGACCGAAAGCGGCAATGTGCGCGGCCGTGCGGTGGCCGCTTACGAGAACCGCGACTTCTTCTACGACGTGTCCGACCAGAGCACCTTCCTGCTGTACGGCGTGACCGAGCTCGACCTGACGCCGGATACGCTGCTCACGGTGGGCGCGCAGTACCAGCACATCAACGCCGTCACCAATATGGCCGGGGTGCCGATGGCCAGGGACGGCTCCAGCCTCGGCCTGTCCCGCGACACCTATCTCGACGTCGACTGGGACCGCTTCGAGTGGGACGTCTACCGCGCGTTCGGTTCGCTGGAACAGCAACTGGCCAGCGGCTGGAAAGCCAAATTCAGCGCCGAGTACCAGAGTACCGACTCGCGCTTGCGCTACGCCGGCTCGTACGGTGCCATCGATCCGCAGACCGGCGACGGGGGCAGCCTGATGGGGGCCGCCTACAAGTTCAAGAGCATCCAGCGCAGCTTCGATGCCCACGTGACCGGTCCGGTGCAACTGTTCGGCCTCAAGCATGAACTGCTTGGCGGCGTTTCCTACGCCCGGAGCGAGACCCGGCAGGAAACCGCCCAGTTCCTGAACTGGGCGAACACGCCGGTCAACGTCTACCGCTGGGACCCGCACAGCGTGCCGAGTCCGCAGATCGGCGCCTACCGCTCGCCGGGCGACACCACGACCACCCAGAAGGGCCTGTACGGTCTGGCCCGGATCAAGCTGGCCGAACCGCTGACCGCCGTGCTGGGCGGCCGCGAAAGCTGGTGGACCCAGGACACGCCGACCGCGCACTTCAAGCCCGGCAGCAAATTCACGCCTTACGGCGGGCTGATCTGGGACTTTGCCGACAAGTGGTCGTGGTATGCGAGTTATGCCGAGGTTTACCAGCCGCAGGACCGTCGTACCTGGAGCGGCGATCCGCTCAGCCCGGTGGAAGGCAAGACCTACGAGACCGGGATCAAGAGCGAGCTCGCGGATGGCCGCCTGAACCTGTCGCTGGCGGCATTCCGCATCGATCTGGAGAACAACCCGCAGGAAGACCCCGACCACCCCGGCACCCCGAACAACGCCTATTACATCAGCGGCGGCAAGGTACGCAGCCAGGGCTTCGAACTGGAGGGGACCGGCCACCTGACGCCGCACTGGAGCCTGTCGGCGGGCTACACCTATACCGACACCGAGTATCTCAAGGACAGCAAGGTGTCCTCGGGCACCCGTTATTCGACCTTTACCCCGCAGCACATGCTGCGTCTGTGGAGCAACTATGACCTGCCGTGGCAGGGCCGTCGCTGGAGCATCGGTGGCGGGGTGCAGGCGCAGAGCGACTACAGCGTGGACTACCGCAACGTGACCCTGCGCCAGGGCGGTTACGCGCTGGCCAACCTGCGGGTCGGCTACCGGATCGATCCGCACTGGACGGCGGCGCTGAACATCAACAACCTGTTCGACCGCACCTACTACCAGAGCCTGTCCAACCCCAACTGGAACAACCGCTACGGCGAGCCGCGCAGCTTCAACCTCACCTTGCGGGGGACGTTCTGATGCCCATGCCGGTTGCCGGCTGGGGAGGGCGGATTGCGTTCGCCCTGGCTGGCAGTCTGTCGGCCGCCGCGGCGAGTGGCTATCTGCTGGCGCGCAGCCTGCCGCTGTCCGATCCGCTGGAACGGCTCTATGCCGCGCTGTTCAGCGCGCTGGCGCTGGGCCTGTTGCTGCTGTGCGGCGGATTGCTGATCCGTGACCTGCGCGTCCTCGCCGGCGGGCTGGCGGCCTGCCTGCTTATGCTGGCGCTGGCTGTGGCGGGGCACTGAGATGGCCATGCCCGCACGTGCTGTCCTGCATGCCCTGCACGGCGGCGCCGGCGCACTGTCTGGCGTGCTGCTGTTCGTGGTGCTGTTCAGCGGCGCCTGGAGCCTCGGCCACGATGACCTGCGCGACTGGTTGCGGCCACCGGTGGTCACCGGGGCTGGCGCCCTGCCGGTAGAGCGCCTGCTGGCGCGTGCCGCGGAAGAGGGAAGCGATACTGCTTCTGCGAGCGTGCTGCTGCCGGGGCCGGGCCGCGATGTCTTCAGTGTCTGCGATGTGCGCCAGCCTTGCCGGCTGCATCTCGACCCGGCCAGCGGCCGGGTGCTGGCCGGGGTCCCGGCGCTGGATATCCTGCTGAACCTGCACAAGCACTTTTTTGCCGGTTTCCCCGGCCGGGTGCTGGTCAGCCTGTTCGGCATTGTGCTGTTTCTCCTGTGCCTGACCGGCCTGCTTCTGCACAGCCGTCGCTGGCGCGATCTGTTCCGCCTGCGCCGCGACCGCAGCCTGCGCGTGGCGCTGTTCGACCTCCACGGACTGATCGGGCTCTGGGGACTGCCCTGGCTGCTGTTGTTCAGCCTGACCGGGGCGCTCAGCGGGCTCGGGGCACTCGGCACCCTGCTGCTGGCGCCGGTGGTGTATCCGGCGCAGCCGCAGCGGGTGTTCGCCGAACTGATGGGGGCGCCACCGCCTGCGGCGTCGGGCCAGCCGCTGGCGACGCGGGTCGACCTCGACCGTCTGCTGGCCCGGGACGCGGCACGCGTGCCGGGCTTCATCGCCCAGCGTCTGACGCTCGTGCATGCCGGCGATCGCCAGGGCAGCGTGGAGATCGCCGGGGTCAGCCGTGGCGTACCCAGCACGGCGAATTTCGAGCGGCACCTGTACCGGCTTGCCGACGGTGCCTGGCTGGGCGACCGCAGCGCCACCGACCGCGGGTTCTGGCTGCGCGCCTTCATTGCCGTGCAGCCGCTGCACTTTGCGCAATACCAGTGGCTGGGCCCGGGCTGGTCGTCCGTGCTGCGCGGCCTGCAACTGGCGATGGGGCTGGGGGCCTGCCTGCTGTGCGCCAGCGGTCTGTACCTGTGGCTGCAGCGGCGCGCCCGCACGGCGGATCGTCGCGTGCCGCTGCTGTGGCGGCTGGGTCAGGGGGTTTGCGGTGGTCTGGTGCTCGCGGCAGCCGCGCTGCTGCTGGCGCTGCAGGTCGCACCGCCAGCCGTGCGTGCGGGGGCATGGCCGGGCCTGTTGTTTGCCGGGCTGTGGATCACCGCCGGCCTGGTGGCGCTGGCCGGGCCGCGTGACTGGCCGCTGGCCCGCGTGCTGTCGGGGCTGGCCGGCTTTGCCTGTCTCGCTGCGGCTGGCGCACACCTGATTTCCTGCTTTGCCCGTGGTCACTGGCCTGCCGCGCCCGTTGACCTGTGGCTGCTGTTATGCGGCGTGCTGCTCTGCCGGCACGCCTGGATGCTGACGCCTGCGTCCGCCCACCCCCGTCTTACCGGAGACCTTCATGCTTGAGTTGTACCGTCACCGCCGCCTGGTCATGACCCTGGCGCTGCTCTACCTGTCCCAGGGCATTCCCATCGGCCTTGCCATGGATGCACTGCCCACCCTGCTGCGCCGCGACGGCGCACCGTTGCAGGCACTGGCCTTCCTGCCGCTGGTGGGATTGCCCTGGGTGGTCAAATTCCTCTGGGCCCCCTGGGTCGACAACCACTGGTCGCGCCGGCTGGGCCGGCGGCGCAGCTGGATCCTGCCGATGCAGTGCGTGGTTCTGGCCTGCCTGCTGGGGCTCGCCCTGACCGGCCTTGGCGTGGAAACCGCCGGCTGGGCTGTCGGTCTGCTGGCGCTGGCCTCACTGGCCAGTGCGACCCAGGATATCGCTACCGATGGCATGGCGGCCGAGCACTTCAGCGGCAGGCTGCTGGCCAAGGTCAATGCGGTGCAGATCGCGGGGGTCATGATCGGCTTCTTCGGCGGCGGCGCCGGCAGCCTGATGCTCACCGGCCTCTTCGGCCAGCGCACGGCATTTCTGGCGATCGCCTGCGTGCCGCTGCTGAGCCTGTGCCTGGCCTGCGCACTGGGCCGCGGCGATCCCCGCGAGCAGCCGCCTGTGCCGCCCAGCCGGGCCAGCCTGCTGCGCTTCCTGCGCCGCCCGATGGCACCTGCGCTGCTGCTGCTGGCGCTGCTCTCGGCCATGACTGCGGTGTCCGGCTTTGGCCTGTCCAAGCTGTACCTGAACGATGCCGGCTGGGCGCTGGAGGATATCGGCCGACTCGGCATGAGCGGCGGTCTGGTCACGGTATTTCTCGGTTGCGGCGGTGGCGCCTGGCTGGTGAAGCGGGTCGGTCTCTGGCATGGCTTCGCCCTCGGTGTGGTGCTCGCCGGCTGCTCGGCGCTGCTCTGGTACCTGCAGGCCGGTCACTGGCTGCCACTGGGCGCGGGGCTGGCCTGGACATGCGTGCTTGTCGGCTCGCTGGCCACCGGCATTACCTCGGTGGCGATGCTGACCGCGGCGATGCGTTTTGCCGGTCAGGGCGATCAGGCCGGTACCGACGTCACCGCGGTACAAAGCACCCGCGACCTGGGGGAAATGCTGGCGTCCTCCTTTCTGGTCACGCTTACCGCTCAGATCGGCTATGCCGGTGGTTTTCTCTGCGGTGCCGCCCTGGCGCTGGTCGCACTGGTGACCGCCCTGCACCTGCACGGGCGCGAGGCGCGGGGAGGGGGCGCGGCGGGACTGGCGGATACGGGCGCCGGGCGTGCCTGAGTGCGATATCCATGTCTGGCTGCTTCACCTCGACCAGGCATGGGCCTCCCCGGATCAGCTGAGTCCGGACGAGCAGGCACGGGCGCGCCGCTACCAATGCCGGCATGCGCGCCACAGCTTCGTGCAGACCCGCGCCGCCCTGCGCCAGGTGCTGGGCCACTGCCTTGGCCTGCCACCGCTGGCCATCGGCCTGGAGGAAGGCCATCACGGCAAGCCCCGTCTGGCCGCTTCTCTCCCTCGTCTGGAGTTCAATGTCAGCCACAGTGGCCAACTGGCGCTGATCGCGCTGGGCAGGACGCCGCTGGGTGTCGATCTGGAGCATCTGGATCGCCCGCTGGACTGGCGCGAACTGGCGCCGGCCTGCTGCCATCCGGACGAGTTGCCGGTATTGCGCCGGATGCCGGACCCCGACGGTCACCGCCAGTTCCTGCGCCTGTGGACGCTCAGGGAAGCCTATGTGAAGGGCACGGGTGAAGGTCTGAGCCAGTCACCCGCAGACATCCGCCTCGAATACGGTGACGCCGCATGGCGCGTCGCCGGGGATGCCGGCTGGCATCTGCATGCCCTGACGCTGCCCGGCGGCTATGTGGGCAGTCTCGCCGCTACCATGAAAAACCCGGTCGTCAGGCTGAAAGCGCTGACTGCGACGCCATGGTGACGCGGTACCACGGGCGCTGATGCGCGTTTATTGCCTTGCTGGTCACGACAATCGGCGCAGCCGGATACATATGGCGTCCTATCGCTCCGGGAAGCAATCGGGGTGGTCTGGAATTTGTCGGCGCCTTTCGTTTCGGTCGCGCTGAATCAGCGGGCGTTTCCGTATTTGCACGATGGCAGAATGAATATTGAAACCTGATGGGTACGGATGAGGCCCCGGGATAATAATCATTCCCGACCTGCCGCCATTGCTGATTGATAACCGGATACCAGAACGGGGAAGATTTGCTATTGCGCGGCGCAGCCTGTCGTTTCATTATCCCGAATGAGCCAGCACGGCCTGTATCGCCGATGTGCTTGAACTGACGGACATCGGGAAGACCAGTGATGATTCCAGAAATCTGGCCCGCTGCCTGCCGCTCACGGGAAAGCCGGTCAGCCTGTTTTCTGTACTGTCGTTTACCTGTTTATTCAGGGAATGACTTGAATTTATTCGAAAATTACTGGAAATACAGATGTTTGCGAGCATGAGCCTCAAAAAGAGAATGATCGGGATCGGGCTGGTCGCCCTGGCTGGATTACTGGTGCTGGGCGTGTGGTCCGCTCTTCATGAGCGCTCCAAAACCTATGATGAGCGGATGGTCATGCTCAAGTCATTAGTTGAATCGGCTCGTAGCCAGGTTGGGTATTACCAGGGACTGGAAAAGAAAGGGAAGCTTTCAGCTCAGCAGGCCAGGGATCAGGCTCGCGAAGCTTTGCGTGCCACCAAATTCCAGGGTGACAATTATTTCTTCATTTACACCTACGATGGCATCACGGTATTGCTTCCGCCTTCTCCGGAAAAAGAAGGTCAGTCAAGAATTGACGTAAAAGATGCCAAGGGTGTGCCTCTGATTCGCAATATTGTTGCGGCAGGGCGTGCAGGTGGAGATTTTACCGCCTACGACTATCCGCGCGCCGGTCAGACCGAAGCGTCGCCGAAAATGGCCTATGCCACCAATATCGATGGATGGAACTGGGTTATCGGTGCCGGCTTGTATGTTGACGATATCGATGCCGCATTTCGCCACAGCCTGCTCATGTTTGGCGTGGTGATCCTTGTTCTTGCCGTGGCGGTATTCGGGGTCATCCTGTTCATTTCGCAATCCGTCCTTCGCCAGCTGGGGGGCGAGCCGGTACACGCCATGCAGGTAATGAAGCAGGTGGCGGGCGGGGACCTCACTGTCGAATTGAAGACCGCCCGCAATGACAGTCTGCTGGCCGAACTCAATGGCCTGATTCAGGCATTGCGCAGCCTGATTGCCGAGATCCACTCCGGTGCCGAGCATATCTCCACGGCCTCCCGGCATATTCGCGCATCCAGCAGCACCGTTGCCGAGGCGGCCACCAGCCAGGTAGCCTCCACCCAGGGCATGGCTGCGGCCATGGAAGAACTGACCGTCAGCATTTCCCACATTTCGGACAATGCTTCCGAGACCGAGCAGTTCGCCAATACCACGGTCAACGCGGCGGCACTGGGTGAAAAGCAGGTCAATGCGGCGGTCGCCAGCATGGGGATGCTCAGTGCGGCGATTCACGAAGCGGTAGAGCGCATCAATGGTCTCGACCATCGCGCCCGGGAGGTCGGCTCCATTGCTGCCACCATCAAGGACATTGCCGATCAGACCAATCTGCTGGCCCTGAATGCGGCGATCGAAGCCGCACGAGCGGGCGAGACCGGCCGTGGCTTCGCCGTTGTCGCGGACGAAGTGCGCAAGCTGGCCGAACGCACGTCGTCAGCCACGAGCGAGATCGAGCGCACCCTGTCTGCCATCCAGACCGAAACGGAAGGCGCCGTCGGCGCCATGCATCATGCGGCGACCCAGGCCGATCACAGCGTTGGTGAGGTGAGTCAGTCCGCCGATGTGCTCAAGAAAATTGCCGATGGCGCCGCCCAGGCCAGTCAGCTGGTTGCCGATGTGGCCAGCGCAGCGCGGGAACAGCGCTCGGCAAGCAACTCGCTGGCCCAGCAGGTCGAGAATATCGCCCAGGCGGCAGAGGAGACCAGCGGCAGCATGACCGCTACGGCGACGTCGGCCAGCGAGCTGGAACAAGTCGCCACCACCTTGCACCGCGCCGTACGCCGTTTCCAGTGTTGACGAACCGGCAGGCTGCCCGCAACGGGCAGCCTGCCGGCCGTCAGGGAATCCGGGCCGGACAGGGGAGCGAATCAGGCACGCCACCGCCAGGATTCAAGTCCGCCTTGCCGTCAGGAGGGCGGTCAGCCCTTCGACTGCCTGTTCGTACGGGACCGTCGAGCTGGCCGCGCGGGCTAGCACATACCCGCCCTGGCGCACCGCAAGCACGGTAGCCGCCAGCAGCCGCGGATCAAGTCCCTGCTGCAGCTGACCGCCAGCCTGCGCCTCCTGAAGCAAGCCGGTCAGGCGTGTGCTGATCCAGGCGAAAGTGTCCTCCAGCGGTTTGCGCAGGCTGTGGTCGGCCACCACTTCAGGGTCGGCCGCCAGCCGGCCGATGCGACAGCCCTTGAGAATATCCCGCTCCAGACGGAGGTAGGCCAGCACCCGGTCAAGCGGATCTCCGGGACCATCGAGCAACTGCCGGACTTCCTCAATCAACTCGGCTGCGGAGCGTTCCTCGGCAGCCTGTGCAAGCGCCGCTTTGGATCGAAAATGGTGATACATGCTGCCCTGACCGACGCCCGCCTGTTCCTGAATGGCGCGCGGACTGGTGCCTGCATAGCCGCGCTCCCACAGCAGTACCTGGGTTGTCTCGATCAGTCTGTCCAGTGATGTGCTCATGGCGTGATTGTACCTACTGGTATGTTTCTGTGCTACATTGCTTCGTACATACCAGTAGGTACAGACAGGGGCGCGCATGGAAATTTCAACTCACTCACCACGACTGGCACAGGCGGGCCGTGCGGGAAACAGGGCATGGGGACTGGTGGCCATCTGTGCCGGCATGTTCATGGTCACGTTCGACGGCGTTGCACTGAATCTGGCACTGCCCACGATCCGGCACGAGTTCAATGGCTCCGTGTCGCAACTGGAGTGGCTCGTGACAGCCTATACCTTGCCGCTGGCCAGCCTTTTGCTGACGACAGGCGTGCTGGGGGACCGCTGGGGCGCGCGGCGGCTGTTTATCGGTTCGCTGCTGGCGTTTGCCCTGACTTCCCTGCTGTGCGCCCTGAGTTTGTCGCTGCCGCAACTGATCGCCTCCCGCATGCTGCAGGGCATGGCCGCGGCAGGCCTGCTGCCGATGGTGCTGTCGCTGGTTGCCAAGAGCTGGCAGAACCCGGCCGAACGCGCCCGTGCCGTGAACACCCTGGCAATCGCAGGCAGCGTCGCCATCGTCGTTGGCCCCTTTGGTGGGGGCCTGATGACACAAGTCCTCGGCTGGCCCTCGATCTTTCTGATCAATCTGCCCATTGGCCTGCTGGGGGCCTGGCTGGCATACCGCCATCTGGAACAGACGCCGCGGCGGCGTACACCGCTGGATTTGCCTGGTGCTGCCGTCGGTACGCTGGCGCTGACAGCCCTGATGGCCGGCCTGATCGAAAGCAACACGCTGGGACGCACGCATCCACTGGTTCTTGGTCTGGTTGCCGGGGGCATTGCGGGCATCCTGGCATTCATCCGCATCGAGAAGCGTGTTCGGCATCCGGTGTTGCCACTGGCCCTGTTCCACAACCGGGCATTTGGCGCTGCCGTGGCAGGAGGATTTGCTTTCCAGT
Organism: Microvirgula sp. AG722; assembly: GCF_003269145.1. Taxonomy (NCBI): domain Bacteria; kingdom Pseudomonadati; phylum Pseudomonadota; class Betaproteobacteria; order Neisseriales; family Aquaspirillaceae; genus Microvirgula; species Microvirgula sp. AG722. Next base: position 10,935 of record NZ_QLTJ01000006.1, on the reverse strand, counting down.
TCAGCTGCTATGGGCTGCTGTTCATGCTGGCGATTTTTGTCCAGCAGGCGTGGCAGGTCACGCCCCTGCAGGCCGGCTTGCTGCTGCTGCCATTCGCTATCGCCTTGATCCTGACCACACTGATGCTCAATCCCTGGCTGCTGAAGCGCGGAGCACGCTGGATGTTGTGGGTTGGCAGCGCCTGGGCCTCGGCGGGCGGCATCATCATGCTGGGAATGTCGACGCCCGGGACCTGGCCGGTGCTGGTGCTGGGCACGGTGGTGATTGCCATTGGCACCGGCATCTACTCGCCCACGTTGAATGTGGTGGCGACCACGACAGTTGATCCGGCCTGTGCAGGCCTGGCCTCCGGGGTCTACAACACGTCCCGCCAGATCGGCATGGCCATGGGGATCGCCATCCTGGGGTCCCTGGTGGGCGGTACCGTACCTGCGCTGGCCGGGCTGCGGGCCGGACTTCTGCTGGTCATCGCCTGCCTGCTCAGCATTGTGGTACTGACACGACGCTATATCCGGGAGTGAGGCGGACTGACCGTATGACTTGTGGCTTTCCGGCGAACCCGCACGTTTCTGATCCTCGATGTTGAAGATCATCATTGCGGTAGCTGGCTACGATCGTGGGCCGCACTGCATTGCCCGCGGCAAATGCCGATGGGCGCCCGGGAGGGGCTTTGCCTGCAGCCTGAACGGGTCCTTGCCCTGCCGGCTGTTGATGCCTGCCGTGACGAACAGGGTCGGGCCATCGTCGCTGCAATGGCCAACCGGATAAAAAATAATGGCTTCCTAATTTCTGTCGGATAGGATGTGAAAATTCTCAAAATGGTAGGTGCTTGATGGTGCAGAAAAAGGATGACATTTTTCTGACGGTGGACGGGCGCAGGGCCGCTGCCGAAGAAGAAAAAGCAAGGCAGCTTGCGCTGGGAATCACCAGCTACCGGTGGTCGAGCAGTAACGACGAGGGTGTGTGCGAACGCTGCATGGTCAACTACGGCAAGGTCTTTCGCTGGGATGATCCCCCGCCGACCGGCCACCCCGGTGAAGGGAAATTCTGCTCGCGCAAAGAAGGCTGTCGTTGCATCGCGATTCCGGTTTTCAGCCAGGGCTGATGCCGCAGGGCTGATTTCGGCCGGGCCGGTGTCTTTCCGGATTGACCGGCTCATGGCTGACGTTTCCGTCTGCGCATGAGTGTGGCCGGGTCATATCACGAACGGATAATGAAAACGCCAGCGTCATGATCCCTGTGCTGCGCCGACAATCAGGCCAGGGCGCCGGCTGACGTCCCTGACCCGATGTCGTGATGGCCATGGCGCCGGATCAGAACATCCAGCGTGCCTTGACCGAGGCGGTCAGGTTGGTGAAGCCCTCACGGAACTTGATGTCGTAGCGCGCCGACAGCTCCAGCGAGTCATTGACCTTGTTCACCAGCCCCAGCCCGCCGCGACCCAGCCACTTGCTCGGTTCGATGCCCTTGGTGGTGAATGCGGCCGATGGCGTGCCGGCAAAGGCGGAGACGATGCTCGACTGCTTGCCGAGAAGGTCGTAGCCGGCGCCGAGGTTCGCCACCAGCGTCGTGCGTTCGTTCAGCGTCTGCGACAGTTTGCCGTCCACACCGACAATCAGTTCCTCGGCCCGGTTGCTGTCCACGTTCAGGTTCAGCGCGCCGGCGCCGGTTTCGGTGTAGCCCTTGTCGCGGATCACCGTGTAGTCGGCACGCAGCGACGGAGTGAACGAGGTGCGTTCGCTCAGTGCAAGGGTGTGGGCCAGTCCGGCGCCGATGTGCGCACTCCAGCTGTTGTAATCCGATTTCGCCGTGCGGCTCAGCCCGCCGAAGGCGATCTGGCGCTCGCCACTGGTACGGTGCGCGCCGACATCGGCCTGGACGTTCAGGTCGGTGGCTTCGCTGAGGCTGTGGCTGTCGTAAACGACCAGCTGGTAGGTGTCGACGTCCGCCCGCTGCTGCGCCGCGCTGTCCTTGCCGTCGACCTTGCTGCTGGCGTAGGCCACCGCCACGCCGAGGCGACTGGCGGCGTTCAGTTCGGTGTCGGCCCCGACCACCATGCCGTAGGTTTTGGCCGTGTAGCCGCTGGCGCCGTCCTTGTCGGCCTGATCGGCCCAGCTGCCGAACGGTCGGGCCCAGCCCCGGCGGTCGGTAAAGAACTCGTCGCCGGACGAGCGGCCGTGCTGGCCTGGGCCGCACCGGCGGTCAGCAGCGGCAGGGTCTGGCTGACGGCACGGGACACGTCGTGCTCGCTGCCGAGCTGGCCCAGGGCGGTAATGACGGCGGTCGCGCCGAGCGCCGGATTGTTGTCATGGTTTCTGGCACGAAATTCAGTGTGTCGGAGTGGATGCCATAGGCCTTGGCGGTTTTTCCGCCCTTGTTGTTGCTTGCCGTGACGGTGCCGTTGTTGGTCAGTGTCTTGCCGGTACCCACATTCCCGTTGGCGCCGGCGAGTGCCGAGTAGGTGATCGCGGCCCCGTTGGTCTGGTTGACGCTGGCGCCGTCCGAAACCGTGCAGTCGTAGGTATCGGTGCCAAGATTGCTGTCGCTCGCGATGGCGCCACATGAGGCTGGCGTGGCCAGCGCCGTCGGCACGTACATGAGGCTGGCAATGGCAAGCAGCACGGCGGCGTGGCTGGCCTTCGGTTTCCAGCGGGGGAGGGCGTGGAGAGACGGCATGAACGGGTAGTCCTTGTTGATTGCAATGCATTGGATACGGACGGCAGGCAGGCAGTGCGAAGCGGGATGACGGTCGGATTTCCGGGAGGGGAACTGGCGTTGCGCCATCCTGAAACGTGCCGGTTCCGGATAAAACCGTCGATACCGGCCCTGCCATGTCATACGGCCACGCCATCCGGCTCGTGGCCGTCCGGTGCATTGATGCATCTTCATGATTTTCATGAAGAGTATAAGGACGTGCGGAAGGCTGAAACTGAGCAAATCTGAGAAGTTTCATCACATTTGCATGGATGCTGCCAATGCCAGCCGGTGCCCGTTCATGCCGGTAAATCCGGCTTGTATAATAAAATGCTTATTAAGTTTTTATAATGATAATTAATAACGTTTAATTTGTCTTATCTTGAGACCGCCGGCACAGTGCAGTTGCCAAGGGATGTCCTTGCCAACTGCAAATGGAGCCATGTCAAAAATGAAAAATCTCAATGGTCTGGTTTATGAACTGTGCCGGCTTTGCCATATCGCCGGGCGTTCCCGGGTGAAACCGAAAACCCCGCAATCCGTCAGGGCAATGCGCTGATCCGTGACCGGTCGTCGTCCCGCTCAGCGTATCGTTGCCTGCGGATGCAGTTCGGCCACGCTCATGGTGAATATCAGCCCGGCGTCGCCTTCATTCGCATAGTGATGGGGCACGTCGGTTCTGGCGACGGCGGAACAGCCAGCGGGAACGATCAGCTCGGTCTTGCCCACTCTGACCGTCAGCTGTCCCTGCTCGACATGGAACAGCTCGAAAGTCCCTTGCGGATGCCCGGGCGATTCAAACCGTTCGCCCGGCGGCATTGCCCAGCGCCACAGCTCGATCATGTTCGGCCCGCTGGTCCCGGCCAGCAGACGCGCGGTGCCTCCGCCGGGACCGGTCCACAGCGTCGGGATGTGTTCTGCTTCGATCAGGTGCACGGGAGGGGCACTGGCCACGTTCACGATATCCGCGACCGACATGCCAAGCGCCGCAGCAATCTTGCACAGGATGGCGATGCTGGGGTTGGCGGCGGATTTTTCGATCTCGACCAGCATGCCCTTGCTGACGCCGGCGCGGCGCGAAAGTTCGTCCAGGGAAAGCTTCTGCTGCTTCCTGTGTGCCTTGAGCCTGGCGGAGACTGCCTCGCTGACCGTCTGGACATCGGCGCCGGAATCGGTCGATATATTGACTTTTTTGGTCATTGGTCGTTAGCATGGAATAAATTAGTCACTAAAGGATTCTCCGATGCGCTCCGTCATGCCGTCAATCGATCCGGATATCGCCAGCCTCGCCCCCGGCTTCCGGGCTCTCAGCATCAGTGTCGAGGCGACACCCATCGTCAATCCCGGCGTTGCTGCCGATGCGCTGCGCCGGGCCTGCCAGTCGCTGACCGCCGGCGGTGCTGCCTGGGCAGAAGCCCACCTGCAGGCCTGGGCGGAGGTGTTCCGGCAGTTCGGCGCCAAGCCGCAGCGGACCCCGTGCTCCGCCGAAGCCTTGCGCAAGCGGGTGCTGCGGGATGGCAGCATGCCAAGTATTGACCCCATTGTTGATCTGTATAACGCCATCAGCATTGAGTATGCGATTCCTGTCGGCGGCGAGAATTTTGCCGCCTATGCCGGTGCCCCCCGGCTGGCCATTGCGGATGGCACGGAGCTGTTCGACACCATGAAGGACGGGGCTCCGGCACATGAAACCCCCGAGGTCGGGGAAGTCGTGTGGCGGGACGACATCGGGGTGACCTGCCGGCGCTGGAACTGGCGGCAGGGGGTCAGGACCCGACTGGGGGCCGACGCCACGCAGATGTGGTTCATTCTGGAAAGCCTGCCGGCCATGCCACTGGCCGCGCTGCATGAAGCCGGCGACCAGCTGACCCGGGGCCTGCTGGAGATGATGCCTGGTGCGGTGATTGAATCCACGCTGATCGGCTTCGACCCGCGGTAACACCGCCGGAGCCCTCCGCCCCGATGACGGTTCGTCGGGGCGGTCACGCCTTGTGTCTTCCATCCCGTCCGGTGCTGGTGGTTTCTCAGGCTGGCGACGCGCATGTCTCGCCAGGCTGCTATCCGACCAAGCACGAGTCGCACCGACAAGTCCCGACCTGGAATTATCGTGGTCCATGCGCATGGACGCATCCGTTTGCATGATGACGAGAAATTTGTCAGGGGCGTGGTGGCCAGGCTGACCCGGGCACACGAAGCCTCGCAGCCCAGCCAGTGGAAGATGGGCGATGGTCCGAAAGACTATATCGATGCGCTGCTGAGACGGATCGTCGGGCTGCAGATCGACATTACCCGCCTGGTGGGCAAAAGCAAACTTGGGCAGGACGAGGTGGCGCGGGATATCTGCGGTGCCGGCCATGCGCTCAGGGCTTGCGGACAGCATGAAATCGGCGATGCCGTGCTGGCCAGGGCAGGAGACAGGGCCGCGCCGCTTCCTTCCCCCCGGCCGGCCCCCCTTCCGTGACGGCCCGGTGATCCGGACTCCTGCCGTCATCCGGTCATTCTCACGCCCGTACATCGCTTTTTATCCCCCGACCTTTCCGGGCTGGGGGATTGGGCTATAAATGCTTGTGCTGCACAAATCCGCAAGCATCGGACAGCGGCATGGATTATGTCGTGTTGCTACTTAAGCGCTAATTCATTTCCGGTATACCGATTGAGGGAAACATGAAAAACCCCAGCAGACAGTCGAACCGGACTCCCTGAACCGGAATTCAGGTTTTGCCACCCGCGGGGGGAGCATCTCCGGTTTCGTCGACCGGGACCGGGAAGAACGACGACCGGCAACAGGCAGGGCATGCCGGCATGGTGGCCGGCTGCTGCAGCGCGCACTAATCCAAGAGAGTGAAGGCCACGATGAGCTGGTTGAAGGAAAAAGTCGGAAAGGTCAGCCTGCAGTCCGTGCAGGGACGCATTGCCCTCGCTGCGGGCGGGGCACTGGTCATCAGCTCGGCCACGCTGCTTGCCGTCAATATCGGGTCGGCAATGATGACGCAAACCATGGTCAGCAACCGCACCAACGAGTTGATGCGCAGTGAAGCGGAAGCCAAATTGCGCAATCTGGCCTCGGCCCAGGCCGGTGCGATCCAGGCGCGTTTTGATCTGGCACTCGATGCGGCACGTACCATGGCCCATACCTTTTCCCTGGCCAGGAGCAGTGTGCCGATGGGGCGCGTGCAGTTGAATGCCATTTTGCACAATGTGCTGGTCAACAATCCGGAATTCAACGGAACCTATTCCTGCTGGGAACCCAACGCCGTCGATGGCAACGATGCCCAGCACACCGGCAGCGGCAATGGCAATAACGCCCAGACCGGGCGATTCACTCCGTACTTTACCCGCAATGGCAGCGGCACTATTGCCGTACAGCCATTGGTTGAATATGACTCCGATGCAGCCCACGTAAATGGCGTGCCCAAGGGCGGCTGGTATACCGGCCCCAGAACGACCGGTCAGGAAAGCGTGCTTGGTCCCTTGCCGTATGTAGTGCAGGGGAAAAGCGTGTTTCTGGCCACCATGTCGGTACCGATCATGGTGAACGGGAAATTCGCCGGGGTGGCGGGGGCCGACTACAACCTCGACTTCGTGCAGAAAATCAGCCAGGAGACCAACAAGTCCCTGTATGAAGGCAAGGGCCGGCTGCTGATCCTCAGTGATCGCGGGCTGGTGGTGGCGGACAGTGCCAGCCCGGAACGCATCGGCAAGCCGTTCACGTCCGGTGCCGGGGAACAGCAAGCGTCTGCGCTGCTTGATGACATCAAGGCCGGCAACGCGAAAACCTGGGTGGACGATGCCTCGCAGTCCATCAATGCCATGGCGCCGATTCCGCTTGGCAAGACGGGCAAGCCGTGGGCGGTCCTGATCCAGGTGCCGAAGGATGTGGCGCTGGCCGAAGTCAACAGCCTGAACAGCGAAGTGAAGGCACGTTCCATTTTTGCCACCCTGCTGCAGATTGGCGCCGGCGTCGGCATCATCCTGCTTGCCAGCCTGTTCCTGTGGCGGATGTCTGCCAGGATTGCCCGTCCGATCCGGAAAGCGGCTGATATGGCGAAAAGCATCGAATATGGCGTCTTTGATACCCGGCTCGCCGTTGAATCGAATGATGAGGTCGGCAAGCTGGCCTCGGCATTGAATAGCATGAGCGACAGCCTGCAGGAGAAGGTCAACCTTGCCGAGCAGATCAGCGAGGGCAATCTGAACTGCCAGGTGAACCTGACTTCGCCCTCCGACCAGCTCGGCATCTCGCTGAAAAAGATGGTCGACAACCTGAACCGGATGGTCGGCAATCTGCAAACGGAAGCCAAGGCCATCGACAACAATGCGAAGGACATGTCGGTGCTGAGTCAGGAACTGTCCGAAGGGGCAGGCAGCTCGGCCGCCTCGATCGAACAGGTCAGTACGGCCATGGCGCAGATCAGCTCGCAGACCAAGAGCAATGCCGACAATGCCAACCGGGCGAAAACCATTTCCCAGACCTCCCGCACTGCGGCGGTCACTGGTGCGCGCGACATGGACGAGATGCTGACGGCCATGCAGGAGATCAAATCGTCCGGAGACAATATCGCCGCCATCATCCAGACCATCAACGACATTACCGCGCAGACCAACCTGCTGGCCCTCAATGCCGCCATCGAGGCGGCACGGGCAGGCGAGACCGGTCGCGGCTTTGCCGTGGTGGCCGACGAAGTGCGTTCGCTGGCGACGCGCAGTGCCAACGCGGCGCAGAAAGTCACCGAGCTGGTCAAGTCTTCCAGCGTGAAAACGGCAGTCGGCGTCGAGACGGCAAACAAGACTGCGGACTCGCTCAAGCAGATTGTGACCAGCGCGGAAGAGCTGTCCTTGCTGGTCGACGGGATCTCGCTGGCCTCGCAGGAGCAGGTGGTGGGGATCGACGAGATTACCCAGGGGATGAACCAGATCGACAACGATACGCAGGCGGTCAGCCAGCATGCCGAGCAGTGTGCGGCGACGGCCGTTCAGCTGACTTCGCAGGCAAAGCTCGTGCATGACCTGATCAAGCACTATCGCGTCAAGGCATAAGGGTCTGAAACGACCGTTGTCGATGGCCATGAAGAAGAGATCCTGCACTGGCAGGATCTCTTTCTTTTTTGCAACCCGTCGGCAGTTTGCTAGCGACGTCCTTCCATGGCCATGCGCACGGCCAGACCGGCCAGCACCGTGCCCATCAGCCAGCGCTGTACCGTCTGCCACAGCGGCCGGCCGGCGAGAAACCCGGCGATGGAGCCCGCCATGAGCGCAATCAGGGCATTGACGCTGACGCTGATGACGATCTGGGTGAAGCCCAGCGCAAGGGATTGCTGCAGCACGCTGCCATGTCCTTCGGGGCTGATGAACTGCGGCAGCAGCGACAGGTACATCACGGCAATCTTGGGATTCAGCAGATTGGTGACAAAGCCCATCATGAACAGCTTGCGCGGGCTGTCCGCCGGCAGATCGCGGACCTGGAACGGCGAGCGGCCGCCAGGTCTGACCGCCTGCCAGGCCAGATAGAGCAGATACAGCGCCCCGCCGAGGCGCAATGCGTCATACGCATACGGGACGGCCAGCACGAGCGCGGTAATGCCCAGTGCGGCACACAGCATGTAGACCACGAAGCCCAGCGCGACACCCCCGAGGGAAATCAGCCCGGCCATGCGCCCCTGGCAGATCGAGCGCGAGATCAGATAGATCATGTTCGGCCCGGGCGTGAGCACCATGCCGAGCGAGACAAGACCGAAGGCAAGCAGACTGGAGAATTCCGGCATCGGGGCGCAGTCCTGTTGAAATGAGGGGACAGAGAGCGGGCAACACCGGAGCAGTATATTTCAGCCGCGGCCGCCATGGCATCCGCAGGGGGCAACGCGTGGAGATGCCCGCGCCCGGAGACCGCCACCGCCGGCATGGCGATGGCGTGGCCTGCATGTCAGGCCTGTCCGTCGGACAACGTGGCCATGTCGATCACGAAGCGATAGCGCACGTCGGCTTTTTCCATGCGCTCAAAGGCATCGTTGATCTGGTCCATGCGGATCATTTCGCAGTCCGGCAGGATGTTCTTCTTCGCGCAGAAGTCGAGCAGTTCCTGGGTTTCACGGATGCCGCCGATCGGGGAGCCCGCAACACGGCGGCGACCGAGCAGCAGCGGAACGGTATTGGTTTCCGCCATCGGGCCCACCTGGCCGACGATGACCAGGGTACCGTCCACGTCGAGCAGCGGCAGGTAGGGGTCCAGGCTGTGCTTGACCGGCACGGTATCGACGATCAGGTCGAAGCCGTTGGCCGCCTTGTTCATGGCCCCGGCATCGGTGGACACCAGCAGACGATCGGCGCCCAGCGCCAGCGCATCGGCTTCCTTGCCGTTGCTGCGGCTCAGTACGGTCACGTCGGCGCCAAGGCCGACCGCCAGCTTGACCGCCATGTGGCCGAGCCCGCCCAGCCCGATCACGCCAACCCGGCTGCCCGGGCCCACATTCCAGGTGCGCAGCGGCGAATAGGTCGTGATGCCCGCACACAGCAGCGGTGCGGTTCTGGCCAGATCAAGGCCGTCGGGCACGCGCAGGCAGAAGGCTTCCCGTACCACCAGATGCTTGGCATAGCCGCCCTGGGTCGGTTCGCCGGTATGGCGGTCGTGGCCGCAGTAGGTGCCGGTATGACCTTCGCGGCACAGTTGTTCCTCACCGTTGTGACACTGGTCGCATTCCTGGCAACTGTCGACCATGCAGCCGACGGCCACGTGGTCGCCGATCTGGTAGCGCGTCACCTGTGAGCCGGTGGCGGTCACCCGGCCGACAATCTCGTGACCGGGCACGATCGGGTAATAGCTCCAGCCCCAGTCGTTGTGCGCGGTGTGCAGGTCGGAGTGACACACGCCGCAGTAGAGGATTTCCATGGCGACGTCATCCGGTCGCAATGCCCGGCGCTCGAACGTCAGGGGTGCCAGCGGAGAATCCGGGCTGTAAGCAGCATAACCAATGGTTTTCATGACAAAACTCCGGTGAAACAGGGGGGCAGTATACGGGGCGGCGGCCGGAGAACCGGCTGCCGACGGGCAGGGAGGGGAACTTGACTGACGGCCATCATAGGGGACCATCAGGTTTTGATTAAGCCCGCGAGAGCGCATGCATTAGTGAATGAAATTCATGAATTGCGGGGCGGCGGGCCGGCAAGCATACCCGCAAAAAAAAACCCCGGTCGATGACCGGGGTGAGTGGCGCGGCAGTGACAGGGAGATCACCGCCTGCTACCAGGAGATCATGGCCTGTCGGGCATTTACAGGCGGAACTGCCCGACCAGTGCCTTCAACTGCTTGCCGTGCTCGGCCAGCTGACGGATGGTGTCGACCACCGTTTCCACCTGGCAACTGGTCTGCTGGGCGGCGACATTGATGTGCTCGGCACTGCGCGCCATGTCACTGGTCGCCGTGCTCTGCTCCTTGGTCGATGCCGAGATTTCCTTGACCCGCGCCACGACGGCTTCGGTGCTGAGGCGGATCTGCTCGATCTTGCCGGCGGCTTCCTGCGACGAACCGACGCTGGACTCGACCCGGCTGTGCGTGGCCTGTGCGAAGTCGATCGCCTGCTGGGTCTGCTCCGCCATCTTGTCGATCATGCGCGAGATCTCGACCGTGGCATTGGCCGAGTGCTCGGCCAGCTTGCGCACTTCGTCGGCCACCACGGCGAAGCCGCGACCGTGCTCGCCGGCCCGTGCCGCTTCGATCGCCGCGTTCAGCGCCAGCAGATTGGTCTGGTCGGCGATGCTGCGGATCACGTTGACGATGCCGCGAACTTCTTCGGACTGGCTGGCCAGCCCGCGCATCTCGTTCTGCAGCTTGCCGACCGTTTCCACCACCATGCCGATTTCCTGCGCCACGCTGTTCATCAGTTCGTGCGATTCGACCGAGTGCTGGTTCGACTGCAGCACCAGGACGTCGGTTTCTTCCGCGCTGTCGGCAATATGGTTGATGCTGACGGTGATTTCCTCGATCGTCGCGGCCGTCGACGAAATTTCCTCGGTCTGGTTGCGCGAATCGCTGGCGATCCGGTCAGCTGCACCGTGCAGCTGCTGGACATCGGTCGCCATGTCTTCGGCATGGCTGCGCACGGTCACGAACATGTCGTGCAGTGTTCCCATGAACTCGTTGAACGCGGTCGCAATCTGGCCGACCTCATCCTGGCTCCTGACCGGCAGCTTGACCGTCAGGTCGCCCTGACCGGACGCCACGCTGCGCATGGTGTCGCGCAGCACGCC